>WQVG01000008.1 GCA_009781675.1 Candidatus Bathycorpusculum acetigenes | reverse complement strand
GCTTCTTGTACCGTCATTTTTCCTCTATTAAAGTCCGTTTCTTCTCGAATTTGTCTTCTTGACAACTACCGTCACCTCCATCCATTTATGGAGCTTGTCAAAGAACACAACACCACACGACGGAGAATTCATAAACATATGTGGCTGATGACCTGAAGTAACAGATCCTGTGAATTCCCTTATTTAGGACGCCGTATTTGCTTTGAGTGTGATGAAAATTTGCTACGGGAAGCTTGGACAATTGCAATCGAAACCATGAGCTGGATGGAGATACGCCGGCTCAATGAACGCTCAGCACTGTTGCGCACCACAAAACAGTTAGGCATAAAAGACGCTGGAGCCATCCGCTTAGCATACGGACTCGTCGTTGAAACTACCCGCCGCAAAAACCTCATCGACAAATTCATCAATACCGTAATCACACCTAAAAAAACAGACGAATACACTCAGGGCCTACAGGCATTCCTACGCCTCTACGTGTACCAAACCCGTGTTGCCAAGAACTGGGACAAACTCCCCCTCAAAGAAGCCCAATCCATCGCAAGTCTAGGCCGCTCGATATTGGGCTGGCAAACCATGCGTGAAGTCGAATCCCATTTGGGTTTCCTCTTAACCCGCCCACTTGCACCAATCATAGAAACTACCAACAAAACCGAGCAAATAGCCCTTGAAACCTATCATCCAACATGGTTTGTAGAGTACTGCATCAACCTCTTTGGCAACCAAGAAGCAGACGCGTTCCTCAAAGGCAGCCTCACCCCACCACCCACCTATATCCGTATAAACACCCTAGTGGCACCCGAAGAAGAAATTCTCCAAAAACTCACAGCTGAAAACATCAAACTCGAAAAAGTCCAACCCCTAAGGTACACCTATAAAGTAATAGCACAAAAAACACCCCTAAACACTTCTCCAAGCCTCAAATCCGGTTTGTTCTATGTACAAGATAAAGCCAGCTGTTTTGCCGTTCAAGCCGCAAACCCAGCACCTGACAACACAGTTTTTGACGTCTGTGCAGCACCTGGAGCAAAAACAACCTTTTTTGCCCAGCTCATGCAAAACCACGGAAACATAATTTCAGTGGATTTCTCGGCTAAACGCATGCATACCTGGCAGAAAGAAATTGAGCGAATGGAAGCCAAAATCGCAGAGCCGCTGGTCGCAGATGCCCGCATGTCGATTCCATTTGTAGGCGAAGCTGATTTGGTGATTCTCGACCCGCCCTGTACCAGTTCCGGAGTGTTTGCCAAGCAACCTTCAGCAAAATGGCGTCTGAGCCCAAAATCCATAGCCAATATGAGCAAAATTCAGCAACAGTTGATCAACAACTGTGTGCCAAAAGTCAAAACCGGCGGCACCTTAACATACTCCACCTGTAGCATAACCATAGAAGAAAATGAAGGTGTAGTGGAACAATTCCTAAAAGAACATCCTAACTTTAAACTAACTCCGATTACACCCGAATTCGGTTCACCCGGATTAGCCGGCCTAACAGAATGCCGCCGACTCTACCCTCATATTCACCAATGTAACGGCTTCTTCATAGCCAAACTCCAAAAAACTTCACAACATAACCAATAAAGTTACATGGCATAGCCAAATCTTTGAACATTTACTACCATCGATATATACCCACATTTCCTAATTCATCCTTGTTGTCTGTTTTTATCACACAGCACTTATGCCTGCTATTCCAAGCGAGCTGGTTATTACGTCTATTATTCCTAAAGCGCCTAATTCCTAAAGCGCATGATACTTGAGTTTCAGGTCCAGTGTTTAAATTCTTTGAAGAGTAAAAAAGACAAATAGGCATAGAAACCAAGGGTTATGGTATTCAAAAGCGGCGAAGGCTAAAAAGCCGCTAAAGCCAAAGAAACCAGGGAAACTTGCAAGAATCTGCTAGATCGATGTTGCTTTCCATAGACCCCAAAAAGGGTTAGTTGATATATTCTGTTTGATTGAGGTTCTTTTGCATGCTTAACCCTTGTTGCTACCTGTTTTTGATTTTGATTTCTTAAAAAATTGTTGTCAACAACCAAACAACATAACCATTCTTAGGTGGTTCCGAAATCACTAAGTGTTCTCTGGGGTGTCTCTTTAGTATAGAGCGGATAAGATACCCTCACACCATCCACATGTGCCAGTTCGTTAATTTTATGCGTAACTGTATTCTCTTTGCTTATGATGTGTAGTACACGCACATGTCGTGCTGTTAACACATCGCTGATTAGTATCCGGTGACATTTATAGGGCAACGCCTCTGCGCACATCAACACTAACCGGTTTTCTTGTGCTAGTACCATTATTTTTAGGAGTTGCTCAGTGAATTCTTTAGTCTGCATGTAGTCGGCATAGCCGCGAAGTTGCCCCTCAACTGCAAGGTTGATGCTGTTGGGTTTAGGATGACGCAAACCACCGACTCCGGGGAGATGAAGGTATTTAATGCCGCTACGTTTGAGATTCTCTGAGAGAGTTTCTTTGTTGAATTGAGTATTGTAGCGGCTTTGAGGCACCGTACGAATATCTGATAGCACTGTGATGTCATAAATTTTAAGCAGCTCTATGACTTCTTCAAGCGACCGCGTGGAATACCCAATTGTGAACACAACCAATTCTGCTTCTCGACTCACATATGTGCACCCATTTCTGGTTATAGCCTTAGTTTTTATGACCTGATTCCAGATTTCGGCTTAGTCTGTCGCGCTCTCTTATAAGCTAAGCTGTATATGCCGATCATTATACATTTTGGCAGTCGCAATTAGTTTTTTAGTTTTGTTCCAAGTTTTTGACTGGTAAGCTACGCAGATAGTTAGCCGCAAAAATTATTAGTTATTCATATATGCATATGGTAGGCGAATATGTTGTGTCCATAGCGGCCAAACTTAGGGGTCTCAGTAGTAGCCAGTTGGTAGCCATAGTTTTCTATGGATTTGCAGGTATACTTCTGTTGATTTCTCTGCCGCTTACTAGTTTCCCGCCGCATTTAGGCTTTTTGAGTATAATCAGCCTCATAACTGCCTACAGCCTTCTATCAAAACGTGCTTGGGGGCCATGGTTGGTGTTTATTCTGCTGGTTACTAATACCGTGTTTTCACTCTATACGCTCTACTACGTAGGCCTTAGCAACGTGTTGGTTGCACTAAGCATGCTTACCTACGCGGGACTCACTTGGATAGTGACAGCGATAGTGCTGATTAAAATTAAACGAGAGAAAAGCTTAACCCTTGTTAGTTAAACCACGAAACAGTATAACCGTAACCTCTTGGTCTACATCTACATACTGCGTGTTCTCCGGGACCTCCACAAACCCCACAGCACTCAATAGAGCCGACACAGCACCCATGGCTTCAAGAGGTTCAGCGATTAAACGACATTTCTCATCAAAATTGAGCTGAACCAGCACATAGGCACGGTTGCCTTTAGCACTAAACATTCTCGAGCCAGCATATGCCACCACGGTTTTTAAGCCTAAAACAGGTCTGCCGCCTAAACGTTGCACTAATGACCGTGCAAACAACTGAAACATCAACAGCGCCGCCGAAGGGTTGCCCGGCAATATGAAAACAGGTTTTTCACCTACAAAACTAATGGCGGTTTGTCTGCCTGGTTTTACTGCAATACCCCTGACAACGACCCCGGGTTTACCCAATGAATCTGTCATCTCAGCGATATCTGTGTTTGAACAAACCACAACCATGTCGGCTGATGTTGTTGCAGTCCGAAGCATCCGCATAATTGCCTCTTTGTCGTCTGGAACTACGCCCAAGCAGACGGGTTTGGCTCCGCATTCCATCACGGTAGTACAGAGGCTGTAGGCGGCCACATCGAAAGTTTTCCCGGGAGGCAACGGTTTGCCAAGCTCACCTATTTCGGTTCCGACTGAGAAAACCGCAACCATAGGAATTCTCAAAACCATAACCTGTGTGAACCCCAAAGCCGCTAAAACGCCGATTTCAGCAGAACCCAAAACCTGCCCTCTCCGAAGCACAACGGTGCCTTTCTGAATGTCTGCGCCCGCTTGATGCACGTTTTCGCCCTGAAAAACCTTCCCAAAAACCTGCAGGGTGTCATCTGTGCGTTGACTATCTTGAGTGGCTATAACTGCATCTGCACCTTGCGGAAGAATCGCGCCCATCAAAACCTCCGCAGCTTCCCCCCTTGAGAGCCTAAATCTGGGCTGTTCTCCAGCAACAACTGTTTGCTCAACTTTGAATGCTGTGGGGCTATCTTCGGTTGTTGCTACAGTATCCTGAGAGCTAAGTGCATAACCCTTGACGGCTGAAATGTTAAAACCCGGAATATCCACCGACGCTACAACATCAATACCCAGCACCCGGTTACAAGCTTCCAACAACACCGTTTCCTCCACATCTGGTGGCTGAGGCTTAAAATTGCTTTCAACAGCTCGTTTAGCCTCATCAAACGTCACTAACTTTCCAATCACGGCAGTTCACAAAGAAAGATAGTTCTAAACGTAAAAACATATCGAAGCCTAATTTCTCTCTACACGCTCTAATTATAATATTAAACAGCAACAAAAATTTGGCGTAGTTTTTGAGGAATACTTTCTAGTCTTTCTACTATTCCGTCTGGAGCCTGTTTACTTTGGGCTAAATCATCTAGACTGTTGAACTGTGAGGGTATAAACACCGTTTTCAAACCTGCCTCCTTGGCGCCCCCAATATCTTCTGTGGGGCTGTCTCCTATGAACACCGCTTCATGCGCCTGAACGCCAAGCCGGATTAGGGTATCACAGAAAATTCTAGGACTGGGCTTTCGCCATTTCACATCTTGGGAGATGACAACCGCATTGAAGCAGTTATGTATGCCTATTTTCCGAAGACCTTTGTGGATGACAGGCGCATGGGTAAAGTTGCTAATTAAACCCACCCGATACTGCTGGGATATCTGGTTTAGGAGTTGCTTTGCACCTCTCCTGAGTTCTAAGGTGTCAAGAAAATCTTGAAAAAATACGTTAAGAGCAGTCTTAACCTGCCTATTCTCGGGTGTTACTTTAAAGCCTAGGTTGCACAACGCCTCAGAAACCCACACAGCATTAGTCACCTCTCTGAACTGCTCATAACGAACTTTACGATATTTCTGGTGTGTCTCTTTATAAGATACCAAAAATCTATCTTTCTCTATATCAAATCCCTCAGATATCAATGCAGAATAGAGCTTAGCTTCAGAGTCAACCATATTGTAGTCTCTACAGTTAACTAAAGTACCGATGAAATCAAAAATCACTGCTTTCAGGGGCATCAAAATTCCCTTTTTTCGGCAAGAGCCTTCTCTATTGTACCCATTGTTTCTCCTAAGGCAGTACCTAAGAGTTTAGCTGGATTACCAATAGCTGCTTCCACTTTTAAATCAAAACTAACTGCACCCAAATATTTTAGCCCAAGTTTCTTAGTTTGCTCTTCGATAACACTTGCGTTATCCCTTTTCATGTTTTCTAGAACACCAATTAGGGGCATTTTAAGTTCGCCCAGCAGAGCCGCCTGTTTTTTAACAACCTCAAAAGCCAAAAGCGACGGCGTAGTGATAATCAAAAACTCAATTTTTCTAACCAGCCGTACCAAATCCAGTACCGCATCCCCAATACCCGGAGGCATATCGATTATGAGAAAATCAAGCCTACCCCACTGAGTAACCGACAACAACTCGATAAGTGCGTTTGAAACATCCACTCCACGCAGAGGTGCTGGCTTATCACCGATAAAATAAACCAGCGACATATAACTCAAACCCTCCACTTCAGCTGGGACTAGCCCCCGATCCTCTTTAGGTTGCACATCTTGAGCGATACCAAGAATTATGTGTGTTGAGGGACCTGTAAAATCTGCGTCGAACAATCCCACTCTAAAGCCGTCTCTAACAAGTGCGAGTGCCAGTGTCGATGCAACCATGCTTTTGCCAACGCCACCCTTACCGCTGGAAATCGCCACAACACGCCCTATTTTTGCTAGGCGCTCACCGATTATGCTCATGCGGGGATCAACCACTATGCTTGACTCCTTTTATGTCCTCAAGCCAGACGCCGCGACCACCTACGATTTCAAAGTCGGGACTGCCGCATTTGGGACACTTAATGTAGCTATGGACAACTTCGGGCACAAAATGTATAGCCTCAGCGGTATCTTTGTCAAGTTTTTTGGCGTTGTAATGCCAGGTGGCGCCGCAAACGCGACATTTCATGGTAGATTTTGCTTTAAGGATTCGAAATTTAGCGCCCTCCAATAGGCCTTGTCGCATCTGTTTTAGGGCAAACCGCAGAATCGGTGGTTCCACCTGTTGGAGTTCTCCTACCCGAATGGTAACTTCTGAAACTATCACTAGATGTTCTTGCTCTGCGATTTGTTGTGCAGAAACAAGGATAGATTCAGCTAAAGCCCATTCATGCATAAATGTAGGTGCACTACGGCGCAATAAAAAAATATTGCATTGATCTTCTATTCTGGTTCATCAGTAACTTTAAATCGCTATTTAACCTACTCTTTTTGGTGTTCTTTTGACAGATAAAATCAAGGTTCTGGCGTTTGCGGGAAGCTTACGCGCTGGTTCTTATAACAAGGCTTTAATTCGTGCCGCCGTAGAGGTAGCGCCACCAATAATGGCCATAGAAACGTATGATCTAGAGGGCATCCCCTTATACAACGCTGACTTGGAAAGCAACTTGCCCCCTAAAGTTAGGGAGTTCAAAGAAAAAGTACGCGTTGCAGATGCTTTACTCATCGCAACTCCCGAATACAACTATTCCCTCTCAGGTGTTCTCAAAAACGCCCTAGACTGGGCCAGTCGACCCCCCAAAGGTAACCCCTTAGAAGGTAAACCTGTTGCCATCATGAGCGCCTCTGGAGGAAAATTCGGCGGTGCTAGAGCCCAATATCACCTAAGACAAGTTTTTGTTTTCCTTGATATGCACCCGATTAACCGTCCCGAAGTGATGCTCTCCGACGCATCAAACAACGTAGATGAAAAGGGAAATCTAACTAACCCGCAAACCCGACAACTCATCAGCCAACTTTTGGAATCTTTGGTGGCATGGACCACTAGATTACAAATCAAACCCCAACGACAATAAACAAACCCGGTATCCTCCTTACTCCCCCTCTTCCACAAACCAAACTGAACCACAAACTGACCTGATAATAATACGGTTTCCCTTGACAGAGTTTCTCTTAGTACTTATTCTATGTTCGATAATAATAGTGGTGTTGATTATTGCACTTGTCTATAAGAGTCGTATTCAATATGCATAAGTAACGTAGTGTAAACGTATACTGGTGATGGGTGTTTTCTACATTAAGATCCCTCTAATCAGTTAAGCCCGTAATCTTTGATATAACTAACAAGCGGTGAGGCCGTATTCCTCAAAGGGAGTTATTTAGAAAAAATGGTTTTGGGAAAGGATAGTGGAATAATATCGAGCAAACTTAATCTATCACCGCTAACCTATAACCCCAACTTTAAACAAGCTTTAAGTAGTTAAGGGGATGTTTGCTAATTCGAGTAATTGCTGATCTTCATATTCACGGTCGATACAGCCGCGCGACCAGCGAACAAATGAGTCTATGTGAAATAGCAAAGTATGCAAAAATCAAAGGGCTCAACTTGGTGGGTACAGGTGACTTTACTCATCCATTGTGGCTAAAAGAAATCCGCGAAACCCTTGTCCCTCAAGCAGATACAGGTCTATTCAAGCTTGCCAGTGTCGATTCACCTGTGTGTTTTGTGCTTCAAACAGAAGTCTGTACAATCTTTGACTACAAAGGGCAATCCAAAAAAATACATCATGTCATATTAACCCCAAGCATAGAGACAGCTGATCAAATTAATGAGCGGCTGACGCCCTTTGGGAATTTAGCTTCCGATGGTCGCCCCATCTTGGATTGCACCGCGCCTCAGCTCGTCGAAGAAGTCATGGCTGTCAGCACAGATAACCTGATCTTCCCCGCGCACGCTTGGACACCTTGGTTTAGCATTTTTGGCGCTTTTAGCGGCTTTAACACAGTTGAGGACTGCTATCAAGACATGACCAAACACATCCACGCCCTCGAAACCGGCTTGTCCTCTGATCCAGCGATGAACTGGCGTTTAAGTGGTCTAGACAAATACGCCCTAATATCAAACAGCGACTGCCACAGCTTTTGGCCTTGGCGCATCGGCAGAGAAGCCAATGTATTTGATCTCCCCAGCCTTACCTACAACCATGTGACCTCCGCAATATCTGATAATGACCCTGAACGCTTCAAATTCACCATCGAAACCGACCCAGCCTATGGCAAATACCACTGGACCGGACATCGCAACTGTAAAATCAGCCTCTCACCACCTGAAGCCATAAAATTCGGTAACATCTGCCCTATCTGCCGCCGAAAACTCGTCAAAGGAGTCGAGCAACGTGTAGAAGAGCTCGCCGATCGCCCCTCAGACTACAGACGCAACGATGCCCCTGGCTTTAAGCGTCTCTTACCTCTAAGTGAAGTCATCGCAGCTGTCATCGGAACCGACTCCCCTGCGATCCAAGCCGTCTGGAAACCCTACAACGCCCTTATAGAGAAATTCGGGGACGAATATTCGGTGCTTATGGATGCATCATTTGAAGAAATGATCTCAGTGGTAACTGCCCCCTTTGCACAGGCAATCATAAAAGTACGCGATGGCTCAGCAAAGGTCACCCCAGGCTACGACGGCGTATATGGACAACTTACACTCGATGTTGCTGATGTTTCAATGATCAAAACTAAACCCCTATCTGTGCCGCGGGTACAGCAACGGAGCATGAGCGACTTTTGCTAACATAAAAGTCAGCGATTAAAACGCATGGTTTAATTCTCACTCAAACCTATTTTCTATAGGTCAAATGCTTTGAAGGATATTTTACAGAAAATCACCGCCACAGCAACTGCCAAATTCGGCGCAAACTATGCTGAAGCACGTGCACAGCAACTAGCAAAAACCATGTTTATCCTCAAGGAGGAACGCGTAGAAGCCGCCAAGCAGGGTATCGAATCTGGTGTAGCTATCCGCGTTTTAGTCAATGGCGCGTGGGGATTTGCTTCTGTGGGTTCATTGGACAGCTCGATTCTAGAGGAAGCCGTTTCGGATGCTTGCCGCATGGCAAAGCTGGTAAGCCAACGTCTCAAAACTCCCATAAAGCTTGCATCCGCACCAACCGTTGAAGATCATGTGCACGCTAAACCCAAAAAAAATCCCCACAGCATTGCCATGGAGGACAAAATAAAAACTGCCCTTGTCATAAACACAGCCAGTTTGGGGTTTGATAGCCGCATAAAGAGTTGCGGATTGGACTACATGGATTTGATGGGTACAAACTTTTTTGTTAACAGTGAAGGCACAAGTATCGAACAAGACAAACTCTACGTTTGGGCTCGCATAACCGCCTCTGCACAGGCTGAGGGCACTTTTACCTTTAGCAGAGAAGAAATCGGCTCCACAGCAGGCTATGAACTCTTCGACGACCAGCCGCCTGAGGAGCTGGGCCAAAAAGTAGCCCAACGCGCCATTGAACAAATCAATGCCAAACCACCCAAAGGAGGCAAAGCTCCTGTGGTGCTTGGACCAAACGTTGTCGGAGTGTTTGTACACGAAGCGTTTGGTCATCTCGCCGAGGCCGACCTCGCCTTATCTGGCGGGTTACTTGACAGCAACATGGGCAAAAAAATCGGATCCGACCTTGTTACATTCTATGACGACGGTACTCTCGAAGGTGCATTTGGCGCCTTTAAATATGACGATGAAGGTGTCGCCAGTCATAAAACCCTGCTCATAAAAGACGGAATCGTCTCAGGACTGATGCATAACCGAGAAACCGCCCAAAAATTTAACACCCAACCCACCGGCAACGCCCGCGCTGAGGACTTCCGCGTAGAGCCCATTATCCGCATGCGATGCACCTACATGGCACCCAAAGACCAAACCCTCGAAGAGTTACTCGAAGGCATAAAAGACGGTTACTACTTCAAGAGCTTCCGCGGCGGACAAGCCAGTCTCGACGGCACCTTTCAGGTAGGCATACAAGAGGGCTATGAAATTAGAAACGGCGAAATCCAAGCGCCTGTCCGCAACGCATCTATCAGCGGTAACACTCTTGAAACACTACACATGGTAGACGGTGTCGGCAAAGACTTCACAATAGACCCCGGACGTTGCGGAAAAGGCCAGACAGCCTTTATCTGCGACGGCGGACCACATATACGCGTAAGCGAGGTGATTGTCGGTGGCAGTGCTTGAAAAAAACTTTCTAATCAGTCTAGCTGAGGATGCAGTTAAATCAGCCCTAAAACTGGGCGCATCTGAGGCCGAGGCCTACGTCTATGATGGACAAGCAACCAACATCGGCATCGAATTAGGACAAATAAGCAAAACCCACCGCATCATCGACCGCGGAATAGGTATACGAGTCACCATAAACAAAGCCATAGGTTTTGCATACACAAACATAATCGGCGACCCCCAAGCCATCAAAGACGCTGCCGCACAAGCATTGAGCGCAGCTAAAGCCAGCAAATCTGACCCTGACTGGTATAGCCTCCCCCAAAACAACCCCTACCCCAAAACACAGGATACCTTTGATCAAAAAATCGTTGACCTCAGTCCTGAAGACCTTGTCAAAATAGCCTCCACCCTGCTAGATACAGCAAGCGAAGTTGACAAACGGGTATTCCCCATCGAGGGCGGAGTCGGTAGTGGATACGCTGCCAACGCCATAGCCAACTCCAATGGCATAGCCGCCTTCGATCGAGGGACTATAACAGAATGTAGCCTAGCCACACTGGCAAAAGACACCAACTCAACTACACCGGTTTGTTTTGAATTTGATGCCTCAAGAAACCACCAACTCGACCCCCTACGAGTAGGTAAAGAAGCCGCCAAACTCGCCATCTCAGCACTCAAATCTAAACCCGTTGAAACACAAACTGCCAAAGTCATCCTCACACAATTAGCACTCCAAGACCTCTTTGCCTACACGCTCATGATCGCAATCAAAGCAGATAGCGTTCAACGCAACCAATCACCCCTAAAAGACAAAATCGGCATGCAAGTCGCCTCCGAAAACCTCAACATCTATGACGACGGTCTATACCCTGGAGGTCTGCGCACAGCTGCCTTTGACGGCGAAGGCGTCCCCCAGCAGAAAACCAAAATAATCGAAAAAGGTATTCTACAAAATTTTATTTATGATAACTATGCCGCAAAAAAAGATAACAAAGAAAGTACCGGCAACGCCGCACGGGCAGAATACCTCTCAACCCCAAGTATTAGCACATCAAACTTCCATATCATCCCCGGCAACAAAACACCCCAACAGCTACTTGCCGAAGTTGAAGAGGGCTTTATAATTTACTACCTTCAAGGAGCGCATAGTAGCAACCCTATCAGCGGTGAATTTAGTGTAGTAGCCAATCCCTGCTGGAAAATCAAAAACGGCGAGATAACCCATCCCTGTAGAGCCATCATGCTAGCAGGCAACATCTTTGAACTGCTCAAAAACATCACAATAGTAGGCGCTAACGAACGGCAAATGGGTTCCATAGTCGCACCGTGGATCTTAGCTGAAGGTATGAAAATTATAGGAAAATAGTGTGTTACATATTTCTGCCGTCTGGCTAGGCCCAGAAGCTTTTTGAGTACTCGCCCAAGACCTCTTCGTAGATGCGTTTGGTGTTTTGAGCGATTTTTTCCCAATCATATTTCTCCTGTACTTGGCGGTATGCGTTATTGCGGAGGGATTGGGCGTAGGTCTTGTCGAGGAGAACTTTGGTTATGCCCCATGCTAGCGAGTCAGGGTTGTTGGGATAAACTTTGACGCCTGTGCTGTCATGTTCGACGATTTCTGTGAGTCCGCCCGTATCTGAGGCGACAACTGGGCTTCCTGCGGCCATAGCTTCCAATGCGACGATGCCAAAGGGTTCAAACAACGAAGGCACAACAGAGACATCGGCGCATTTCTGTAGTTTCATTAAAGTGGTGTTGTCAAGGAAGCCTTCAAAGAGTACTTTGTGCTCTAAACCCATACTGCGCACGATGTTTAGGAGCTGTTCTTGCATGTAACCGCTTCCAACAATGATGAATTTCGCGTTAACCTTGCTTAGTATTTTAGGTACAGCGTTTATGAGGATGTGGATGCCTTTTTCGTAGACTAGTCGACCAACGAAGAGCACTATTTTCTCTTCGGGCAAGGCGAATTTGCTGCGGAAGGTTTGGTAGTCTTTGTCTGCACCATAGTCGTGGGTGCTAACGCCGTTTGGAACCATAACTAGTTTATCATTTGGTAAACCAAAGACGTATTTAACGTGGTTTATCATATAGTCGCTACAACAGATAACTTTCCAGGCTTCATAGGTAAGCCAGGCTTCGGTTTCATGGATCATCCTCTCTGCGGTGGTATGTAGTCCGTCGCGTCTGCCCATCTCGGTTGAATGCATCGTCACCAAGAGGGGTTTGCGGAAGATATGTTTTAATCCAATGCCAGCATTGGCGACAAGCCAGTCATGCGCATGGATAACATCGATTTTGCCGTCGATTTTTTTTATGAGTGTAGCGGTTTCTCTTTGCATATTCATGTTCATGAGATAAACCCATGTGGCGAAATCTGGTGAGGGATTTTTGTAGGAGTCCACTCGGTATACTTCTACATCATCGATGACTTCATGTGCTGGGGCACCTGGAAAATCGCAGGTAACCACATAGGCTTTGATGTCTTGTTTGGCTAAATGTTTAGAGAGGAAGTAGATATGCGGTGATATACCCCCGATGACTCGCGGAGGATATTCCCAGCTAAGCATCAAAACCGATAGCTTATCCATCTATTTAGCAACCTCCCCTGCTGAGTTGTATAGTTTTAAGATGTTGCTTGTCCATGTGTCTTGGTTAGTTGGAGCAACCGCTATCTTCTCTGGGGGTACGTTGTATATGCGGATGATTTCTTCTTTCATCCACTGGGATTTCACATTCACCTTAGTGGCCTCATAGAATCCTCGCCACTCGATACTTTTAATCGACATGTTGTAGGAGGATTGTGCTGTCGGAGACCGATGATCCTCCAAACTCTCCACTGAATAGATAAAGGGAATATCTAACCCGTTTTTGAGCGTGATCGCGGCAGGAATAAAGTGCCAATCATAAACATCGATTACATCGATTTTTTTGCCCGAGTCATAGTAAATGTTGGTTGCGGCGCGTTCTACCTCTTGGTTTAGGGTAAGCACCCAAGTTAAGACACCAATGTGGGTTTTCACGGGGTTGCTGACACGCATGGTTTTTACACCGCTGGGTTCTTGGGTCAAACCCGTTGAGCTGTCATCGTAGGTGACGATATCAACGTCTACTTTGCTGGCCGCAAGTTGCGTTGTTAAGGCCTTAACGTACTCAGAAAGCTGACCTACAACCCGAGGAGGATATTCCCAAGAAAAAATGATGACGCGCATATTTCCACAATACTATGTAAACAGCGAACAGACCTTAATTATTCCTCTGCCGTTGAGATAATAGCGTTTCTTACCTTCGTTATCTATGAAACTTTCAGCAAATCCCTCAGTTTTGTAGTGATCTAAAATATTCTCGATTTCAAGGGGATCTTTCTGCAACAACCGCGCCACCTCCTCGCCCCGTCTGGCTAAATCCGCGGCGGTAGCGCAGAGGTTGTGGAGGGTCTGCAGAACTTTATCTGGAAACGGAAGCTCTTCGCGCATTCTAATGCACCGTACCATTCAATAGTTAATGCATCGTCTTATAAACACTGTGAACCACTTCACTAAGACAGCTGAGTGATATTCTGTATTTGATGGGTTTGGGTTGCGAAGTGTTTCTTGGCGACGCAGACAAGGGATTTGCGCAGTTTTTCTCCTCTATGTATTTTAAGCGCTTTAATGTTGTCGGCTAATTCGGTGTCCCGTAGCGAGAAGCGTGCCCAGCTCTCAAAATCACCTTTATCTGCATGAAACTCAATGGCTCCAAGCGGCACCTCACTTAGCGCTCCTATAAAACCCCATAGACTCCACACTTTTCTGCCAGTGTAACATTCTTCACCAATACCTGTGTAGAACAAAAACGGTTCATTTGCAGCCAGAACCGCAAGCTTTAGCCGCACCTCAAAATCATTAATAAGTGTATGTGCTACGACAAAGGCATCCATGGGCGACTCGTAGGGGCTAAAATAACTGTGCACTTCGCCGGGTCCACCGCCCGCTGTAAACATGTAGTAGAGGTGGTCGCTTGTTTGGAAATCCCGCCACAACCGTAAAAACACCGCATCACCAGCTTCCAGAACGAGTGGTTCTAATCGATGTAAAACTACATAGTATGCCCACTGCATAACATTGCCAAGCCACCCCGACTGATCACGTTGTACATCTGCCCATGAAACCGTGCCTTTAGCTTCCGGTACATCGATTTCCCCCACGGAGGTATGCTTCTCAACAACCTCAGAGGGCATTACCATCTGTAGATGATCATAACTTAGGATTTTATCGGGGAGATGCTGGAGGAAACTATGGATGCCTGTTTCAGGCCAGTGATGTTCACCAAACGTTTCATAGTCAGGAAAGATGTTTATGACTTCTCCTTTGGTGGTTGCCAGCCAATGCGCATATTTATCTGCTGTAAGCGGCCACTCAGACCACCACCTCGCCGAGAAACGAAAGCCAATATCATCAGTCAACTTGTAGTTGCGAAGCAACACACGAATTTTCTTGCTACCTTTGGGTGTGTAGAGATAGTTCGGAGATTTTTCACCTAAAATTCTCTCCACCCCCTCAGTGTAGATGCCGCGATACCCCAGAGCCTCAACAGTTTTGGCTATGGTGTTGTTGTATAACAGTTCTGTGTTCTCAAAAATTATCGGCGTATAGCCCGTGAGATCTTTTATGGTTTGTTTATGCATTTGAACTTGAGCTATAAATTCATCCTTACGGGGATAGAGACTAGCGATCGAGTGATAGTATGTCTGATTCAAAAATTCAACGCATCCCGATTTGGCAAGCTGACGAAAAGTTTCCAACAAGTCCTTATCAAACTTTTCACATTGCTCAAGAAAAACCCCTGAAACACTAAACGAGAATTTTGCTTGTTTGCGACTGCGTTTATGCTCATCAATGACGTTTAGAATTATCTGATTTGATGGAAAATAACATTTTCTTGTCGCCCGCTTAAAGATCTCTCGATCAACCTCATTGTCGAAGTAGTAGTCGAAAAGTTCCTCTTTGGCTTGCCGCCGAAACATTTTCCCCTCCCAAAACAAATTGCGACGAAGCCGATGGGGTTGATGAACTTCAAAAACAAACACAACATCAGTCATAGCCGTACCTCTAAACAGAATCAAATAAGGCGAATACAGTTATTTAACCAATCGTATCACATTGTATCGTAGATTGAACGTACTTTTATACCCTAAATTAAAAAAAAGCTTCAAGCCCATGATATATTCCTCTAAGCGAAATAGATATGTTTAATCAATTCTGATTATGTTACTTGTAGCGTTTTTAGTTTGGCCCCGTAATGATCAGCTATAAATTCAAAAACATTATCACACTCGCCTGATAATCGGGAGTACAACAAGCGGCTCGTTTAGTATAGTATATGGATAACATTAGTAAGATGGGTTAGTCTGTTGTTTGTTTACTGAAAACGGGCGATTTGTCTCCAACGGTTGTTGCTGTTTTTGCAATAAATTTATTGGTTTGGAAAACTCCATACCACATGTGATTGTATGTCTTCGGATAATGAAGATTTTCCTGAATGGTTCAAGAAACGTCAGCGTCCAGCTAAAGACCCTTTCTTTGGTGAGATAGACGATATGTTCAAGGAGATGGAACGGATGATGGATGAGCGGTTCAATGATTTCACCAAAAAAGTGCCCAAAGAATATGTGAAGGAACGCCAGCTTCCCGATGGTCGCACCGTTAAAGAGCTTGGGCCTTTTGTGTATGGTTACAGCGTAAAAATCGGTTCCGATGGCAAACCCGAAATCCAGCAGTTCGGCAACGTCAAAAAGGGACTCAAAGGTCCATTGCAGGTAAAAGAGGAACGTGAGCCGCTGGTGGACATCATGGAAACACCAACTGAAGTTCGTGTGGTCGCAGAACTACCCGGGGTGGAGAAAACTGATATAAAACTCCATGGCACCGAAGACTCCATCGATATCTCGGTGGACACCTCCCAGTATAAGTACTACAAAGAAGTCCAACTGCCCGCAAAAGTTCACGTGAAAGAGGCAAATTCCACCTACAAAAACGGTGTGCTAGAAATTGTGTTACCTAAAGCAGAGCAATCCAAATCAAAAGGCGAACCCATCAACATAGGCTAAAACCTAAATTTCAGTCTCCATTCTAGTAAGCTGTGTAGCGATGAATAATTCCGAAATCGATACTCTAAATGACGTTTGCAAAAAAGCCAAAGCAACAGGTATACTATCAGGTGATAATCTAAACGTTCTCTACGAATTGTTTGGGCATCGCTTCAGCAAAGCTCTCGATGCTCTACGGGAAGGCAGAGTCAAAAAATACATTTTTAAACCCTCCAGCCGAGTGGTTTGGATTGTGGTGGGTCGAGAACGTGACTACCTCATAATGCCTGAAGCGGCGTTCTGCACCTGCGATGATTTCTACTTTCGAGTGCTAGACCGACAAGTGCATATGTGTTATCATCTTCTGACACAGAAACTTGCGCAGAATCTAGGCTGGTTTGCAACCTTTGAGGAAACTGACGACTGTTATGGCATGTTAATGAACGAGTGGAAAAAAGCTACTCCTTAAATATGTAAAGTAACAAGAGTAAGGGTAAACATATAGAGGAACCTCGATGGATATAGGCACATACTTCATGACCCTTCAATACATCCTGATGGGCTCAATCTTCATCTCACTTGCCCTAATCTTCCTGTACGCCTACTATGGCAAAGACGAAGAGGCAACAACCGAATAGTCCCTTCCAATTCAATCGTCCGTCCATCTGTTTAAACGCAGAAACAGACGCTGATTACTGAGAAGTCTACTTATTCAATCAATCATACGCTAAACCTCAAGACCCTGAAAAAAATACCCTGCACCATACCTAAACCGCAACTTAAAAAACACTTATACAAACAAAGATCTACCGCCAAAAACCATCTGGATCTCGCAACGCCCATAGAGGTACGATAACGCAAAAATTAAAAGCGGCAAACTCTTTATCGTGTCGGCGTAAAATGACCACCCAAGACCTCATCGCTGAGATTCAAGCCAAAAACTCACAGATAAGCCAAAATCAAATCTTGGAGCAACTTGAGGCTGAGCGAACCAAAACAGACGGGCTATTGGGTGACGAAACCCTTCTACGGCTGATTGCAGCCAAACTCGGGGTACAGGTATCACAAACTACATTCCAACTAAACAACATCATCTCCTCCGGATGCCTGTTCGCAGGATTGTACGATGTCAATGTGGCTGGTCGACTAATTGCAGTTTTCCCCGTTAAAAATTTTAGTGGCGAAGAAAAATCCGGAAAATTAGCCACACTTATGATAGGTGACAACGATGGTTTGTTGCGTGTGGTGCTCTGGAATGAGAAAGCCGAACTGGTAGAAAAGGGTGAACTTAAAGCCGGACAAATAGTTAAACTGTCACACGGTTATACCCGAGACGATCGCTATGGCAAAACTGAGTTACATCTGGGCACAAAAGGCATAATCGAACTTGAGTCCTCAGAAAAAAACTCTGTATGCCCATCTCTTAACCAGTTTACAACAAGAATCAGTAGCTTAAACTCCAATTCAGGTACTGTGCACATAGCTGGGGTGGTCAAGGCGGTTTTTGGCAAAACTGGATTTACTCGAAACAACGACAACGACGGTGTAGTCATGCGATTTGCATTGAGAGACGATTCCGGTGAGACGACAGTGGTTGTCTGGAACGAAAAAGTAATAGAACTCGAAAAACTCTTTCGTGAAAGTGTGCATCTTTTGTTGGTTAATGCTCGTGTGAAGGAGGCAAAGGCTGGTACAGTTGAGGTGCATGTGGACTCAAACACCTATATTTCTGTTCAGTAACTATGCGGCTTAGTTTTTCAATTTGGGCAAACTTAAAGTTAACGTTAACACTGCATATGGCCTGTATGGTACAGAGGAAGAGGCGCAGAATCAACGGTGACCTATCTAATTTTATACTGTTGATTCTCTACAAGGATGGCCCTCAAACCATAGAGCAACTTAAAGAAAAAACTGCCTTACAGACCATCAATTTTAACACCCGCATCCAGAAAAGGCGCCGCATAAGAGGCGACAAACAGTTGAGTGCAGTGACGGCATGTAAGGATTTGGTCTGTAGAGACTGGATAAGGCTTGGTGCCCAAGCAAAGTACGAGTTGACTGATATAGGCCAGGTGGAAGCGGAACAAACCACTAAAACACTTGAGAAGAGTGCCCACAAACTCGAAACTCAACTCCTTAGTCCTTCTGCCGCCGCAAGAAATACCACTGTGAGTTATGTCCCTGTGGCCATTCTCAAGATGGCGGCTGGTTTGATTAGTGGTAGCGTCGGTTTAATCGCAGACGGCGCAGACACAATAGTTGATACAGCGGCTTCAGCGATTGTTTGGGCAGGCATAAAATTCAAAAAAGAAGTCATAGGAACTTTAACTATCATCAGTTTAATGTTTCTCACAGTTGCACTCCTGTTTTACAACTCGATTTCTTCTATCCTCGCTAATTTAGCCGGTACCTTTCTGCCTATGACCATGCCATATGTCGTTATCGCAGTTGAACTAATAGTTCTGCTTTCCATGTTTATACTCTCCTTCTACCAACGGGTTGTGGGCAAAAGGAGCCAAAATTTTGCATTAATCTCCCAATCAATCGACTCAAAAAACGCCATTTACTCCGCTGTTGCAGTAATAGTCGGGGCTGTCTTCTCCCTTTTTGGCATATACTGGGTTGATGCAATCGTTGGAGCCATCATTGCTGTTCGCATAAGCATTGACGGTGCCGGTTTAATTCGTGAAACTGTCCGAAGTCTGCAAGGCTCCGCGCCAGAGTTCTCTAAGTTCAAACTTCCCTTCGAAAAACAGATTACCCAACGTCGCACCAACATCTTCCAACACTGGATAATGCACACCATACATAACGACAAGTTGCGTACTAAGAGTGAGATTGTGGCTTCATTGGAAAAGACTTTTCGACCCAACTACATACCCGCTGTGTTCACCGAATTCATGGCTGGTATAGACGTAAATTTTGAGGCAAATTTTGTTGAACTCATAGCGCCTCTGCTCAATGAGGGTTACTTGACAGAGAAAACAGGCCGCTATAAACTCACTGGCAGAGGAAAACAATACATCAAAAATACAGCGACATATTAAAATGCGAACAGGGCGACTTGTAAACAGACAAAAAAATAAAAAAGGTTAATGTTTAAATTTTTGCAATAATAGCATCAGTTATTTCTGTGCCTTTGGCTTCTCCGCCTAAATCGTGGGTTCTAACTTTGCCTTCTTTGAGCACAGCTATGATGGCTTCCTCGATTTTTTTAGCTGCGGCGCTCTCACCTAGCCAATCTAGCATCATCGCTCCGGCCATGATGGTGGCTATGGGATTTACCCGGTTCATGCCTGTGTATTTGGGTGCTGAGCCATGGACCGGTTCGAACATGCCATAGGTTACACCGATGTTTGCTCCTGCGGCTAGTCCTAGGCTACCGGTGACTTGTGCTGCCTCATCAGATAAGATATCACCAAAGAGGTTAGTGGTGACCATAACATCATATTTTTCAGGTTGTTTGATTAGTTGCATGGTGGCAGCATCGATATGGAGGTCATCGACTTCAACTTCAGGATAGTTTTTCTGTGCTTCTTTGACTGCATCTTTAAAGATGCCGTCGGTTATGCGCAAAATGTTGCCTTTGTGTATGTAGGTCAGATGCTTGCGACGTTGCATAGCCAGTTTGAAGGCGAAATCTGCCACTTTAAAGGATGCTTCTTTTGTGATAATTCGAAGCGCTATGCCTACACCTGGTGCCAAGAGCGATTCTACACCTGAGTAGAGACCTTCGGTGTTTTCTCTGACGACAACAAGATCGATGTTGGGTTTGAGCGATTCAACATTTGGAAAAGTACGGCATGGACGCACATTTGCGTACAACCCAAACATCCGTCGAAGTGTAACTGCGACGCTGACGGGTGCGCCTGCTTCTTCGGGAGTAGTCATGGGTCCTTTTAGGCATGCGTTGCTCTGCTTGATGAGCTCTATGGTTTCTTTGGGTAGATTTGTGCCGTGTTCGGGGATACAGTGAGCTCCTGCTTCGCCGTAGAGTATGTTTAGTTTAAAACCTGATTTTTTCTCAACTGCTTCCAATACTCTAATGGTGGCTTCGGTGACTTCAGGTCCGATGCCATCACCTTTGAGTGCAACTATGCTGTAGGATTTAGTCATGATTTATCTTCCTCTAGTTTTTAGAAACACTGTTTCTGCTTATGTGTGTTTTCCTGTCCGATTTTCTATTTTTATACTGTTTACATAGAGAACTGCCTTTCTGTAGCACTCCTGCAGAAAATACTAACTTAACACAACCGATTGTTCAGACTTGATAGTTGCCAATATTTAAATTCAAGAAATGTTTTGGGCCTTAACAAAAAATCTACGCTTTAGAAACAATCATACGCACAACAGATGGGTTTACAATGGGTAGCTGATATGAGACTAAGTTGTATACTTGTATGTATCTGTATTAAGGGTTGGGTAGAATCAACTCTTCACTGGGCGGTTAGATTTTGTAGCTCAGGAGTCTTTGACGTTTATGCTCTCGTTGCTTATTTTCATCTTTTTCTTTGTAGGTATGGCGTAGCATGATTGCGTTGGTTTTCACTCGGTCCCATCGTTTTTCTGCGTTTTTCTTTTCCTGTAGTTTAACAACGTCAGATAATTTGCTAAATTTTTCAACTGTACCATTTTCGCGAGTGCGCTCGATTTTGATGCAGTTATCTACCATACAGATGGTGACGCAGGCGCCACAGTACACACAAAGATCCTCGATTATACCGATTTCACCTGTGCCCCAGTAGAGTGCATTAGTTGGGCAGACTTTGATACAAAGCTTGCATTGCCCCCCCACACAGGTAAATTTATTGATGCTGATTTTACCCTCTTTGAAGAGTTCTTTGACGCCTGTGGGTTCTATGAGTTCTTTACGACGTTTTTGTCGTTCTTCTCCTTCGTTTACTGCTTCCTCTTCATTCATCAAGTCGAATATAGACGGAACTTTTGTGGGTGTCGGCATCTATGTTCACGATTAACAAGATTGATCAAAATAGTTTTCTAAACTATAATTACTTATCTGGCTATACTACATGATTCTATGTATCGTTGAGGTTATCGGCATCTGGATAACGCTAAAACCTAATACGGCAGACACCCATAATGCTATGTAGCAGGCTGACAAACGTGACTAACCTCAAATATGGCGTCTTTCTGCCTTTCTATGCACTCCAAACCCAAACCTCAACCCAATACTTCAGTCAGCTTAAAACCATAGTTTTAGAATGCGAACGCCTCGGTTACGACTCGGTATGGCTCGATGACCATCTCATGTACGCCAATACGCCGATTCTTGAATGCTGGACCACGCTGTCCGCGCTTGCCGCAATCACCAGCAGAATCCGTCTCGGCATAATGGTAAGTTGCAATGCACACCGTAACCCCGCATTACTGGCCAAAGCCGCGGCAACTCTCGATGTTATCTCCGATGGCCGATTGGAATTTGGTATCGGCGCAGGTGTACAAGAGACTGAGCATAAGGCATATGGCTTTAGCTTCCCTTTACCCAAAGTGAGAATAGCTCATCTGGCAGAGGCTATAGAAGTTACCCAACGGCTCTGGATATGCCCAAAAGCCAATTACCAAGGAAAATACTACACCTTAAAAGATGCCCAATGCGAGCCCAAACCCAAACAGAAACCCCATCCACCCATCACTGTGGGTGGTAGCGGAGAAAAACACACCCTAAAGGTCACCGCTAAATATGCTGACCGCTTCGACTGGGGCTTTCTTCCCTCCATAGAACTGTACAAACATAAATTATCTATTCTAAAACAAAACTGTGAACTCATCGGCAGAGATTTCCATCAAATAGAGCGATCTTGCTGGCCCAGTGGACAGATATTGATCGCGGCCAACCAACAGGAACTTGAGGAAAAAATCGCCAAATACAAATCTGCGAACACTACAATTGAAGAATTCAAACAATACACCTTAATGGGTACCGCTAAGGACTGTATGCAGAGTTTTCAGACATACATCGATTTAGGCGTGACCTACTTTATGTTATATTTTGCCGATTTACCCCATCTTGATGGTCTACGTCTGTTCAAAGACACCAGTGTTTGTTCTCCCACTTAGAGGTCGCCTCTTGCTATATGTCCCAGTTCATGCAGGATGATTTCTTCAAGACTGTGATAGGGATTTTGACGAACCAGTATAATATAATCGGTACAGTCAGTGCTATCTTCTTCGTCGTTAAAAACACAGGCATCAGTACTCTCGATAGGAAGTACTCTGCCCCACTCTCTGATTTCCCCCAGATCATCCTCTAAACAACGTCGATGTTGCAGAACATGATTAAAATCCCCATCGCTTAACTGGAACATCTTGATCTTTGGAAACGGATTATCGCTGAGTTTTTTCCATGCTTCAATGAGTTGTTGCTTTGGGATGCATTCCGCATGTATTTCTAAACCTTCAACCTCAATCATAAAAACACCTGCTAATCTGCAAAAACTAAAAACCGCGCCTCAGGGCTCAGTTACTTACTAACCTCTACGAAGCAGACGCTAAAAAGCCTTTGCAACAGGGGCAAGACAACCACAACTGGCTCTACATCCATTTCCCGTGTAGGTCAGTTGTCTGCATCGCAAAGCAAAAGCGAACACGTGTTGTTTTGTGTGTTTGGGGTTCATTGTTATGTTTCCAAGAGGAATTTTTATATAAACATTTGTTATCTACACAAATATGGCTCCCAAAAAACAGAAACCTAAGAGACGCTTAACGCCAGCACAGCAGAAACAAAAATCTAACCGCATGACATGGATTGCAATAGCCGCAATAGTGGCAGTTGTTGTGATTTTTGGAGCTCTAGCTGCGTCAGGGATACTGGGTAACCGTTCAGACACAGTAGATTTAGGTCCCACGCCAGACCCGATAGAGCCGACTAAAGTCGTGCTGGAAACCACTGCAGGCAACATAACCATCGACCTTAGAGTAGACAAACCCATTACCTCAACTAACTTTATAGACCTCGTCAATGCAGGCGAATACGACAACACCTCATTCTACAGGACAGTAGCTGGCTTTGTGATTCAAGGTGGAAAGGGTATAATGGGTGGAGATCTTCCAGAAATAAGGGACGAAATCGGTACTAATAACCGTAACACCAAATACACCATAGCTATGGCAAACCATGGTGTGAATTCGGCATCAAGTGAATTCTTCATAAACTTGGTAGACAATGGGCAACGAACCAGTGGCTTTGACTCAAAATATACAGTGTTTGGTACTGTAATTGACGGTCAAGATGTGGTTGACATGATAGCTAACGCACCTGTAACTTCAGACCCTTCCATCATGAGCGGTGAAGAGAGTATTCCAATTGATCCTGTAGTAATCCTGCGTGCTACCGTTTTACCGTAGTGGCAGGTAACCGCCTTTTCTTTATTTGACCCCATTTTGATCATCCGATAAGTCGTTTTGCAATAGGCATAATAGCCATTGTTCCCTTGAGTTGTTTTGGTACTTATGACCGATCAAAAAATAAGCTCCTCTATATCTGATGAGTATGTAAACGGTGTAAACGTCCTTCTCAATACCAATATGGGCGACATAACGATTCAGCTACGAAACGACATGCCAATAACCACCGGTAATTTCAAAAATCTCGTATTAACCGGAACTTTTAATGGAACTATATTTCACCGGGTTATCGCCGGTTTTATGATTCAAGGTGGTGATCCCACAGGAACCGGATATGGCGACCCTTCCATCCCTGAAATTAAAGATGAATTCACCCGCAAAAACCGCAATATCCGTGGTACAATCGCTATGGCAAACGCCGGTCCAGACACAGGAAGTAGTCAATTCTTTATCAACATAGAAAATAATAGCTACCTAGATGACAAGCATCCCCAATTCGGCAAAGTCATAGCTGGTATGGATGTCGTGGATAAAATCGCCCAAGCAAAAACAGATCGGAACGACAAACCGCTCAAAGAAATCATTATAGTAACAGCAACAATCATGCCGTAGAACAAAAAATTAAAGGATAATAATTTATTTTTTTTCTTCTTTTGGTTTGGATCCAATTTCGACAACTTGAATGCTTATCTGATATTTTTTGCCGCCGGCCACCATTTTGCCTGTTCCATAATATCCTCGACTTCCGGTTTTGAAATCTTTTTTGTCTATGATAAAATTTTGTTTATCACCGTTTAACTGAATTGTTGCCATGTTTGCTTGTTCACTCATTCTGAGTCACCTATGTCTTGAGTATCCTCGTTGTGGCTTTTCACCTTTTCGCTCCATCTTTTCATCTGACCCCCGAGATGGTTCTCTGATGGTTTCCAATTGGTTCCAAATAAACTAACCGTCAACAAAAATTTTCTACAATAAACCCTAAAAGCCCAGACATATCATACACATGTCGATGAAAACTCCAGTTGACTACCTTCTCTTGTTGTCTATAGAAGGCATTTTGGGGTGCAAAAAACTTAACAGCCGCCCAAACAAATAGTTCTCACTACATCTTGAAGGTCATTATGTTGAGAAGCGATGAAATCAAAAAGGGAAACCAAAAAGCACCCCACCGTGCCCTACTTAAATCCTTGGGTTTAACAGACGATGACATGACAAAACCATTCATCGGAATAGCCAATAGCTACACAAGCATTGTTCCTGGACATATTCACCTTCGCACCTTAGGTGAAGCCGTAAAAGAGGGCATCCTCTCAGCTGGTGGACAACCATTCGAATTCAATACTATTGCAGTCTGTGATGGTATTGCTATGGGGCATGAAGGTATGCGTTACTCGCTTCCATCACGAGAAATCATCGCAGACTCGCTGGAAATTATGCTCCAAGCCCACCGCCTAGACGGACTTGTTATGATTTCTAACTGTGACAAAGTCACCCCCGGTATGCTCATGGCAGCCGCGCGCATAGACATCCCCTCCATCATGGTTACAGGCGGGCCAATGGCGGCTGGTAGATTGAATGGCAGAAAAGTCAGCTACAGTTCGGTACCAGAAGCATTGGGGCAAGTTACCGCAGGCAAAATGACTGAACAAGAGCTCACTCGGCTAGAAAATTCTGCGTGCCCCGGGTGTGGCAGTTGTAGTGGCATGTTCACCGCCAACACTATGGCATGTATGGCTGAAGCTCTGGGGATGTCGCTACCCTACTGCGGCACCTCACTGGCGACAACCGCCTTTAAACTACGTTTAGCCAAACAATCAGGCCACCAAATAGTTACCCTTATCAAAAACGACATCAAACCCTCCGAAATTTTAACTAAAGCCGCCTTTGAAAACGCCATTTCTGTAGATATGGCCTTGGGCGGATCAACCAATACCACTCTACACTTGCCAGCTATAGCTAAAGAAGCCGGTTTAACCTTGCCGCTGTCAGTGTTTGATGAAATCGGTCGAAAAGTACCCCATCTCTGCAGTATGATCCCCAGTGGTATCTATGCATTAGAAGATTTAGATGCCGCAGGCGGCGTCCCAGCAGTCATGAACGAGCTCAAAGGCCTGCTCCACTTAGGGCTACCAACGGTCAGTGGCAGAACAATCGGTGAAAACATCCAAGACGCAGAAGTACTTGACCCTCTAGTCATTCGACCGCTCTCAGATCCAGTGCACAAAGAAGGCGGCATAGCCATCTTAACCGGTAACCTCGCACCCAGAGGAGCAGTCATCAAAACAGCAGGCGTTGCGCCTCAAATGCAAAAACACACAGGACCAGCAAAAATCTATGAATCCGAAAAACAAGCCATAACCGCTATCTGTGCCAACCAAGTGGTTCCTGGAGATGTTGTAATCATCAGATATGAAGGACCAAGAGGCGGACCCGGTATGCCCGAAATGCTCATTCCAACCGCAACCATAGCTGGCATGGGACTCGCTGAATCAGTCGCACTTATCACAGACGGACGATTTAGCGGCGCGACCAGAGGGGGTAGCATCGGACACGTAACACCCGAAGCCTTCGAAGGCGGACCCATTGCAGTTATCCAAAATGGCGATACCATAACCATCGACATACCCAACCGTACCCTAAACGTCGAACTTACAGACAAAGAACTTCAAACGCGTTTAACCGCTTGGAAACCCCGGCCGCCAAAAATCACTAAGGGCATCCTCTCAAGGTACAAGCCCAACCCATCTGAATAAGCCTTTGCTGGTACACAAATATTCTTTAATATATTATTTATTTGTCCAATACCTGTGGTCCTGATGGTTTTATGTTTATATATATGTTAAGTCGCCAGAAGGTTCAATTTTGGTTTCCGGCTCCTGTGGTTTCTTTTTTATTATGGGTAAGATGAATTCTAAAACTACAATCCCAAGAATAAGCGCAATAATCACTGGTAGACTCCATGGATTACTTCGCAGAAACAGTGTAATGTGTCCAAACCATGGAATACGCATAACTACTCTGCCAATTACTTGATCCTCAGATACTCCCTCACCTGTACGCCATATACAGTTAGAATCATACTCCTCTTTTGATACCGGGTTTGGCCATTTCATGGTTGGGTTCCCGTCCCCTTTGGTTTGGAAGTAAAGTTTGCCGTCAACTTCATAGCTTTCGACTACCCTGTGAACAATGGGTGTAGATGTGGGGTTAGTCGGGTTTTGGTACACAATGACGTCGCTGTTAGGATAATTGGCATTTATGTCTTTGCCATCCACCCCTTGAATGATGATTATATCGCCAACATGCAGGGTAGACTCAAAGACATGGTTCCAACCGTCGCAGGAACCACCATAGGTTACACACATACTGCCGCTTTCAACCACCCGCACCGGGACATCAACGTTTAGGGCAAAACACATCCCAAAATAGAAGATGCCGACTATAAGAAAGACTATACCAATAACTACTGCAGACTTTATGTAATCGTTGCGGGCAATTTTTTGGGTAATACTCATACTATCTTCAACTACGATTCATAGACCAACACAGCCAATCCTAATAAACACAATCATTCACACATTACACCTAACAAACTAATCTACTGATTGCGTCCTGTTTGATTTGATTTAACTTGACAGCACAACTCTTAACCACATAGCAAATCTCCTTAAGCCAACAATCAAAGACGGTAAAACCATACATAATGCCACTAAAATTAACACTCCAAAATGAAGCACCACCAATAGATTGCGCTCCATGGCCTCAGAAAACACATTAAGACCATAGTAAGTGACGCTATCCACACCAAAAGATACAAACCCCCACCAATAATTTAAAAACAACACACTCTCAATCAGAGAAGCAAATAACATAACCAATCCAATAGCGCCAAGCACCATCACGATTAGACGATCCTTTTTGTGGTCCATGTAAGCAATTAACCTGCCACTTTTGTCTATTAACGATGCGGCAAGCAAACAAAAGAATGGCAATGCAGAATAATTGTACTTAAAAGCACTGATATAGGGCACTGTTAAGTGCAAACCTAACACTAAAAACATATCCAGCACCATGATTACCCCTATGGTTCCAAGACAAACAGCGTCCAATCGTAAAAATTCCCTCAGCCTCTTTCTGTAGACAACTGCAAATGCTAAAGAAAAAAACCCTCCAAGAAAAAGAAACCACCCCGCACTGTTGACAAAGATAATGGGCAAAAACGCAAGCACAGGTTCAGCCACAAGCTCAGGATGCGTAAAGTCGCTATTGAAGTAAACACCAAGGAAGTTCTGATTTGCAAAACCGCCAAACCAAACCGCCTGCAGAACCAACGAGGGTAAAACAAACAGCAAGGTATTCTTGACATCAAGTTTAAAGTCCGTTTCTTTTCGATGCAGATATATTATCAACAGCATGGGTATGAGCATGAAAACTGCATAGAGCTTTGTTAGAAGTGCTGTTGCAAAAACGATCCCTGCCCCAAACACAAGCTTTTGAGAATTACGCTTAACCGCTAGGATACCCATGATTAAAAAGAGTAACCCCAAAAAGAGGTATTGATTGTCTATCAGAAAGATCCGCGTCAGGTAGGTATGCCAGGGAACCATACCAAAGAGTGCTGCTGCGACAAGCCCTGTTCTTCTACCATACATCACGTTGCCAAGCACGTATAGAAGAAAGACACTGCCAAGCCCAAATGCTGTAGCCAGCCATACACCATTGAGATAGGATAAACTTGATGCTCCAAAAAACAGGGCCGCGATGTAAAAACCCAGAGGCGGCTGATTAATCATAAGACCTGTTGAGAGATAGGGAAAACCATGCGTGAGCACACTTGTGGCGGCTTCGTATTCCAATTGGGCATCCCAATTTGTATAGGTACCCATATATGACGTAATCAGCAGGCTACCCAGCAAGATTCCAATTATGGGATAATGAGCCGCCAAGGCCGCTTTGAGGTTTGCCATCACTGGATTCCCCTATAACATCTCTGATAGGCATTTTAAAATTATCCCCAACCACCGCCACCAGCTAAACCCTTCCCACGGCAAATTTAAGCAACCGCGCGCTGTTTTAGTCCGTATAGACAACAGGTAACAGTAAAATAGTCACATTTGCTTCTAGTTTTAGGAGTGTGTTTATTTGTCCGCGACTTTGAATCAAGAAGTTGAATGGAACTTTCGAATAACCGACAAAAGATTAATCATTGTTAAAATCAAAAGTGAGCATCCCCGAAAACTCGTCGTTTTGGATGTTGTAACCGGTTTGATTTTTCCAGTTGAAGTCCTCAATTCCATTAACTTGGCTGAACTTGAGATCAACCACGAATATCTCTTTAACTTCCAAGTTTATACTTCAAAAAACCTCGATGGTGTAGCAACAGATTTTATGAGTTTTTTTGAAACTCTAGATGTCGAACAACGCATGGAGGACTTTATCAAAGCATACTGGAATTACCCCGGTAAAATCTGTTTCCAGCTCACTGAAGTAGAAGAAGCCTAAAAAGTTTTATATCCCTGCTTTAGTCCGGTGTCAGCCAAGTACCATATTGACGAATTTATCGGGGTTAAACAGTTCTAAGTCTTTGTAGGTCTGTCCTACGCCTATGAAAAGAATTGGTTTTTGTGTCACATAGGTTACACTCAAAGCGGCTCCACCTTTTACATCCGCATCCACCTTTGTGAGGATGTTTGCGTCGATGCCTACAGCTTTGTTGAATTCTTCTGCCTGTAACACTGCATCATTACCAATAAGTGAGTCCACTGTGAAAACCGTTAAATCTGGTTGTACGACGCGTTTGATCTTAATGAGTTCATTCATAAGGTTCTGGTTATTTTGCATTCTACCGGCAGTGTCGATTAAAACCATATTGATTCCATGTGCTCTAGCATGATTGACTGTATCGTAAGCAATTGCTGCAGGGTCACCACCATAGGTACTCTTAATCACACGAATGCCCAGCCGTTTACCATGTTCCTCAAGTTGCTCGATCGAGCCTGCCCGATATGTGTCTGCACCCGCCAGCACTACTGAGTATCCCTTATCTTGGAAGAACCGAGCAACTTTGGCGATCGTGGTGGTTTTGCCTGTACCATTGATGCCCACAAACATAAGTGTTAGCGGCTCTTTTTTTCTGCGTTTCTCTTCTGCTTTTTGTAGCAAATCGATTCTTTGATTGGTTAGCATGACTTCTAAGAGAACTTGGCGGAGGTTTTCGTCGACGATTTTTTTACGGTCTTCCATCCGTTTAACCTGAACGCCATCAAGTCTCTCAACTAGATCATCGCAGATTTTATCTGCGACTGGAAAAGCTACATCGTTCTCTGCGAGGTTCATTTTAAAATCTGATATGATAGGGGTTAAACTTTCAGTTTTAAGCTCAGTCGTGGTTACTTTGCTTACTAAGCCTTTAAATCCGGACTTGAGCTTCTCAAACATTATTTTCCGCTCTAGTCTGGCATTATTTGGCGCTTGCAAGCATCGATTCAAGCCTGCTTCTGCCGGTGTTTATGCGTTCGGCAACTTGACTGAACTGTTGCTGAGCAGAATTCATGGCTTTCTCGAGTTCATCGAGGCGTTCTTTAAGAACCACTTTTGCATCAGATAGCGTTTTTTCGACAGAAACGCCTGAGCCTAAGCCTACAATGACTTTGTTGGGGTCTGCAAGTTTAACTTTCACATAAGAGCTACCGCCGATGGGAACCAGCATCTCAGCATTTTCCTGTTCTTTTTCCATGCTATCTAGGGTTTCGTTGGCATAGGTTAAATCAGCTATAGCTGTGTTAACCATACTTATGCGTTGCTGGAGCGCTTCTGCAGTCTGCTCTAAATAACGCATCTCCATGCTGAGTTTACGCAGTTCTTCTTCAGCTGGGGCTCTTTGACTCAATTTCTTATTCTCCAGTGACTAATTTCTTCAAGATCGGATTCTCGATATCTTCTGCAGAGATTTCTTTGGCACCAGTGATTTTTATATGCATACGTTTCACGCGGTGACGACTGCCTATTTCAGCATAAACTTTCTCAACGGCATGTTCACTTTTGTCAGCTAAGAGTTCTCTAACGAAAGGAGTCGAGAGCCTAGGCTTGTTGATTTCACCAGTTACTTTGAAGACCTTCATGTTCTTTTCTTCCTGCACAATTCCAATGCAATCCCAATAATAAACGTATTCACCTATATTCACCTAAAAAATGACGACTAACAGAACATATCTAAAAATTTTGTTGTTTTATGTGATCTGAGTGGATTTGCCTAACAGCACAGCTATGCTTTTCGTAATCAAAAGAAGCAAACCCCAACAAAAAATACTGCATCATAACATAGTTAAAAAAATCCATTTTTAAAACATTCAAAAACCTTTACTAAGTGATAAGCAACCATGACAAGGACATATGCAAATAGTCCGATAAGACGGTGGCACAATCAATTAAAAATCTCTTACCCCCGCCAAAGATATGGTGCATACCGTTTGTTATGCTGATAAGGGCTACAGCAAAAGTTATTGTTTGAAATCCTGAACTATCATGCCTTTTAGGACTTCGCTTTTGATTGTATGATAACCAATGCCCTCCATGATTCCCCTGACGAATTGCGCAAGATGATCGGTTGCCTCCTCAGTAAGCACTGTGGAGACGCATCTGATTCGTATGTCTTTATCTGAGCGTTTTATTTGAACCTCGCTTAAGTCCCATCGACTTGCCCAAAGAAACCTCTCTAATGCTCTAGTGGAGTCGCTAAATCTTTCCTTTAAGTATTTGCCATGCCACTTTCCGCTTTCAAACCACACTGCCCCTAGTTGCTCTTTACTTTCCCTGCAAGCAAGTTCAGTTAAGTATTCCAAGACCGCCAAAGGAACAAATGTGCCTCCCAGAATTCTTTGAGCCTGCATAACCTCAAAGAACTCGCCGGACTGCTCCAAATCATAACCCACTGCTGTAACCTTCACCGCTTGCGCCAGCGCTTCTTCAAGAAATTTGGTTACTGTTTCTCCTCGACTTTGGGATGCTTTAGCGGCTTCTTCAAGCAAGTCGGGATTAACGTAAACCAATTTTTTTTCTCTACGTTGAACCATATTCTGCCTCCTTCACACAACCTAAACGGATAACTCCCCGTGTAACCTCTTGAACTGTCGGTTTGTAACCTAGCCTCTGCATTGCACCCAATAGAAATGAAGTAAACAGAAACGTGTAGGCCTCTGTAAACCGGGGGCTGGTAACCCTAATCAAAACCTGATTATCCGTTTGCTCGAAATACAGTTCAGGGGCATTCCAAATAAAAGCCGACAAGTCACCTTTAAACATACTCAGCGAAGCCCTTGATTGGTCATTAGAAGTGTAACGGGAGGCGAACCAGACTCCAGCATCAAACCAGCTTTTTTGAGCCAAATGCTTATCTTTGCCGTAGGCTAAATCCGCCATGTCATACCAAACATTCTCTAATCCAAGCATAAAACCTGCTTGCCGAGCTGTCTCTAGTTGTCTGTGTTCGCTCGCCATTTTTTTTAAGCTTAAATTTATGCCATTAGACTCTATTTCTAACTGGAAAATCTCGTTAACCAGCTCAAACACGCTGTAACCATTAGCTTTAGCAATTTCGCTTAAACGGTTTAGTAGGTCTTCTCTGGCAACAAAAGTTTTCCGTTTTATAACGTTAGTTTGTTTGATCATAAGACATGCATTGGACCACGGGCGATTTGCTAAAGTTTAACGCCCAAAATGTCCGTGCATAGCACCAAACAAGTTAGGGTTAAGTCAAAGATAAATGTTTCTAAAAGGTAGGCTTTTCGTTGCAAAGATTGTTAACAAAACTTACTTTTTGCAAGACGTAATTAGTAGCCCTCTTGGAGCTTGAGCGGGTATGGCGGGTTTTAGCCTGTTTGGGTGTGTTGTGATGTTTTTTGGATTTAAAACTGTTTATTAGTATAGTTCTGATTATGCTATCAAAATACTGATAACCCTGTTATACTTGAGAAGGCCTCAATGGACACAAAAATAATCCCCCGAAGCCCTGCTATAATTGCTGTAACCACAATTTTTACTGCAATCATATTCATAATAATTTCACAAATCCCACCCATACCTATTCCTGCCACATCAGGATACTTTAACTTAGGTGAAACTGCCCTCTATGTTGCGGCTCTGCTTTTCGGTCCCTTTGTTGGTGCATTTGCTGGAGGAATGGGCGCTGCTCTCTCAGATGTTTATTTGGGGTTTGCACACTTTGCTCCAGGAACATTGGTAATAAAAGGCGCCGAAGGTGCAGTCGTTGGATTATTAAACATCAAACTGAAAACCTACATCCAAAACACAACTTTGTGTGCCGTCACTTCAGTGGTGATGGGTGGGTCAGTGATGGTTTTAGGCTATTTTATGTATGAAAATCTGCTTGCAATTCTCATTCCGGGGTTAGAAATCTATGCACTCGCCGAAATACCGATAAATATTGCCCAGATGTTGGTAGGTTTGCTGATTGCAGTTCCAGTCATGCATGCCGTTCAACGGGTTTTCCCACAACTTAAAAACTACCTTTAACAGAGATATACCCATGAAACTTCAACCTGGAAAAATCCCTCACGACATCCTAAAGAACGTGGTTTTTAAAAACCTAGGTGCCAAAAGATGTGACGTAAAACTGGGACCCGCCATAGGTGTTGATGGGGCAGTGTTGGATATGGGTGCCCAAGACGCCATTGTATCGGCTGATCCTATTACAGGTGCAGTGGAACGCATTGGCTGGGAAGCCATCAACGTCAATGCCAATGATATCGCAACCTTTGGTGTTGAACCCGCATTTTTCTTTAGCTGTATCTTGCTCCCACCAAACACTGACAGCAAAATCATCGAAAGCATCAGCACACAGATGCACCACGCCGCAGAAGAACTAGGTATAGCCATCGTTGGGGGTCACTGCGAAGTTACCCAAGGACTAACAAATCCCATCGTTGTGGGCTATATCATGGGCCTAACCGAGAAAGGCAAATACGTGACAGCCGCAGGAGCAAAAGCAGGCGACAAACTCATCCTGACCAAAAGTGCCGGTATCGAGGGCACAGCTATCCTCGCCACAGACCGTGAACAACAACTCCAAAAAGTCCTCAGCCAATCTCTGCTCGATAACGCCAAACGCTTCTACAAGCAAATCAGCATTGTCAAAGATGCCCTAACTGCATACCGCACAGGCGGCGTTCATGCGATGCATGATCCAACAGAAGGCGGCATCCTAAATGGTGTACATGAAATGGCAGATGCCGCTGGTTTAGGTGTACAAATTTTTGAAGAAAAAATAACCATTGAACCCGAAACCGCAAAAATTTGCCGTTACTACGAAATCAACCCTCTCATGCTCATCAGCTCTGGTGCTTTGCTTATCGCAACAGAGTCTCAAACGGCGACAAAAATCATACAAAGCCTCGCAACCCAACATATCTCCGCTGGTATCATCGGCGAATTTCTGCCAAACCCCAATAAGCGTCTCCTCATAAAAAGTGATGATTCCGCAGAAGAACTGCCCCGGCCCATATCAGACCACCTCTGGATAGCACTGTCACGCTAAATATCCCAAAAATATTGGTTAAGTATTGAATTAGTTTTTTACTGATTTTATTAACTGTTATATCGGCAACGTTTGTGTTTTAAATTCTGATTTGATCATGTGGTGTATACGTTTTGGGTTTGGTTCTCTTTATACTACTCTATAACCTTCGTCTGTAATTGTTTTCTTAAGTTCGGTCAGAGAAATTAAATCGGAATTAAAGTTTAAGCTTATAGTTTTTGTTGCCAAATCGACTTTGACATTAATCACACCCTCCAATTTCGATAGGGCTGATGTAACCGTATGAACACAATGTTTACACGACATTCCTTCAACGGTTAGTTTAATTGTTTCCATCATAGCCTTGTTCCTTTCAACCTAAGTGCATTTGCTACTACCGATACCGATGATAAACTCATAGCGGCCGCCGCAAAAACTGGAGTCAACAGCGGACCACCAAATATATACAATATCCCTGCGGCAACGGGTATTCCTACAATATTATACCCAAACGCCCAAAATAAATTTTGCTTGATGTTGCGAATAGTAGCGTGACTTAGATTTATTGCCATAGGTACTGCCATTAAATCACTTTTCATTAGGACAATAGTTGCACTTTCAATAGCAACATCGGTGCCGCTTCCGATGGCAATCCCAATATCCGCTTGTGCAAGCGCAGGTGCATCGTTAATACCATCACCAACCATAGCGACTTTACGGCCCTCATTTTGCAGTTTCTTAACTTCATTTGCCTTATCTCGCGGCATCACTTCTGCAAACACCCGTTCAATGCCTACTTGTTTTGCAATGGCCTCTGCAGTTTCTCTATTATCGCCCGTAATCATTACGGTTTCAATGCCCCTGTCTCTTAGTTTTTTTAGAGCTGTGTAACTGCTTGTTTTTGGCTTATCAGAAATGACAACACGCCCAACATATTCGCCGTCAACTAAAACAACAATACCGCGTCCAATCTCAATTTTCTTACCGTCAATTATGCCCTCAACGCCCTGCCCAACTACTGCCTTAAAATCCTTGACTTCCAAATACTCACCTTTATAATAATTACAAATTGCCCTTGCGATAGGATGTTCGGAATATCTCTCTAATGATGCCGCAAGCTGTAACACATCTCCCTCAACCGTTATCACTTCTGGTTTGCCTTCAGTTATTGTGCCGGTCTTATCAAATACAATGGTATCGATTTTGTGCAAAGCCTCAAGTGCTTCCCCATTTTTAATCAAGATACCGTTTTCTGCCCCCTTTCCTGTACCAACCATAATTGCTGTTGGCGTAGCAAGTCCCAAGGCACAGGGACAGGCAATAACCAGCACTGAGATCAATATAGTCAACGCAAACTCTACATCGCCTGTTACAGCAAACCATGCAAGTCCACTAAATGTTGCAATACCCAACACAACCGGTACAAAGTAGCTGCTCACAATATCTGCTAGTTGTGCAATAGGGGCTTTAGAGTTCTGTGCATCCTCAACTAACTTGATAATCTGTGCCAATGCGGTGTCTGCGCCGATTTTGTCTGCGCGAAATTGGATTGAACCTGTTGTGTTTATCGTTGCAGCAAATACGTTATCGCCCACTTTTTTATCAACAGGCATGCTCTCTCCAGTTAGTGCACTTTCATCAATAGTCGTGTTGCCTGATACAACTGTACCGTCAACAGGAATTTTGCCTCCTGGCTTAACGATAATTATATCGCCAATCTTTACATCTTCAAGGGGTATATTCCGTTCCTTGTCCTCTACAAGGATTGTTGCCGTTTTGGGCGCAAGTCCCATAAGATTTTTAATCGCCCCACTGGTGCGTCCCTTTGAAACCGCTTCAAGGGATTTCCCAAGTAAAACCAGCGTTATAATTACCCCTGCAGTTTCAAAGTATAGATGCTCTGCAAACGCAAAATGGCCTTGTATAATTTGATATATTGCATATAGACTATACAACACTGCTACCGATGTCCCAATAGCAATAAGGCTATCCATATTTGGGGCACGGTGCCATATCGCACGGAAGCCTACCACATAAAACCGGTACCCCATAATGATAATGGGAATAGTTAGCACAATTTGTATCAACGCAAAATTAAGCGGATAAGCCATAGGCTGAAGTATTTCCGGTAATGGTAAATGCAAACCAAACGGTAACATATGTCCCATAGCAACATATAACAAAGGCAGGACAAACACAGCCGATACGATAAACTTGATCCATAAAACTCTGACCGCTTTCTCTCTACGTAGTTTATCCTCATCAACGCTGTCGCTTTTAATTTCCGCCCAGCTATATCCGATTTTTTCAATCGTTTTTTTGATAGTGTCCAAATCTGTTTTTACTGGATCAAACTCGACCGTCATACGTTCGGTAGTTAAATTTACGCTACAGCTCTCTACGCCCTCTATTTTACCTACTGATCTTTCAACCCGCGCAGAGCACGCGGCACAGGTCATGCCTATTATTCTAAGCGTTATTTTTCTGATTGCTACTTCTCCAATTAATTATCAACAATTCATTAAGCATATAGTTTTCTAAACAAGGCTCCGGAAGTAAAGAGTTAAGTTGCAATATATTGTGTTATATTTTACACCTACGCATCGAATCAGTCTGATTACAGGCAGAATTGAGTTTATTTGCGGATTCCTTCTCGCCTTTTCTCACACTTGAAAGGCGACTATTTGAGACTGCTTATTTATATAACAAGTGGTATGCCTATTTATCGTCTATAGATTGGCAGGACTAAATGTGAACTTAAAGAATGCCTACTCGACAGGTAATGCCTGCTTTATTGTACTTTGCATAATGGGTGCGCTGGCAATTCTGAGTTCAACGATGTCTAAAACCCCTGTTCTTAACCCCTTTGCCGTTAGTTTGGGAACGCCCCCTGATCTGATCGGGATAATAGCGGCGGCCTCTACCATTCCGGGTATTCTAATTAGTCTACCTGTTGCATCTCTCTCAGATTTTTTTGATAGAAAAAAAGTCCTCTTATTTGCCGCGTTCATTTTCGCCTCCGCCCCCTTTCTCTATCTCTTCGTGACAAGCTGGTGGCAACTAGCATTTGTGCGTTTTTATCATGGATTTGCAACTGCCATTTTTATTCCCGTCGCAGAAGCCACATTAGCCGAACGTTTTCCCACTAAGAGGGGTGAACGCATATCAGTCTTTAATTCAGTAACCTCTATAGGTCGAGGCGTTGCTCCCTTCCTAGGTGGGGCTATCCTTTTTGTTACCAACTATGGCTTTCATACTCTATACTTAGCAGTCGCAATAGTAGGTGTTACTTCCTTTGTAATGGCTTTGCTCTTGTTATCGGAAAACAAAGCCTCTAATTCTCCGCCAATGAAGGCCAAGATTGCAACAGGGACAGTGCTAAAATGCTGGCTGGAGGTTGCCCGCAACAGAGGTGCATTGATTGTTAGTTTTGTTCAGGCGTGTCAGTACTATGTTTATGGCGTTATGGAGTTTTATCTTGTTCAATACATGATAGAGGTAGCAAACCTCAACGCATTAGCAGTATCAGTGATTATCGGCATGCAAGTTATCTCTATGATTGTCTCTAGACCGTTGCTTGGCCGATTTTCTGATAAATATGGCAGACGCCTGCCAATCGTTTTAGGTTGCATAGTAAGTGGGGTTCTTCTTTTTGTTGTTCCGTTTACAACCCATTTTGCACTGTTGCTGGTTATCTCCATAGGATATGGCGTGGGTTTTGCCTTGGTTGTTTCATCAACTTCACCTCTAATGTGCGAACTAACACCCCCCAAGCTAGTCGGAACTTCGATGGGCTTTTTGTGCACTATAATGGATATAGGGCAAGCTCTTGGCCCAATAATAAGCGGCGTAATACTAGCCACAACGTTTGCCTACACGGGGCTATTTTCATCTCTAACACTATTGCTTGTATCATCAGCTGTGGTCTTTTTATTTTCAGGTATAGGCAAAACGGTAGAACATAGCTAACGCTGCCTTGTTTCTATTTCTTGAAAATATGCTCAAAAAACCACACGTGAAGTTATAGTGCAAAAAAGTTTCGAAAGCCTACTACATCACTGTGGTCAGCCTCTATATTCCCATTTAGGCAAACTCTGGATGCTTTTTTTGTGTGCTCAGTATTTATAAGCTGATAAACCATTGTTTGCAGATGCTTGAGGAGGGTAGAGACAGATATTACCATCGAACTGTTCGACAGCAATCCTGACTATTCTAGAGGGTTCTCTGTCTTTGCCTAGGCTTATCAAATCCGAAGAAGATCCTTATCAAACACTTGTAGTTACCATTATTTCCCAGAATACTGCTGACACCAACACTGAACGCGCCTACAAAAACCTCTCCGAGCGGTTTCAAATTACACCAAAGGTGTTGGCTAACGCAGAAATCAGCCAAATTGAGACCTGCATACGGGTGGCTGGACTCTACCAAACTAAAGCTAAAACCATCAAAACGGTATCCCAAACCCTCCTTGAAAAGTTTGACGGGAACCTCAAATCAATTTTAGTGTTACCAACCCAAGAAGCTCGAAAGACACTTATGGATATGTCCGGTGTGGGACCAAAAACGGCAGATGTGGTGTTACTGTTTTCTGCTGGTAAGCCTACAATACCTGTGGACACACATGTTAATCGCGTTTCAAAGCGACTAGGCTTGGCACCTGCAAATAGCGGATATGAAGAGGTGCGGCTAAACTTGCAGAGGTTTTTTGAACCCAAAGATTACCGCTTAGCCCATTTGCTCTTTATTGCGCATGGCCGAAAAACCTGTAAAGCCCAAAAACCGCTCTGCACAACATGCCCCCTCAACGTTTACTGCCCATCAGCTAGGAGAGTCAACTAATGCAATTACCAGCAGAAGTCCAAGAATACTTTCCCTACAACAGTGCACGTCCCCACCAAGACGAATTCATAGCAACCGTTAACAAAGCCGTCAACGACCACAAAAGCGTACTCATCGAAGGTAGCAACGGCCTGGGAAAAACAATCTCAGCACTCTCCGCAGTGCTCCCCATTGCGATAAAAAAGGACCTCAAAATCCTCTATGTCGCAAGAACCCACCGCCAGCATGACCGAGTCATCGAAGAACTCCGGGCCGTCTACAAACAGCACCCAGTCACAGGCGTATCTATCCGAGGACGTAACGAAATGTGCCTAAACGCGTTCGCTTCTAAGGGTGCCTCTGATTCGCGCTCACTTATGGAGCTCTGCGAGATGCTCAAAGCCAAAGGCAGATGTACCTACCACACAAATGTACAAAGCCGCTCTTGGGAATACCTCCAGATGCAACAGGAAATCTCCCGCCGACCATACATGGGTTCTGAAATTCTACGCTCCTGCAAAAAGAAAGAACTCTGCGCATATGATCTAGTAAAGACCGCAATTCCTGACGCTCGGGTTATCGCATTGAGCTACCTCTATGTCTTTGACCCCCTGATTCGAACAGCCTTTCTTAAAAACCTAGAAACTGATCTCTCAAAGATTATCTTAGTTGTGGATGAAGCTCACAACCTACCCGAAACCGCCATAGACATCTTTGGTAGCCAACTAACCTCATTTGTTATGAAAGCCGCCGAGATAGAAGCCGAAAAATACAACTATCGCGACATCGAACAATTCATCCACTACTTCCGCAATGAAATAGAAACCTTAACAGATAAAATCCACAAAGAAGAAATCATCCCTTCAAGCCGTATAAAAGATATAATCGAAAAAGGTGGAATCCAAAAACCACGAGAATTTTTCGAACACATCAACGAAGCCGGTTTGGCAATAAGAAAAGCAATGCTTGCTGAGGGCAAACACCCCCGCTCCTACATTAATTCTATGGGCGAATACCTTCAGAAATGGGTTGAAACAATCGAAGATGATTCCTACATCAATGTAGCAAGTCGTTACTTTACCAAAGAAGGCAATAAAACCGGCAAACTCGAAATCGCCGCGCTCGACCCCTCTAAAATCACTGAACCAGTTTTCAGCGCCACCTACTCCAATGTGATAATGTCAGGTACACTACAGCCTCTGGAAGCCTACGCACGCATAACCCACCTCCCACAAAACACTGTGCAGTTCTTGGCACCTTCGCCTTTTCCAAAGGAGCATGTTTTCTCCGCCGTCTGTAGCGGTGTTACCACATCAATGGAGAAACGTACTCCCAAAATGTATCAAACCATGATTGACCTCATAAACGAAGTCGTTAACAGCACACCAACAAACACAGGGATTTTTGCGGCCAGTTTCCAAGTGCTCAATTCTTTGCTCTCAGAAGGGCTTGAAGAGCAACTACTAAAGCCATTGTACTGCGAGAAAAGTGGTATGACCTCCAAAGCTAATGAGAAGTTAGTGCAGGATTTCAAGGGGTGTGGAGACCGTGGTGGTGCTGTCTTTTTAGGTGTCCAGGGTGGACGTACCTCAGAAGGTGTAGATTTTCCCGGCAATCAGATGAATTCAGTGTTAGTTGTGGGGGTACCCTACGCTGAGCCGACCCCTCGAGTAAAAGCTCAGATCGATTACTATGAGCGCTGTTTCCCAAGTAGAGGGCGCGAATACGGCTATATATTGCCCGCGATGAAAAAAGCAACTCAGGCCGCAGGCCGTCCAATCCGTACCCTAGACGACAAAGGTGCCATAGTCTTTCTCGACTACCGTTTTGGATCTGCCTACTGCAAAAGCTTCATACCAAGTTGGATAACAAATGGCATGAAAAATCTACCCGACAAACCAGGAGTATTAGCAGATGAAGTCCGAGCTTTTTTTTCGTCTCAATCATAAATTTCTTGGAGCTTCCGGTTTAAGAAGACTCTGCCGATGATGAGCCGATGAGGTTTTGTGGTAACTGCAGTTTGAACCTTCAAAGTTCGTCTCTCCACATTGACCGCACGCAAAACCCCTATTCCCAAAAATCTGCTTCCCCATCCATACAAGCCAACCAATATGCCTTTCTCGGGGTCTTGCTTTTTAGGTACAGCATTTCGGGGTTCAACAGTAATCTGGCTGAGGGGAAAACACTGTAACTTTGATTTGCGCAGATACTTGGCATAGGTCATTTCACGCAGGATTCTGCGTTTCTCATTTGTACGCAGATTCAACGCTACCGAGGGCTCTACGGTCAATACACCCCCGCCTCCTAGATAGGACAGCAACGTTTCAAGTTCATTCTGTATCTGAACACCGACAACTACGTCAGGTTTTAACGCCTTAATTAGACTCAACTTATAGCGGATTGCATCGTTGCCAACGACAAAACCATCAGTGTTGACTAGTATGGTATCTGCCTGGCGCTGAACGGCTTCTTGCATCATGGCCGTTAGGCCTTCAAGCGTTTTGGTGACTGCCGTTGGCGGCGAAGTAACACCGATGAAATAGCCGTTTTGGTACCGTAAGTCATAGAGCTCCACAACAGGTTTGGTAGCTATGGCGTAGCCAACACTTGCACACGGACCAATATCAGATTGTCCCAAATCACCATCAAGAACTGCAACTCTACATTTGGCTTCAACCATTTTGTTTAGCATGTAGGTACAGAAGCTACTTTTCCCGGCATCAGTTGCACCTAAAACCAAAACCACCACAGGCTTCTTATCTAGACCCAACACGGTTTGGATGGGTTTATTCCACGATTCCGGAACAGTATTGCCTTCCATCTCCTGCACAGTTGCGTTTGCGCCCAACACAACTTCAAAAACAGAAGTTTCAGAGACAAAGAAAGGTGTGCGTTTGCCCTCCCTGACTATGACCTGTTGTAATTCATTAAAGGGGCATCCGAAAACTTCTGCTTTTCCAGTAATCAATTCAACTGACGCTGGACCATCCACTATGAGAGTCTTATTGGGTTGTATGGTTTGACGCAATCATCGGTCTCCTGTGCACTGAATTACCTAATCGCCCAGCTATATGTATAGCTGAAGAGATATGCCTTGCCTTCCGGCTATGCCTGTGCTCTTTTAGGGGGCGATTGGTCCCGGCTTCACCTACCACCTCGAGCACAACCTGAGCCGGTAGGGTATAATCAAGTTCTTCGAGTAAGTCTCTATAAACTGGAACGCCGTTGCCAATCTTTATTGTAACGCTGGTTAAGGCGTAGTTGATGTTTTTAAGGATTCTTTGTATGTTTAAAACCAATTGTTGGTTGCTATAACAGGTTTCTTGCTCTATGACTTTTCCGTCGGCGACAACTGCTAAACCCATGGCTTCCCCTGGATCGATACCTATGACAATTTTTCCGTAGGCTTCCTTGCCAAGCATCAGCCGTTTGGTTGCATTAATTAAACTGTCCATTTCCTCTTCACAGTAAAAAACCAAAACCCGCTCAAAATCTACCAGATGACGTTCCTCTGGGGTAGTAATAACAAGGCATACCTTAGGTGGAATCGGCATGCCTGGAACCAGATTGGTGAAAGAAATGTTGTGTTCTCTCAGCATGTTAACTATGTGGAAGTAGGCCCTGCCTCGTACTGTTGCAACAGCAACTTTTTTGTTCATACAACATCCTTAAAGAGTATACGTTTAAGTGCAAACACAATATCTATTTTAAGTTAATAATCCTTAAAAAGTGATTCCATGGCGCAAATATCAATCGGCGTAGAATGCATCGATAAAGCCATCGGTGGAGGTATAAACCCCCAGACAATCACCCTTATCTATGGAGAACCCGAAACCGGTAAATCCACCCTAGCAATGCAATCAGCAGTTCACTGTGCACTGCAGGGAAAAAAAGTTCTCTATGCAGACTGTGACAACACCTTCGCAGCCCAGCGTCTCGCCCAGCTCTCCGGAGACCGATTTGACGAAGTCGCCGAACGCATTGTTTTGGTGAAACCTAAAGATTTCCGAGAACAAATCGCTTTGATTGACCACATAGAAGATTACACCCTCGGTGTCGGCTTGATAATCATAGATACTCTCACTTCTCTATACAGCGTCAAAACAGCCGAACACTCTAGAGCGTTTGGTACTAACCGCGAGTTAAATCGACAACTCGCCGTCTTAGCCCAAACTGTGAAAACCAAAAAGATTCCATTGGTCCTGACCAGTCAAGTCCGAAGTGTAATCAGCAACGGAGCCTCCGAAGTACGTCCTGTGGCAACACGGGTTCTGCAGTTCTGGGCTGAAAACATATTGTTCCTAAAACCCATCGAGTTCCCCCAGACAATCAAAGTGACCGTTGAAAAAGCACCCGAGCTCCTCCACAGCGTTGTATGTTATGTACAAATAGGAGGAAACGGAATAAAGGATACACGACCATACTAAAGCTGGCTGAACCCATGAATATTGCTCTGCTCCTCATAGAGGCTCTGAAATTCATTTTCCCTGCATACTGCGCTAACGCCACTCCCGTTCTTGCAGGAGGCGGTACAAAAATGGATTTTGACAAAAACTTTATCGACGGCAAACGCATCTTTGGCAACAATAAAACCTGGCGTGGTTTCTTCTTGGGTTGGGCTGTGGGTTTTCTAGTTGGTATAGTGGAAGGCTTTATTTTTGGTTTTGATAATTATCCTCTGTTGTTTAGTGTTCTTATTCCCTTAGGTGCATTATTAGGAGATTTAACTGGTGCATTCATTAAACGTCGGATCGATATTGTCCCCGGCGGCTTGTTGCCCATAGTAGACCAAATCGATTTTGTGGTGGGTGCTGTAGTGTTTGCGTTGCCCCTAGCGTTGATTAGTTGGCAGGGACTAAGCTGGGAAGTTATCGTTATAGTATTGCTGTTGACTCCACCGATCCACTTGCTTACTAACTTTATAGCCTATAAGCTAAAACTCAAAAGGCACCCTTGGTAAGTATCCTGATTTTCAACAAACATCAAAACCGCTAAACTAGCAAATCTGCCTAAATATCGTAAAATATCAAATTCGCATTTATAGGGGAAAATGTTACATACTGCCGCCAACCCACTAATGAACTGGGTTGCCAGCAGTACATGTACTGTTTGGATGTTCTTTTAAGCGCTGTTGGTTATCTTCCGCCGGTTATCTTCCAATTAATTGCGCTTTCTAGGAATATGTACGATATTAATAATAAGCTGACGCCGGCAATAAGCAACATGTAAGCTTGTTTGGGCTTATAGGTGCTTTTTGCGCTCTGATAAATAGCGAGCATACCAAAGAAACCTATTGCATAGAGAATTACTGATATTATGGTATCTCCACCAAATTGCATACTGAGATTAGGGTACAAAAACAAAATCGCGCTCCCGGATGGATATACCATTATAGGTTTGTTGATAAGGGTGTATAAACCCCCGCCAAAGAGAAATATTGCGTAGGCAATGACCGCTACTGTAATTATGAATGTTGAGGGTGTATTTGTCGACACTCGACGGAACCATCGGCTAAGTGAGAACGACATGTCCTCAGTATGTTTCTTCATTTTTTCTGACATCTATGCTCTCTCCTGTAATTATGTCCTTTGCTACATCTTTAGCCCATTCTCCAGTTAATGAATTTTTCTGAATTTGAACTAAATATTCTGTCCAATCTATATTCAGTGCTCTTTGCCAACCCGCATATTTCTCCACAATATTGCGGTATGCCCTCAAATGTAACGGACAAAACCCTTTATCTTCAGTTTCTCTATTACAGATTTTGCATTTCATAATTCTATCTTCTTTTAGCGTTACTGTGCGCGGTACTCAAACGAATAATACTGCATACCTTTAACTTTTTCTTGCCATCAACATTACTAACAAACTACTACCATAACCTGTTATTAGCGGTATTTAGCCCGTTTTTAGGTCAGTACTTTTTGGGGTACATTGTGGATCCAAACAGAGCGTCCATGGCTTTTTTCCTCGCAGATAAACAGTCACCACAGGGGCTCCACATTTTTTGCAAATGTCTCCACACGGTTTAACAGTGCCTATCTGCGGTAATGGATAGGCCATGTTACATTTGCCCTCAAAAAAGCCAGTGCAACCCACAAACCGTTTCTTTGACTTTTTTGACCGCAGAATAACCAGTTGACCATACCCACATTTTGGACATGCCCCAACGGTGCGATCATCTAAACGGGCCTGTGTAAGTGCTAAACTTAACTGTATCCCAATCAGGTTCTCCTTGTTTTTGAGTTCTGTGGTAATCTGCTTTAAGGTTTCCACTGTATCTGCAAGCACCTTCTGCTTGTTTTCTTTGCCTTGCTGAATATCATCCATCTTCTCCTCCAGTATACGTGTCATCTCCGGTGAAACAACCGTAGGGCAATACCGTTCCAGTACTCCGATAACCCCAAACCCTAAATCATTCACAGCTAACTGGTCTGTTCCGTTTAGATATCTGCGGTCGTGGAGGGTTTGGATGATTGCGGCGCGGGTGGCTTTAGTTCCAATTTGTTTTTTCTCCATCTCGAGAAGCAGACTGCGTGGATTATAGCGTGGTGGAGGCTGGGTGTAGTGCCCTTTTAAGCTGACCCGTGAAACCTCCACCGGATAGCCCTCAACTAACGGTGGCAAAACATCTTCTCTGAACCAAACGTAGGGCTGATAAAACCTAAACCAGCCCTCCGCAAGCGTTCGTGTCAAGCTAAGGCGAAAGGGATAATCATTGAGGCTGATGGTAACGTTTACGTTTTGGCGCACAGCGGGTTCAGCGAAAACAGCCAAAAAGCGTTTCACCGTCAGATCAAAGATATTTTTTGATGCGGTGTCTAGGGGTTTTTGTGCTAAATTTCCTGTGGGATAAATGGCGGGATGGGCTGGGTCAATTTTTTTGCCCTCGTTTGGCTTTAAGCTAGACTTAACTAATAGTTCTGTAGCCTGTTTTGTGTAGGCTGGCGCCTTTTGAAGTTTTTTGAGTATATTTCCGTATCCGATTACAGACGGTAGTTTTTGACTGCTCGTCCGCGGATAAGAAATCAGAGCATCAAGGTAGAGACGTTGCAAAGTCTTGGAGGTACGCATGGGGCTATAGCGGAAGAGTTTATAGGCTTCCCTCTGCAGGCTACCTAAGTCAAAGGGTATAGGTGGATTAACCGTAGACTCATATATCTCAACTGAAGTGATTGTACCTGTTTTGGTTTTAGCGGCATCCTGAATCATTTTTGCTTCAGCTAAGGTTTCAAGCACCGGTTCATACTCCACGGCATAAGCCTTACCGTCTATACCGATTTTTGCGGTGAGCTTCCAATATGGTGTGGGTACAAACGACTGGATGTCTTTTTCACGTTCCTCTAGAAACTGCAATGTTGGACCTTGTACTCTGCCGGTGCTCAGTGTGGCATATTGTCCGCTGGTGGCTTTAACGGCCTCTGTGAGGGCCCGGCTGAGGTTTATGCCATAGAGCCAATCAATTTCGTGGCGGGTTAAACCGGCTTCTACCAGCGCGAAATCAAGGTGGGGCAGTAGATTATCGTAGGCTGTTTGTAGTTCTTCGTTGGTGAGGGTGGAGTATTTCATACGTTTAGCAGTATCCTGTTTTTCACCGCAAGCATACTTGAGGATAGTGTAGCCAATAATACTGCCTTCTATATCGAAGTCACAGCCATCCACAAATGTCTCTGCATTTTTAGCCAAGTCTGAGATGACCTTGAGCCAAACTCGAACCCGTTTTGCCTTTTTTTCTGCTTGATAGCGAGGGACCCACTGGTAATCAAAGACCGGGTAGCCACAATTTTTCTTCTTACTGTTTATAGTGTAGAGATGTCCAATTGCTGGGACAACCACAATGGCGCCTCCACGGTATACTGTATAGTAGGGCACGCCATTTTGGGTTGATTTTTTGGGTTTACCCTCTTCGTCTAACGCAGTGGCTATCCGGTTTGCGGCATCGGGTTTTTCAGTAACGATCAGTGTGTACTTCACATGCTCTAACCATACACCACCAGTTATCTTATCCATTAAAACGTTGTATGTGTTTAGCTGTTTGTAGATGAAGGGTTTTTTATTCTTTGTGTGTCCCCGCCTCTTTGGTTATTATGATGTAGACTCTTCTTCCTAGGTAGCGTTTGGGTATGTCTGCTTTAGCAGAAG
>WQVG01000007.1 GCA_009781675.1 Candidatus Bathycorpusculum acetigenes | reverse complement strand
TAGGTATACTATACTACTACTTTCTTTTTTATATTTTAAAATAGGAAATTGATAAATTTACTAGAGTGAATTTTTTAGTATAATAAACCTACTATACTATAGCGTCACCTCAAAGTTTTTCTTACTCTGGGAAATTCGGGCGGTATAGAGTTCATGACGCAGATAAAACGGACAACGCATAAACGCCGAGGCATCTCCAAACTCTGTTTGATTGCAAGTTATTCGATCGGCTTCTTGGCAAAATCTGATGGCGTGCACATGGTCTTTGGGTCCCGGTACCGCGGCATGCGGACACAATCCCGCCTGCGCTTTATGCGACGCAGCCAGCTTCTCCACAGACACAAAGCTTAGCTGATCAGCCATCAAGGAGCCCCCGAAGACACCTTTTGCTTCTGTAGCCGAGCGTGACGGTAGCGGACCTCACTGGGATGAGGCGTGAGCCGTACCTGACAATTACAAACTCCACATCGGAGCTGACCCTTAGCAGACAGTGCTGTCTCAGCCGCCGAGAGGTATTTTTGGCATCGGCTGCAAAACGCCTCTGCGGTGCTTTTTTGCCAGCTGCCATAGGGCACTACACTGCCGCCTCCTGCGTTTGTTGATAAGCAAGAATTTCACGGCGGATCCAGCCGCAATGCTCACACACATCACTCTCATAAGGAACCGCTAAACCCACATGCCGATACACCCCATTACCCCTACGTGTAGCTATATTGCGGATAAAGTGATGATGCCGAATCGACCTACATGGCCTAGCCTGTACAGAGGCGGGTCTTAGACTGCCCCGGGTTCCCCGCCCCATCAAACTGCCCCCTCTGCTGATCCAGAAAACAGAGTTTGACAAAGCACCCTTAGAAACATAAAAACAAACCTAAACAGATATAGACTCAACCCCACAACAAACAAAACCAAACCATCCAAAGCCATTAACTCCGCTCCTTTTTTGGAAAACTAAAAACCGCCACTACAAAAAGCAGAATCCCCTTTGGGGTCGATTGCTTAGCTATAATAATGTGACTATTGCGCAGCTGTGCGGGCCAATTTCCAAACTGCGTTTTAGCCTTAGCCACTTTATAACCAACACTACTAAACATATAGAGGGCATCATGATACTCAACCCATCGGGGCGGCACTAACCCATTGAACTCTAACTGATCACATAAGGATTTAAAATCCATCATACCGACTCCTTTTTACTATAATCCACAGCGAACCGGCGGCAGAGGCTGACTTCGTCCTCATAGTTGCTTAGCCAGCACCAATAATCCACCTTTTTCTCTGCGTGCGTTTGAGGATCCCTTTTAGTTCCACCAATAACCGCTCCTTTTTTACCCGCCGAGACAGCATCGTTTAGCATCTGCTTCCAAGCGGCATACACCGTGTTGGGCACGTTTTCTTTCTCAAGCGCCTTCTCATAGGGACCCTTTGGGCCTTCACAGTGTATCCAGCGGATGCCATCTAGAATGTGGCGCTCAGCAGAAGGTTCTTTTTTCTTGTAGGCGGGGCGGTCGGCTAGTTTGGTTAGAAGGGTGGTGTGGGTTTGGAGTTCTTGAAAACTACGGGTTGCTAGGCATCGGAGGTAGGTTTCGTTGGTGGTGCATTTGTTGGGGCAGGGGGTGCAGTATTTTTGGTTGAATTGCGCTATGGGACTAAGCGTTTCAGGTAAAGCAGACCCTAAACCAACAACAACTGAGGAGGAGGGGTTTGTAGTGGGTGTGGGGGGCACAGAAGCTTGGGTGCTTAGAAGTGTGGGGGGAAACTTGAAGTAGGGCACATAGATGTTGTTGGGTTGGGTCAAAAAACTAAGCTGGCCCTGATACTTCTCGCCTAGGGTGGTGCGTAGGGTAGAGAGTTCAGCTTTGGTGAGATTAGTCTGGGGAAAATCGAGCACTAGGCACTCTTTGGGTTGGCCGGCATCACAGAGATGAAACATCAAAGTCAACTGCAAATTTTGGGGGAGCTCAGCCGCGATTTTATCACAGATAAAGAGCCAGGGAGATCCGTCGGGAAGTTGGCTCCACATTACATTGTCAACCTCCAGACACGTATGGTGCGGGCATGAGATTCCAAGCGGTAGCTATTAACAAAAGCGATGAGCTCACTTAGTCTTTGTTTTTTAAGCAAAGCAAACACCGCACAGTAGACTTTGCGGCTCACACAATAGAGCTCAAGCACGTAGTCTTTAAGGCTCACCATCAGTGTAGATCTCCATGGTTGTGGGAACCGTCTTGGATTCTTCTTGGTTGTTGGGGTTGAGCTGCTTGATGGTGAGTTGGAAGACCCCGTGCCTTGGGAAGTCCTGGAGCGCCTGATCTGACTCTGCTTTTATGGTGAGGGTTAAATTGGCGTTTTCAAATCCGATTTTTGCGTTATCTTTGGCTGTGGTGAGGGTGATTTTGTAGGCTGCGTGTTTGTCGGGGTCGCTGTGTTTCTCGGTTACCTGCTTTTTGGTATGCATCGCAAAATGATAAACCGACATCACGGGATCTCCTTTTTGTTTTCGCTGTTGGGGTTTATGGTGCTGTTTTCCTGCAGCTTTGCGGGCTGTTCAAAACTTTTCCCGCACGCAGAGCATTGATAGGTCATTTGGGCGTCTCCGTTGGGTTGTTTTCTACCTGGGAGCTGTCGAGTTTTTCAAAAAACTGGACCAGCAGTTTCAATTCTTCATAAAAGAGGTTAAAGGCCTGTTTTTGCTGCTCCAAATACCGTGTCCAGTCTGCTTGAAGCTGGGGAAGGGTTTGTTCTAAGCGGGGGTTGTCTTTGGCTATCTCTGCACAGGTATCCCAGTCTAATTCTTGAGGCCGCTCTAGTTTACGCTGGGCCTCATAGAATTGGGCTTTGGCCGCCACTAAACACGCATGCTTAAGGGTACTAGACATCAGGGGGTCTCCTTGACCAAAGAGGGCGGGTTTATTTTTAGGGTGTGGGCTTGTAGGCAGGGGGTGAAGGTTTTTTGTTTGCCGTATTCGCGGTGTGTGCAGACCCAGATTTTTAGGGTGCCGCTGACCAAAATTTGATCCCCCAGCCCCGCGGAGCCGACTTGGCTGCCTGTGAGCTGAACTTGGAGCAAACGCGGCAGCGTCATCGGCGGCGTCTGCTTATCCATTACCAGCAGGATCTGGCTGGATTGATAGGTGCTTTGCTCTTCACAGAAAATAAAGGGTCCCTCCACCCCACAGTTAGGGCAACTGATAGGCGCCTTTAGAAACTGCCCCGTCTGCGCCACCGTGGTTAGGTGTCCGCATGGTTTACATTGATAGGCGGCCACTTCGACTTGGGGTCTAGGCGGATAGACAGCGTGGACTACGCCGCGAAAGCTGCGCTGACGCTGCAGCTGATGGCGTTGGTGGTGAAATTCTTGGCGGTTTATCCAACCGGCTAAAACACACTTCTCAAGCCACTGCAAACTGCGGTCTAACTCAGAGGGCCCCACCCTCACAGGTCCTCCTGGAAGGCTTGTTCGGCGGCGGTTTGGGCGGCTTTGAGGTTGATTAGGGTATGTTTTGCAAAGCTCTGCATCAGTGCGGATTGTTTTTCGCCATAATCCGTTAGGATCTGCTGTAACTGATCAGGGGAAACTTTTGTTGCAACACAACTAAAGACTTCGCTTAGGTGTTTTTCGCAGAGTGCTAAGAACTCATTTAGCGACTCACAAACCCGCTCTTTGCCTGCGCCGTCTTGCACCGGTATTTTGGCGTAGTAGTTAAATTCGGTTCCGGCCTCGGTCACACAGGGGCCTCCTTTTTGGGGCACTCTGGGTAGTGTTTCCAAAACCAGCTATAATGCGGCCCCTCGGGGTAGCCATATCCAATTTGGGTGGCGTGTTGGGTGTATTTTTGTTCGCGCTCAATAAGTGCGCCGCAGCTGTTGCAGAGGTGTTGGGCGGTTTTGCAGACATGGGGCTTAGTATCGTGGGTCGGGTATGTCGGGTGTGTTTGGTATGTGTCGTTTTCGAGTATGGTTAGGCGGGTTTGGGCTTCGTGTGCGTTGCAGGCCTCAATCATTTTAGGGGTCATCTGTTTAAAATCTAGAGTTGTGGTCATGGGGGGTTCTCTTCTTTTGGTTTGGGTTGGGGTGGGGATTGGGGGTTGTTTTGGGTTTGGCTGTAGTAGTGGGCTCCGGCTTGGAAGGCGGTAGTGAGGCAGAGAAAGCCGCGGTCGGTGAGGGCTAAGGAGGTGATGAGGTTTAGGTGTTCTTGGGCGGTTTCTTTTAGGTGTGTTTTGGAGATTTCGGGGGGGAGGGATTGGGTTTGGCAGTGTTTGACTGCGGCGGTGAGGTAGTCACGTATGGCCGCGACTAGTGCGTAGCGGTCTTGGGTGTTTAGCGGCACTATTTCCCAGTTCTCAGGGGGGTTTGGGGGGTTTGGGGGGTTTGTCATTTAGAGGTCCTCGCTGTTGGAAATTTGTGTTTGGGGAGCTTCGAGGTCGATTAATTTGGGCATGTCTTTGAGTGCTGGGGGATTTTGTGTTTTTTGGTAGTGCATGCCTGCGCAGAATATGGCATTTAAAACCAAAATGTTCTGATCCTCAGTCGCGGCTAGTATGTGTTCATAGTTGGTTTGGGTGTCACCAAGTAAACATCGCAGGGTTTCGACTTCTGCTTGGGATAAGCCGCAGCTGGTGAGGTGTTTTTGGAGCTGGGTGAAAAACTGGGTGGTTGCGTTTACAAAGAGATACTCCTCACTCATGGTGTGGTCACCTCAACTCTGTTTTTGGGGTTGATTCTTTTTTGGTTGGGGGTTGTTTGGGTTCGGGGGGTAGGTTTAGGTTTTGGGTGAGTTTTTTTATGAATTCGTCGCGTGTGCCGTAGGTTTCGAAGAATGTTTTGACGTGGTCGCCGTAGTGTTCTTGGTCGTTTTGTTGTTTTTTGGCTAGGAGGTCGTCGTAGAGTTGGAGGGGGTTTAGGGTGAGGGTTATGTTCATTGGTAGGTTCGTCTCCGGGGTTTTTTGGTTAGGCGGTGGGTTTCGATGATTTTGATTTTGAGTTGGTCGCCTTTTTGGACGCCTAGGTATTCGACTATGTTTTTTGGGATGCGGATTCTGTTTTGGGATTGGATGCTGATCCAGAAGGCGTTTTCTGGCTTTATTGTTTGAGTTACAGGCAAGTTAACACTTCCCCTTTACATATAACTCATTAAATGGCGATATATATAATGTTTTGTGCAAAAAGATTCATGTCCCAAAAAAGGGACAGAAATTGTTTCAGTTAAAACTCGGGGGGGGGGAGGGGGGGTAAAAAAATGAAATAAATCAGTTAAAAATCAACATGTGGAAATCAGACTTGAAGAACGCATAATATCTGTCCCAAAAAAGGGACAGCAAAAAGGGGACGAAAATCCAAAAAATCAAAAAAATGGGGCTGTGGCAAAGGATAAAGCGCGCCCGCAATCATTTATCGCAACACACACTACGCATATAACACGACTAAACACCGGCGGCCCCGCTCTTCTGCAACGCCTCACGCACCTTCTCCTCAATCAACCGCCCAATCAAAGTCTGCACCTCAGGATTAAGATCCCCCACACTAACACTAACCCCCAAACCCCCACCCATAGTGGCAGTTTTGGTTAAGCTGATAAACGGATAGAGCCTCTGCATAGCCTCCACAAAACGCTGCTCCAGCTTCTTCTGACCGCCGTACTGATGCTCAATATCACCTGCATGGCCCATCATAGCCTCCTTCACCTTATTAGGCAACCCAGCATCCACCATAGCATCCTCCAACCCATCCCGAAAAGCCGTCGGCTTAAACCCAACAACATCACCATAACCCGCCTTCTTAATCAACGCAGACAACACCTGACTTACACCCGCGGCATTTAGGAAACCCTCTCGGCTCTTAAAAAAAAGTTCAGGGTTAAGTCTGCTGTTACGGGGTTCACCTCGGATTTTTTTATAGGCCGCTAACTCTTGAACAAGCTCAGATGTCGTGACACTGCGCCAGATTTCGCCAGTTTTTGACCGGCTACTCTCGTAATATTTGAAAGGTTCTGTTGGAAGATTAAACCAATCACCTTCTGCTATGTCAATTGGATTTAAACCATATTGACAGGCTAAGACAAAGATTAGGCGGTCACGAGAGGAATCACAAAAACTATAGATTTCTCGACATACTAAGTTGTCTGGACTGTATTTTGGAACTTTACGCGCTTTGTTATAGTTCAGTTTACCAAGCTCTAGGCGAAAATGACTAGAGTTGTTTGCAAAAAAACCTTGTATGCGCCCAATTTGACCTGCTATGCTTCTGCCCGTTTGGTGTTTTTTTTCTAAGTATTTTTTGTATGCTCGTACCTTACGTTCGTAGTGATCCGAGGTTTCATCGTCTGCTTTGAGTTGTATTTTTCGATTGGCAATCACTTGATCGGGATTCTCGTTTAACCACATAAAAAAGTTCCGTAAATCGCGGCCATAATTGCTCTTAGATGCATCTGATAGAGTTTCAGTTGCATTTTTAACTGTGACAAAGTCTTCGAATGATTTACCAAAATGCTGTTCGAATTTATATCTGGATCTTTCTGTTAGTTTTATACCGGGCATATTTGTCATCCAGGCAACAAATATAGCCTATAGTACATAAATATTTCTTACTGACTCACTTTCCTTTACAATGGCTAATGACTATCATTGCATCGGCTTGGATTATGGCACCTGAAACCTCGATTTCATTTAGAACACCTTTAGTTTCGATGAGGGTAAAGTTTTCGCTTTTTAAACCGTCGGCAACGATGAATGGGGCAAGGTTAAAGCCGTTTATCAGTGCGGTTTGCATGTGGTCGACAGCGTTGTGGCGTTGTGCTAAGTAGTAGGTATTTGAGTCTGTAAGAAAGGGTTTGCCGCCGCGCTCTTTGATTTTTCGCACAATTTCGTGAACAAAACAGGGTTGGACATAGTTGGGGTTACCAAATTCACCCACGTGCAGTTTAACGGCGACTAAATCTCCTGCTTCTATACAGTCAAATGTTGCGGCTTTGTCATAGAGACGGTTTGCTTGCTCAAGCAAATTACGGCTCTTATCCCAGGGTAGAAGGTGTACGGTCAAATTCATTCCTCTGTAACTTGATAGTTTAGCAGGCAGAAACACTATAAAAGTTCTATGATTAAGAGGACCTAACCATGGTTTGTCACATCTCGAGTTATAGCTGAGAGCGCAGTTGTTTTCATTGACAAACGGCACTTTGTCAGGTTAGGCCTGGTTTTTGAATGTTAGCAGTCTAATCAGGTGCAGACTTACGCCAATTGCGATAGCCAGCAGTATCATCTGTACAATCAAAAGTTCGTTTAACACAAAGATTACTTGAGAAGAGGATTATTATCCAGTGATAACGATGACTTTTGTTTTTAGGGAGATACCCTGCCCTTCTTAGTAGTTTTTTATGTATTCACCTACCATCGGTTGCTCAAAGCCCAGTTGTACATGCGCTCGGAGCTACGTATGTATCAGGAACCCAAAACATCGAAAAGGAACAGATAACAAACAATAGAATTCGAACTGCTCTGTGTTTTTTGATTTTAGGCTGTGGTGACAACGGTTGGGTGGGATTAGCCATGGACGTCACGTTAAACTATGGATTGACTCATAAAACAATTATGTGCTCTGAGAGTTAAAAGAGAAGTATACTTGGGTAACAGTCCGATTGATTTTTTAACGTTGATCTGTTTACGGATCATATAGATCAGGGATTGTTTAGGTGCTGTTTTGGGGTTTGTTTCGAATCGCTGTAGGTATATAGCCGCATCTTGGGTCTGAGCCTAAAATATCTCCGGTGTAGAACAATGCTGCTGAGCGGCATCCGCCACAGAGCTCTTTGTATTCGCAAACGCCGCATTTACCCTTGAGATTGGTTTTGTCTTTGATTTTGTTGAAGAAATCATTGTTTTGCATATCATCCCAGACTTGCTTTAAGTTGATATTTTTGACGTTTCCGATTCGATAAGCGTCATTGTAACTACAGGGAATGACGTCACCGTTTTCGGCAATACTCATGAAGTTACCAAAGAAGCATCGGCCCAAAAAGAAGCTACTGTACCACTTCTCAAAGTCAGGCATGCCCCGCTGTTTGGCGACTCGAGCATAGAAGGGGATGTAGACGTTTATGTTTGGTTTACCGTTGTAGTGTTGGGTTAGATCGTAGAGTTTGTTGCATGCCCACTCATATTGTGCGGGTGTGGGATCGGCTTTTAGGTAGTCTGGATTGTTACTGTAGGGAATCATTCCGTGAAATACGACCCAACGGGCGTCGAACTTGTTGGCAATATCTAGCACATGAATCATATCTGCTTCGTTTACGTTTGTGACTTTACCCTTGTTGGCAAAAGTGTAGACAAGCACGTTGAGCAGGCCTTCATGTTGGAATAGTTCTATGGCTTTGACGGCTTTTTTGTAGACGTCTTCTCCGCGTATGATATCGTTGATTTGGGGTCCGCCGTCTATACTTATTGATATTTTTGTTTTATTTTTGATGATTTTCTGGATGAGTTCTTCAGTAAGGAGACGCCCATCGGTGATTATGCTTGTGCTTAAGCCCTTGGCTGTTGCATAGTCAAGCACCTCAAAGAGATCATCACGCAAAAAAGGTTCCCCACCAGTGATACCAAAGAAGCTAGCACCAAACCTGCTGATTTCATCAACTATATGAAAAGCAGTTTTTGTATCAACCTCATCTTTGGCGGCAGGTTTACCCGCTGAAACACAGTGAGCACAGATACCATTACAGGCAAACGTGCAACGCCAAGGAACAATAAGTAAGGGACCAACACTTGTCAAATCTATATCTCCTCCTCTGTGAGGTAGTATTGGTTTAACACGATATATAACAGTTAACACCAGACTGTCTGTGACCCACAGACGGGTGACACCAAAACTTTAAACGATCCTGATCAGGTGAGGTACACCTAACTTTTTACTCCTCCAGGCCTTATAAGGATGGCAACAATAATGCGTTAAAGCATAAAAATAGAAAATGACGGTGTAGTGATTTCCATGATTTTTATGGTGGCGCCCAGTATTTTGGTGTGGGATAAAAAGTAGGTCCATGTTCAGGTGTATGTATAGTATAGCCTTTCGTATCGCGAATTTTTTTTGCAGGGTTGCCTGCTACAAGAGAATTGGGTTCAACATCATTTGTTACAACAGCACCGGCACCAATTACAGAATTATCGCCTATTGTAACACCCTTAAGAATTATGGCACGTATACCTATCCACACATGATTACCGATTTTAACTGGTTTCTCTATGGCAGTATTACCATCTAAACCATAGCCATCATGATCTATGATTAGAACATTGTTACTTATTACAACATAGTTACCTATTTCGATGCTGTGGGTGGCTGAAATTGCGGCGGCCTCAATATAATTGTACCCACCAATCTTTATCATCCCATTTCGTATAGCTAATAATCTTGCACCCCCCTCAATCATTACGCTATCGCCAACGCTGACGTTGCCAACAAGGTCTATTTTGCCGTTAACTACTAAGTGCTTCCCAACATAATGAAAACGTTTTCGATATTGTTCAGTCCAATTTTTAGGAAGTACCGAGAATGCATGATTAATCCAAGATAGAGGTCCCATACAGCCACACAGAGCTTAGTTAAGAAAACTCATTTAAATTACTATCTAATATTTGGCAGTTTTAGAGTTTACTATTTCATCTGCACCATAAGCCATGGTTGAGTCTTAAAATCTTTTTTTAATGCCATAGAGATATCGATAACATTTTCTTTTAGCATATAATAATCAATACAAAAAGTGCCACTAATAGTTAAAGTTATTTAAGCACATAACAGATTCAACAGAATCATAATTAAATAAAATAGTCATCAATTTATTAAATTAAAAAATAAATAAAAAAAGTGTTGGTTGTTATTTAGTTTATTTTACTTTGTAGTCTTCTGCGTCAACCACATTTTCGTCTGAGGTTCTTGATTCGGGTCCACTAGCGGGGGGCGGTTGTTGTTCTGTACCGGGTTGTGGTCCGGCTTGTCCTTGAGCTTGTTGCTGTTTAGCGGCTTCTGCGGCGGCTTGTTGGTAGACTTTGGTTCCGATGTCTTGTAATACCTTTTGGAGTTCATCAGATTTGGCTTTCATTTGTGCTGTATCGTTGCTTGCTAGGGCGTTTTTGAGTTCTGTGATTGCGGTATCAATTTTTGCGGTTTCTTCTGTGCTAATTTTGCCGGCTAAGTCGTTTTTGGTGCGTTCTGCTGTGTATATGAGGCTGTCGGCTGTGTTACGTGTTTCTGCTTCTTCTTTCTTTTTGCGGTCTTGGTCGGCGAATTGTTCGGCTTCGTTTATGAGGCGGTCTTTTTCTTCTTTGGAGAGTTTGGTTGAGGCAGTGATGGTAATTTTTGCTTGTTTGCCTGTGCCGCGGTCTTTGGCGGTTACATTTAGGATGCCGTTTGCGTCTATGTCAAATGTTACCTCTATTTGTGGGACTCCTCTGGGTGCGGGTGGTAGATCGACAAGGTTGAATTCGCCTAGTGAGACGTTGTCAGATGACATGGTCCGTTCGCCTTGTAGTACGTGGATAGTTACTGCGGTTTGGAAGTCTGCTGCGGTGCTGAAAACTTGGCTACGTTTGGTGGGGATAGTGGTGTTTTTGTCGAGTACTTTTGTCATGACGCCGCCCATGGTTTCAACGCCTAACGAGAGTGGGGTAACATCGAGTAGCAGTAGATCGGTGACTTCGCCTGTGACAACACCTGCTTGGATGGCTGCGCCGATGGCGACGGATTCCATGGGGTCGATACCTCGTTCGGGTGCTTTGCCTAGGATTTGTTCTACGAAGCGTTGGACAAGGGGCATTCTGGTCATACCGCCGATTAGGATGATTTTGTCTACTTGTTGGGGGTTGAGTTTGGCGTCTTCGAGGGCTTTTAGCAGGGTTGGTTTAGTTTTTTCTACGATGGGTTGTGCTAATGATTCAAGTTTTGTGCGGGTTAGTGTGAGGTGGAGGTGTTTGGGTCCTGATGCGTCGGCGGTTAGAAATGGCAGGTCGATATCGGTGCTCATAAGTGTTGAAAGTTCGATTTTTGCTTTTTCGGCGGCGTCTTTTAACCGGGACATAGCCATGCGGTCGTTGGAGACATTTACGCCTGTTTGGCGTTTGAATTCTTCGAGGATGTAGTCCATGATTGCTTTGTCCACGTCGGTTCCGCCTAGTTGGGTGTCACCGCTTGTGCTTAGTACTTGGAAAACGCCTTTTCCAAAGTCCATAAGGGTCACATCGTGGGTTCCGCCTCCGAAGCTAAAGACGAGGATTTTCATTTCATGTTCAAGTTTGTCGATGCCATATGCAAGGCATGCGGCTGTGGGTTCGTTGATGATGCGCATAACTTCGAAGCCTGCGATTTCGCCTGCGTCTTTGGTAGCTTGGCGCTGGTTGTCGTCGAAGTGGGCGGGTACGGTGATTACTGCTTTGTTAATGGTGCCGCCGAGGTATGTTTCAGCGTCTTTTTTGATTTTCTGGAGTATAAAAGCAGATATCTGTTGAGGGCTGTATTGTTTGCCATATATATCGGCCTTGTAGTTGGTGCCCATCTTTCGTTTGATCTCAAAGATAGTTCCTTCGGGATTGGTTGTGGCTTGGCGTTTTGCTGGTTCACCCACTAGTAGCTGGCCGTCTTTTGTGAAGGCAACTACGGAGGGAAACATTTTGCCCGCCATCGTTGGGCCTTCAGCGCTTGGAATGACAGTTGCGTGTCCACCCTCATATATAGCGGCTGCTGAATTGGTTGTTCCTAAGTCGATTCCTAAAACTTTTTGATTGGATTTTTGGGTACTCATTGTTTTTTCTCCATTTTAAATTTATTTTGGTTTTGTTACTCTAACGATGCTGGGACGCAGCACCTTATCTTTGATTTTGTAACCTCTTCGGATTTCTTCAATGATTATGCATGCCTGAACGTCTTCGCGTTCTTCTGCGGCAATAGCGTTGTGGCATGCAGGATCAAAAATTGTGCCTTGTGTGCACGATATTTGTGAGACCCCTTCCTGCTCAAGAATTTTTCTGAGTTTCTTTAGAGTCATCTCGACTCCATCAACGAGCTGTTTTTGCGGATCTTTTGAGTCTTTAACGGCTTTAAGGGCTAAGTCCAGCTCATCGACGATGTCTAAGAGTTCGGTGATTATACGTTCGTTACAGTATTTTTTTATATTTTCGGTTTCGCGATCAAAGCGTTTTTTTTGGTTTTCAAAATCTGCTTGCAGATATTGTAATTTATTGAGGTATTCTTCAGTTTTTTGTTTTTCTATGTCTAGGAGTTTTTTGAAGTCTTTTTCGGAATCCGTTGCTTCTTGAGGTTTGTTTTTTTCTTTGTTTTCTACCATAAATTTAACCTCTATCGTGGTTATTATGAGACGTATTTCTGTGTTTTTCCAATATCCGATTCAGTTTGCTGTTGTTGTGGGGGCAGGACTGGTGTGGGTTCTTTTTGTGTGAGTTGTTGCTGTTCAGCTAGGCGGGCTTGCTCTATGAGTTTTTTGAAGACTATTTCGGTGACTTGGTCGCCGACTGCTTCTTCTTTGAGTTCGCTGTTGAAGGCGTATTTTTTGAAGGTTTCAACTATGTCGTTTTTGTCAATTACGACGTTGGGATTTGTGATTTCTGTCCATGCTGCGGTCATGACTTTGTGTCCGAGTTCGAGGAATATGTTAATCATTGTGGTGTAGTCGATGTCTAGGGGAGCGTCTCCTGTTAGGAATCTGCCTTTTGTGAGTAGGATTTTTTTGTCGTTTTCTGGGGTTACGGTTATGCTTCTGCGCATTTAATTCACCAAATGCAAGTGCACACTTGCACCATTTCACCTACTGCACATCTATACATTCTGCCATATAAATATTTTCAACCCAAAAACACTCCCGAAAAAACAAAAACTAAAAAACAAACAAATACAACAACCAACAAAAACAACTTAATATAATACACCGACCCATAAAAACACCAACACACCCAAACAACCATCACCATACAAAATCCAAATAACAGACCAAAAAACCCAAACAGAACATCAATAAAACCAGTAAACGCCAGATACATCGAACCCAAAAACATCATACAGGGAAATAACTTAAATCCAAGTCTAAACCATTTTATGAAAGCCAAAAAAAAATACACTTACGGTAAGGTTGCATGGCAGAAAAAAGAGACTATTACGAGATCTTAGGCGTTCAGAAAGGCTCATCCAAAGATGAAATCAAGAACGCTTACAGAAAACTCGCCCTTCAATATCATCCCGACAGAAACAAAGAAGCAGGGGCAGAAGATAAATTTAAAGAAATCAGCGAAGCATACGCAGTTCTCTCAGACGATCAAAAACGAACACAATACGACAACCTCGGTCACGCAGGTTTTGATCAAAGATATACCTCTGAAGATATTTTCCGGGGAGCAGATTTTGACAGCATCTTTCGCGACATGGGATTTGGTGATTTATTCCGCACAATTTTCGGTGGAGGATTTAGCGGTGGATATGGGGAACGCCGCCGAGGCCAAGACATCGCCTTCGACCTCGAAATCACATTAGAGGAAGCAGCCAAAGGCAGCGAACGTGAAGTCGAAATTCCAAGAACCGAACAATGCGACGTCTGTGGAGGCACAGGCGCACGACCAGGTACTCCAATCAGGACGTGCACTCAATGCGGCGGTTCAGGCAGAGTTCAGAACATGCGCAAAGTAGGCTTTGCCACCTACATGCAGGTAGTAGCCTGCCCCACATGTAAAGGCAGAGGCAAACTCATCGAAACACCCTGCAATAGTTGCCATGGTTCAGGCTTGATGCGAAAACGCCGAAAAATCACCGTTAAAATTCCAGCAGGTATAGACGAAGGCTTCCAGCTACGCCTCCGCAGCGAAGGTGAAATGACCACCAACAGCGGTGAACCCGGAGACCTCTATGTCATCATCCACGTCAAACAACATCCCCAGTTTATACGGGAAGGCGACGACCTCTGGCACATAGCCATGATCTCATATCCACAGGCGGCACTGGGCGCAGAAATATCTGTACCCACCCTTGACGGCCCCACGACAATTAAAATTCATGCAGGAACGCAAGTTGGAGAAGTTGTAACACTACGCGGAAAGGGTATGCCCAGGTTCCGTAGTTATGGCAGGGGCGACTTGCTGGTACGAATTGGTATCACGGTTCCCCAGAAACTCACCACTAACCAGAAGGCACTGCTTGAACAATTGGCAAAAGAATTCGGTTCCGACACCGGCAAAGGCCGCAAATTCCGACTCTAAATTGAGCAGCCCTTTTTAGTCCATAGCAACCACAAAGCATCATCAGCGAATTGTGGCTTGTTTGACACCCACTTTTTGTTTGGCTCTGCTAACATACAATCGGTTACAGCGTAACCAGCGCAATAACCAGTGGTAAACACGCACCTAAGTCTCAATTGTTTTTAAATATTCAAGAGAGTTAAGTTAATACGTTGATTTCTACATGAGACCATAGGTGCACAGGGTGACAAAAACAGAAAACAACCGTCAAGATTTCGATGCATCAAAAGAGGGCAAGTTGCCCTGCGGATGTATCTATCAAGATAAGGGTTGGATTCTGATGCGTGTCAATGAATGCGAATATCATCACCGCAAAAGAACTGCAAAACGACCCTATAGACCCAAAGCCGAATGCGTCAGACCATAAAAAGTGAACAGTACAGTGCAGGTTAGGCTTTGTAAATTTTAGGGTCAAGCAGGGCAAAATTGTTTCCGCCGCTATGGTAGAGTAAGCGGGCCTTTTTAAGATCATAACTGCCTTCGTTAAAGATACCCATATCTGCGTAAGCTTCTACAATTTTGCCTACAAAAAGGGTGTGGTCACCTGTTGTGAATTGCCCATCAACTTCGCATTCGAGGTGCGCTATACATTCTCGGATCGCTGGGGCCTTAACTTTTTTTCCAGGTATTGGGTTGAGGTTGGTCTTTTTGAATTTGTCAAAACTTCTTCCCGTCAGTGATCCACATGCATACACCGCTTGCAGGTTCTCCAAAGCAGGGATGTTTACGATGAATTCTCCTGACTCTTCTATGAGCGTATGGGAGTGACGAGTTGGTGCGATGCTGACGGCTAGAAGCGGCGGGTTAGATGAGGCAGGCATTGCCCAAGCAAGCGTGATTATGTTGGGTTTACTGGCGTTGCCTGCACATGAAACCAAAACAGTATGCATAGGGTGAAGTAAACGGGTAACTACGGATAGATTTATTGGGGTTTTTGCAGACACATAAATCACCTTTAATTAATAAGAGTAACTGGCAGAGGATACATAATTTCTTTTTGTAATAACGAGGTATGTCAGGCGCTTAAACTTAAAAATGGAGTATTCGTTATATCACAATTCTTCATTAATTGGTTAAGGCACCGTCAATAATGATTTATAGACAGATATTGAGTTTACTTTTCTGCCATACAAATACACCTTAATCATACTCTTAACGTATCAATGGTGTATGGTCTATAGTCAATCACTTCAGATAGCAAATCATCAAGAGACAAAACCACATCGTAAAGAAATAGACAACGTTGAAAAGCATATTCAGCAGTTGTGCAGGCGTAAGCTATATTCCATAAAAAAATCATCGCAAATACCAAAACACTTATAAGTTACCCCTCTGCAGTAGAGGTAGGTTTGCCGGTCAAAGGGCACGGGTTCCACCTGATCCCATACCGAACTCAGAAGTTAAACCGCGTTCCGTTTCCAACTGTAGTGTGGTCTTAGGCCACGTGAACTTGGGAAAGCTGGCAGCCTTTCTATTAACTTTATTCCCCAAATCTAGCATAGCTTTATAACCAAGTTAGAATAGTTTTTTGAAGAAGTGGAGTAATATAACGTGAGCTTAGTTCCAGGAAGCGATTCTAGCATAACTCAAGTGCTCAGCTTAGTAATGTATGTTGTTTTTATAGGCTTCATATTTTACGGCCAAAGACTTCAAATGTATATAATGATCCGCGAAGTTGAAAATTCACTACATAAACTACGAATCATAAAAGATGACGGTAGAAAAATTGCTTTGGAAACCATAAATGAAATCGGCAAACCAACCGCTGACCCCTCAGCACGGGTTGACCGTTGCCTAGACTACTTTACAATCGGCCCCCAGGGCATGGATCCCCAAGGTATAGTCTACAAACTTGACCATATCCTAGACGTAAGAGATGAACGCCTAAAGGAAGAAGTTAGGCTCTTAGCACCCAATGTAACAAACAATGAAGTCCAAATCAACAACCTCGAAAACACGCTCGAAGCAGCCATGGCACTAAACTTCATCTATAAAGTCGTCCGACACTACTACATCCAGGGCAGAAAAACCATGAGCCTGTATGTAATCATGCAACTCCAGATGATTCTGCCCATGGTTATGAAGGAAGCTGAAGCATACTCAAACGCACTCAAAGCATTTGCAAATGGTCAGCCCATCGGCGACAGCGTTGGACCCCTCGTCGTCTCAAAACTCATGTATGGTTATGAAATCCGCAAGGTGCCCAAAGACTGTGTAGTCGCAACCGTTCCGATCGAAGGACGTACAGCTTTGGTACTCAAAGCAGAAGGCCCAGGTGGAAACGTTGGCAAGCCAGGAGATGCCATCGAAACAGTCATTGAGGAACAACAAGGCAAACTCGCCTGCCTCATCATGATTGATGCGGGACTCAAGCTAGAAGGTGAAATGGTCGGCGAAGTCTCTGAAGGCATCGGTTCAGCCATAGGTGGACCAGGTGTGGACGCATTCAAAATAGAAGAAAAAATAACCAAGTACAAAATCCGTAACTATGCGATTATCGTCAAAGAAGATATCGGAGACGCAGTATCACCCATGCGTAAAGAAATCAACGACGCCGCCGACAAAGTCATCGAGCGCGTCAAAGATATCATAAAAGAACGTACAAAAGAAGGCGACACAATCCTAATCGTTGGTGTCGGCAACTCCATCGGAGTAGGACAATAAGAGGGAAACAAAATGACAAGCCAAACTCAAACCAAATCCACAAGCAACAAACTCTCCAGCTACCTGATGCTCATAGTCCTCATCGTGATGGCACTTGCAGCAGTGGCCCTGTTCTTAGCGTTTGAAACCTTCCTCTTTGGCGGCCAAGAAAACCAATTAAGCGCCATCATACTAGCCGGACTAGGCCTAATCGCCTTAGCCACCTCAGTGTTTCTCCTCTATCAATCAAGAAAACAAGCCACAGAAGCAAAAATCGACATCCCAAAAGTCATGACAATCATCGAATGTCAAAACAAAGCATGCAACAACAAAATCATCCGTGAATTCCAACGCGGCGACTATGTCTTCAAAGACCTCGACACAACCTGCCCCAAATGTGGCGGCAGACAAATGATAACAGCAGTATACAAAGAAATCAAAGAAAAAGAAAAAACCTATGCCATATAGGCTAGGTTAAAACTTCACACCCATCCTCTTTTATTAACAGTGTATGCTCAGCTTGAGCAACGGGTTTTCTGCTTGCTTCAATAAACACGGGGTATGCCATAATCGATTTTGATGCGAGCAACTCTTTAAATGCCACTTTATAAGTTTCTTTGGGAAAAGCATCAATTAACCAGCGCTCCGTAAAAGGCAGAGTGTGAAAATTACTTTCGATGTACTTAACTAATTTTTTGGCTACGTCAGTTTTGATGGATTTTGCTTTGAGAAAACGGTAAATCGTATGTTGAGGGTAATCATCCACACGGGCGATGGCATCAGGCAGAGTCACGAAGGGTTCAACTGCATAGACCTCGCCGGCATGGATCTTATTGGGATTGTAACCAGATACACTTGGGATAGATGTTCCAGCGTGGATAAGGTATCTGCCGACGCTGTGGCCAGTCAGATTGCTGATGGGTTTAAATCCACGATTTTTGATGGCTGTCTCGGCTAAACTGCCGATTTTACTCAGCATCATGTCTCCGTGGATATTGTCAATGATCGTTTTAAGCGCCAGTTCCGCGGCGGCAACCATACTTCGCCCCTCAGTGCTGAATGCTACCGTGAAAGCTGTGTCAGTTACGTAGCCGTCAACCTGTACACCTAAGTCTACTTTAACAATTGAACCTTCTGGAATTATTGCTGTTTCTCCAGGGGGAGCAGTATAGTGTGCAGCAACTTCATTTATGCTTACATTAACTGGAAAAGCAGGTTTACCACCTTTGTTACGGATAAGCGCCTCAGTTTTCTCGCAGACATCAATGATTGGGATGTTTTCTTTGACATGATTTCTCATTTCTTCACGGGTTTCCCTCAGAATACGTCCAGAGAGACGGAAATTTTCAAGTTCTTCCTTATCGTAGGGCATAGCGATTCACTGCACATAAAGTTGGTATGCAGTGACATTTAAATGGATAAGCACTCTCGAAACCTGCAGGATAGTTTAGAAGATACGTTGGCTTTAGATCAATTGTCGCTTGTACTGATTGGGTCTTAGCACTATGCAAAAAATAACGTGTAATCATTAGAAAACACCTACCTTGAAATATTCCTACCGCCCAATCCTTCGAAATATAACAAAACAACCAATGCGCCACCTTGTTCCACCTCGGTGCCTCAGCAGGAAAATGTAACGTAAATCTCAACCCTGACCGTTCCACAAATCGCTACAATCCAGTCTAGACACATCCCATACCCATCACCCCCACAATCCAGGACCCATTTTTCCTCTGATTGTGGCGTGGGTGAGTAGCCGCTTAGTTGGCAGATTTAAGTCCGCCATACCCGTATTGTTTGACGGCACTTGCGAGAAATAAGCGTCTTTGTTTTTCGTTTAATGTGGTAACATTGTTTTGATGTGCCCTCCATTTAACCGCATCCGTTGCTTGGATACGATCATATGACTGTTGCCCCAGTTAAGTTATTTTTACGCGATCACTAGGTTGAGTTTATCAGATGTTGTTTGGGATTTGTTTTTAGGGTGTTACAGTTGTGGTTTATGGGTTTATAAGGATAGATGGACGACGGGTGGAAGTAAGAGATTATGTTGCTCGCCAAGTTTTGTCATGTGTAACTTTTCTGATGATTGACGAGTACAGAAATATATAAATATTATTCCCATATTGGATATATGACAATAACCAAGCGCTACTACAAAAGGCCGCAACCAACATGGGGAAAAATATAGGTCCACAGTTATGCTCAGATCCCAGCATGGGCACCAACATCATATATAATGATGAAGATTGGTTAACATCAGAAAATGGCATTTACAGGACCATAATGCATGACAACGGCCGATTTTTTGTTTATGCAGGCAGAGGAACAGACTTAGAAATCTGGTTCTCAAGCAAACCCACGCAAGAACGCACACATTGCATCTACCTCCATGATAACGGAGAGCTCTGCATCTACCTCAACTACCCTGAACGCGGCAAAGAAATATGGTCCTCAAAAAGCGGCCAAATAAAAAAAGCAGACAGATACTGGCTCTACCTACATGACAACGGAAACCTATGCATCTACCCCAATTCACCCGAACCCGGCAAACAAATATGGGAATCAGGCGGCAACACCAGCCCTATAGAAAAAATCACCAATGTAACAAACATAGAATACCATATTGCACGTGCAAAAATAAAACGAAGCAACATTACATTATTAGAACGAACACTAAAAAACGATACAGATAATACAATAGAATACTTACTAGAATACGATAAAAACCTAACAACCTCACATCGATGGTCCAGAAAAGATGACGTAAAAACTGCATTTACATCTGCCTATAAAACTGGCATCCCCAAAGTTCTTGAGGACGGACGCATAACCATAGAAGGGCACTATGATTACATGGAAGACATCACTTTCACTGAAAATATACGCCTAAAAGACGCTGTCAAAGTACCCGTAAAACCACACACCGAAATACATGTTAAAATGATTATAACTGACACTAAACTTAAGGTTCCATACACCTTTAAAGGACGAGCAAAACTAAAATCAGGCCACATTGTTGACAACTATGTCTCACAAGCAGACTTCCTAGACAACAACATCCATAGCCCCCGAATGGTATGCAAAGAAACAAACATAGAAACAAATCGAATAAACGAAACAACACTATACTGCCCCTTAAACGGTTTTTTCAGTAACGACTAAAAAACAACCACAAATACATACCAAATCACATCTAACCGCCCTCTGATAAACACACCAACTAAGAATAAACCCAAAATCCTAAATTGATACACATTTAACGAATAATATTTAAGTAAAATTTAGGATTAGAAAAAAATTCTTCAACATAACTCCACATGAATAGTTCTCGTGAATTTTCAGACGCCTCTTTGAAGCAATTTATCAGACAAGACCTATTATCACACATGGAACTATCAACGGGTTGCAGATTTAAGTTTTGATAGTCTTTTAAATTAAAGAGAAGATCTTTTTTGTAGCAGGGAAAAACATTAAGTCTACAATCGATGGTCAGTATTGTTCGACCTGCTTTGCAAGGATACTTTAGCGGCACACCGTCGTATGCTCGAAGTACTTCTTTTATATAGCAGGTTGTGGTGGCAACATTTGACCCTTTTGTTTTGAGCTCTAAAACTTTTGAAACCAAAGATTTAATGTTTAGGAGGTAATCATCTGAGGCAACGAGTTTGCCGCCAACTGTATATGTACCGTTATTGGATGAAATAAATGGATAGGAAAAAGCAAAGGGAATTTCCAATTCATCGTTAACATAGGAGACAACTTTTCCTACCTCTTCGGGTGTCCAAGCGGGATTCAGAAATGTTACGGCATAGAGGTTAATCCCAAAAGCCTTTGCGAGCCTGATGGTTTCTTTTGCTTTCTTAGCTATACCTGGCAGATGTTTCATTCTATCCCATGTTTTCTCATCATAGTGATCCACAGAAACAGAGAGAACATCAAGAGTCCTGCTTAACTGAGACAGCGTATTTTTGGATATACTGCCGTTAGTCGTTATTGATGTAACAAAACCTTTGTGTTTAGCATACTGTATTGCATCAACTAGGTTTGGGTACAAACCGGTTTCTCCACCCGTAAAATAAGCCACTGAAAAATTATTTTTCTCCAATACATCTAGCGCTAAATAGACATCTCTGCAACTCATGTCGATTGGCGGAGAATTCCAAATATTACATCGATCCACACATTTAGCGTTGCATCGAGTTGTCACATGAATAACAGCAAATCTGATTTCTCTATTTTTTATAAACCTTGCTAGATTTACGGTTAAGGTATGGGCATTCAAAAATCTCACATCAAAAATTTAATGAAGAAACATCATATGGGACAAGGCGTTTTTTTCATTTAACCTTTTGCTTCAAACGCTTGGAAACACCTAAAAAGAGACACCGCAAGATTATGCCTTCTTTAAAACATGGCAAATGTTATTAGTTGTCTTGGGCTTTCTTGTTTTGGTGGCTCATTTGGAATTTAAGGGAAAAGACATAATTTCAATTGAAGACTTTAGTCAGCAGGAAATCAACCATATCCTTGATGTTAGTAAATCCATGGAGTCGCTTGCGAGGGGTGGATCAGATATGCTCAGGGGCAAGATCTTAGCAACATTGTTCTTTGAGCCCAGTACTCGTACGAGACTGAGTTTTGAAACTGCCATGCTCAAACTTGGAGGCGGCTGCATCGGTTTTGCAGAGCCAGATCTCTCATCCACACGCAAAGGTGAAAATCTTGCTGACACAATACGCACCGTTGAAAATTACGCTGAGGTAATTATACTTAGACACCGTTTGGAAGGTTCAGCCAAGCTGGCAGCGGAATTTAGCAAAGTTCCCATTATCAATGCAGGTACAGGTGCAGAAGAGCATCCCACACAAGCGCTCATCGACCTCTATACCATGCGTAAGGAAAAGAAACGAATCGATGGACTAAAAGTCGCAATAGTTGGAGACCTGCGTTATGGGCGAACTGTGCACTCGCTGGCCTATGCACTGGCTCTCTACAACGTTGAACTCCATCTAGTCTCTCCGGAGACGTTGCGCATGCGCAAAGACGTGTTGGCAACCATCAAAGATAAAATTTCTGTCACAGAGGAGGCCAGTATAGAAAAAATAATCCCTCAAATCGATGTTCTCTATGTGACCCGTATTCAAAAAGAACGCTTCCCCGACGCAACCGAATATGCCAAAGTTAAAGGCGCATATCGTATAGACTTAAAAACGCTTTCCAGCGCTAAAGAAGATCTTATAATACTCCATCCCCTGCCTCGAGTTGATGAAATTGCACCCGAAATTGATGCTATGCCACAGGCGCGTTATTTTCAGCAGGTTTGGAATGGAATTGTTGTGCGGATGGCTTTGCTATCGTTGGTTTTGGGGGCAGTACAATAGTCAGGTTGATGTGAAACGATCAAAGGTTGTAAGTGTACTCATGGAGCTACAACCTGGACATTTGTGAAGAGCTCCATAGTATGTTTTTTTGCAGTTACCGCAGAAACTGATGGTGCGGTTGTAGGTGAAAAATTCACTGACTTGACTTTGGATTATGCGCTTGGTTAAATCGAGGAGTGCGTGGGTTTGGAATTCGACGTTTTCTAATTCATATAGGTCGAGGCTTCCGCCGCTACTTAGGCCTCGGAGTAACTGTGTTGTCTCTATGGTGCCCGCTGGCGCTGTTGGTATTGGAATTGCTTTTATGGGGATACGGTTGAGCGTGGAGTAGTAGGGGTTGTCTCTTGTTCCGGAGAACGTTACCTTTGCAACGCCGAAGCGTTCAATGTCGAGTTGGGCTAGCCGTTCAGCCGCTTTATGGTCGCATAGTAATGCTGGGTAAAGACGTCTGCCATATTTTTTTGCCATCTTTTGTTTAAATATTAAAACGGTGTCTACGATTTCTTTGGCAAAGGCTTGTCTTTTGGATGTATCGGAAGTTTTTTCGGTAACGATTTCGATTGCTTCCCAAAATCCGGCGAGGTTGATGATGCGGTTACAGTTTTCTATACGGAAATAGTTGTCGCCTTCTGCTTTTTGTAGGAGAAATGGTAGGTTATTTTTGCCGAACTGTTTTAAGGCATTACTTTTGATCGTTAAAGCACGGGCAGCTAATTCGAAACGTTCACGTAGAAGTTCCATGAATACTGCAGAATCTTTTTTGGACTCCAAGGCGATTCGTGGCAGATTAACTGCGACTGATCCCAAGCAACCAGTGCGCATGGTATCAGTTTCCCAGTCCCCGGTTAAGTCCGCAGTGAATTTTGTTCCAGAAGGAGAAAATGCAACGTTTTGATTTTCTTTTTTTGATGTATCAGCGAAATAGATCAAACCGTTTTTGGCAACTAATTCGTGGGCTTTTTGTAGAATAGGCAGGTTTTCTCCACTAAAGGTGTCAGTGCTGAGTTTTATGATGAGTTTTGGGTTTAGGAGAGGTTTTTGGGCACTTTCTTCTAAGAAGATATCAAGTAGAACTGATGCAATCAGACGGCTCTCAGAGGGATAGTTGCTGTATTTTCCGGCTGGTTTGCCATATGCCCCGATTGCTTCTTTTTCCATCATTTGGCAAGAGGATAATTCAATCCCCAATGTGGCATCAACATGCTGGTTGAGGTTTAAGATGAATAAGCGCAGGTTCTCTTTGAGTTTAGCTTCATCAGTACCCTTGGCAAACGGTGCAAGGATTAGGTTGAAGTTGCTGTAGATCTGGGTACAGTTGGTTTCTTTTTGGGAATGCAACATAACATTAAAAGCGGTACACAAAGCGGATTTGAAGTCGCTGGGAGGTTGCATCCCGGCCTGCTTGGGGTCGTCGAGTTTGACGCCATGTAGGTAGAAGTAGCAGAGTTCATGGATGACTTCACGGGGTTTAAGCATCCAAGTGCCCAATTCGCCAATGTGGATGGCCCCTGAGAGGTGGGCATCGGCGATGTCGCGGGGGAAAATGTTTAGTAACGTATATTCACCTAATACGGTTTGGCCGGCTTTGCTTATGGCAGCGGCACAGTCTGAGGCGACGTCACGGGATTCGATGAGCAGGGTAACTTCATGGACGGGCATGCCGACACGGGTGAGTTTGTGACGGTAGTCTTCGTATCCTTTCTCAACGAGAATACCGTTGACGACTTCACGAATAAGTGCCGCTGTGAGGTACTTGGTTTTGGATTTAACAAGGCGTTTCTCGGCCTCTTTGGCGGCTTTCTGGGCGAGTTCTGGGGGAACTTTGGCTTCTTTTATGAGTGAGTTGGCGATTTTGTTAGCATCGAACTCTTCGACTGTGAGATGGGAAGTACGAACCAGCATACCTCGGGGTTTCACCGCTTTTTTCTCCACCCGATCGGCGACATCAAGCACCATTTTACCTAGGTCGGTTAGGTAGTATTTTTTGGCCTCCACATCGGCCTCTACCAAACTAGCCTTAAGTAAAAATTTGAGGTGGTATGCAAATCTGCCGGCGTCACGGCTGGGATTCATCTTGAGCTGATTCATAAGTTCACTGTAGGAAAGTGCGTTGCTATCAAAGAGTAAATTGAGAATTTGTAACCTAAGCGGTGATGAAACGGCTTTGAGAACCTTAACTCCCCGCATGCGGTTTGGCTGCTGATTAACCATGCCCTTCCCCTTTGCATAAATTTGTGGTGCTTCACCTATTAATCTGCTGGAACGTTTAAACCTAACGTCTTCGAATAATAAGGCCCACCAAACCCAAATCGGCAAAACCTGGGAATTATGCAAAACACACACCCAAACAATCCACAAACCCAGCCCCGCCACCAATATCAAGAGATGGCCTTGGAAAGGTCTTGAATGCCTATATGCCCCCAAGCAACCCCTCTGCGGCTTGTGTGTGGAAGCCAAGATCCACACAAGGCTATCACTACCCAGTAACCGCACTGTGCATTTGTGTACTAAACACTATTTGGATGTAGAGCAATCCATAGCGAGTGCTAGCATTTAGTATCTGTGATGCTTCTTGGTAATTTGTTAGATGCCTTGTTAGGTTATGTGGGGCAGGGTTGTTGTTGGCTGATGCAGTGGATAGTGCCAAATCCATAGACCAAGTCGCCGCAGAATATGCCTACGATTTTTCGGGTGGGAAACAGGTTTTGGAGGATATCTAGGGCTTTTTTGTCGTTTGGGTGGTTGAAAATAGGTACAAGCACTTTTGTGTTGCCTATATAGAAGTTGGTGTAGCTTGCGGGTAGGCGGTAGTCTTCGTCGCTTATAACACGGGGCATGGGTAATTTTATGATTTGGAGTTTTTTGCCGTCTTGATCGACTGCTTGGGAGAGAATTTCATAGTTTTCCTGTAGCACTTCATAATCTTCGTCGTTTGGGTCTTCGGTGTAGGCGCAGACGATGGTTGTGGGGTTAACAAAGCGGGCTAAGTCGTCGATGTGACCGTCAGTGTCATCGCCTAGTATACCCCTTTTTAGCCATATGAAGTGGTGTACACCTAGGTATTCTGAGAGGTAGGTTTCGATTTTTTGTTTGTTAAGGGTTGGGTTGCGGTTGCTGTTTAGTAGACATTGTTCGGTTGTGAGCAGGGTACCTTTGCCGTTGACATCAATGGATCCGCCTTCTAATACGATGCCGGGTTTAAAGCAGGTGAGGGATAGTTTTTTGTTAATTACATCAGGAATCTGTTTGTCTCGTAGAAGGGTTTCGTATTTTTCGCCCCAGCTGTTAAAATCCCAGTGTACCATAGCCAATTCGTGTTTGGAGTTGCGGATAAATATGGGGCCATAATCGCGGAACCAAACATCAGCATAATCAGAAACATAGATATGCACTAAATCTAAGTTTATGCCTACCTGTCTAAACTTTTCAGTGACTTTCTTTTTGGTGGGTTCATCTATGACAAAGAGATTAACTTCTTCGCTCTCATGGATTTCCTTAACTATTTGAACGTAGGTCTGCTCAACACTCTCGACACGATCGGGAAAAGTTGTGGGATCATAGGGCCAAGCCAGCCAAATTGCATCATGACGCTCCCACTCAGCAGGCATCATAAAGTCTTGTGTGCGACAGGTTTTCTCGCCGCAACCTTCGGTGCATGTTTCTACCTTTTCGATGAGTGGCTGGTAGGTGTCGGGTCGGCGGTTTTGCAGAAAACCCCAGCCTTCTTGTATCTTTTTATTTTTGGATAGATTAACTGGTGTAACTATGACGTCTTCTTTGTCGGTTGAGGCTTCGGCAAGGATGGTTCCAAAGGAATCACAGACAAAGCTTCCGCCCCAAAACACAAGTTCGCCCTCGGTGCCGATGCGGTTTACTGCGGCTATATGGACACCGTTTGTTATGGCGTGCGCCCGCTGTACGGTACGCCAAGCATCATGCCAGTCGCCGTCATCTGAGGTATGATCGTTTATGTAGCCGATGGCAGTGGGATAAAATATGATTTCTGCACCACCCAGTGTGTTGATGCGGGCAGCTTCGGGGAACCACTGATCATAACATATAAGCACTGCGATTTTGGCAAATGCAGTGTTAAAGACTTTGTAAGGTTGTTCTCCTTGGGCAAAGTAGTTTTTTTCGTAAAAGTAGGGATCGTAGGGTATGTGGATTTTGCGATAGGTGCCCAAGATTTTGCCGTCGACATCGATCACTACGGCGGTATTGTAGAATTTTGCATCACAAGCCCGTTCAAACAAAGGAACAATAATTACAACCCCATGTTTTTTTGCTAATTTACTAAAGGCTTCTGTGGAGGGTCCAGGGATTGTCTCTGCAAGAGGCATCGCATTCACGTTTTCTTCTTGGGGAAAATATCTTGTACGATAGAGCTCTTGGAGACAGATAATTTGAGCGCCCCTATGTGCCGCTTCCTCAATTTTTTGCATTGCTTTTATCATGTTTGCCGCTATATCTTCAGATACAACTGTTTGAATTAGCCCCACAGTAACTATTTTGCTATTCTTAGATGAGCCGCTCATGGTAGTGTCCATCTATCTTATTTGCAGATAGTCATCGAAACTATTCTATTAACTTTTTGAGCAGAAAAAAGAAACCTGAAAGGACAATAATACATTAGCACATTTAGCACACAAACGCTATAACTCAAAAATGCTTGAAGACATTCATACATCCGGGTAGACAAGTTCACCCTCCATTAGTTGGATTGATTAAGGTAATGTCCCCTTTTCAGGGGAGACAACGGCATCTGGGGTTATGTAAATCATTATACTAATACTGTCCGATGCAGTAAGGCTCTTCGTCGAGATAATCGTTTTTTGTCGAAAATGCTCTGGCGCGGCAACCGCCACAAACAGTACGGTAGTTGCATTTACCACATTTGCCCTTTAGCAGATGAGGATTTCTTAATTCAATAAAGAGGGAAGATTGTTGGTATATTTCTTTGAGTGTTTGTTGTCTAATTGAGCCGGCACATATTGGAAGAAAACCGCAACCAAAAACGTCTCCAATATGTGAGATGAAACAGAACCCGTTACCGGCCATACAGCCCCTGCTACTCATCAGTGGTTTTTCTTTGATTTGTTGAGCTACTATTCGGGTATATTGAGGTGCACAGGTCACTTTAACGGGAATTGACGAGGATTCACTGAGCTGATAGATTGTTTGTAGCGTTTCTTCGTATTGTTGGGGGGTTATCTCCATGTCAATTTTTCCTCGACCGGTGGGTACCAGCATAAAAACGTCCCATTCCACAGCGCCCTGTTCTACTGCCATCTTGTGGATTGGAGCTATAGCTTTGTAGTTATGCTGTGTTATTGTTGTGTTGATTCTAAATGGAAAATCGTTGACATTTGCCAATGCAATGTTCTTTAAGACTAAGTCAAATGCACCGGACACATTTCTGAAGCTGTCATGTATATCAGCGGTTGCTCCGTCGAGACTAAGAGAGATCATTTGTATGCCAGCCTGTTTTATTTTATCAAAGGTCTCCTGGGACATATTGCTCCCGCTGGGAGACATAACGACGCGAAATCCAAGCCTATATGCATAAGAGGCAACCTCAAAAACATCGTTTCGTTGGAGTGGGTCTCCACCGCTTATTATAAAAACCGGTTTGCAGAGAGTAGCAATTTGATCGATCATATGGAGGGCTTCTCGGGTTGTGAGCTGGTTGGGATCGGGCTGTTTTTGGGCTGTCGCTCGACAGTGGGAACATGCATAGTTACATGCACGAGTTGATTCCCAAGCCACTACTCTGGGTGCAATGTTCATTGGATTTTTTGTTGCCATTTTTTGGTTTGCCTACTTGGCGGTTATTTCTTCATCTGTAAGATAACATGCGGGATCAGGAGCCCAAACATCGCCATGCACTGCCTCGGCTCTTACGCGGAGGTTTCCATTACAGATATCGAGGAATTGGCATTGAGCGCATTTTCCTTTCAGAGTGGAGATGCGGTTTCTGAGTGTTAAGAGCAGTGGGTCTTGGGTATTTGCCCAGATTGTGCTGAAACTTTGTTCTCGGATGTTTCCTATACTGTGGTGTTGCCAGAATTGGTCAGGATGTACATACCCATTAGAGTCTACACAGGCTATACCTTTGCCGCTACTGTTGCCGCCGTTTATTTTTAGGAGGTTTAGTACTGTTCGTGCTTGTTGGGGGTCTTTTTTGCTTAGTTTTAGATAGAGGTAGGCTGCGTCGGTGTGGTTGTCTACGGTTAGGATTTCGGTGTTCTGTGCTTTTTGATGCATAACTTCGACTTTTGAGAGAAGATAATCCATGAAGTCTCGTGTTTGTTTGGGGGTTAGGTCATCGTTTACAATGGAGGTTCCTCTGCCGACATAGGCTAGGTGGTAGAAACATGCACGGGGGATGTTTTCGGTTTCTATTAAATCAAAAATTTTGCTGATGTCTTGTATGTTATAGTTGGTGACGGTGAAGCGTAGGCCGGGTTTGAGGCCTGCTTTGATACAATTCCGTATACCGGTGACGGCTTGTTTAAATGCCTGGGGGTTACCGCGGAATTTGTTATTGGTTTCTTCTGCGCCATCTATGCTGACTCCGATGTAGGAGAACCCGGCGGTTTTGAGTTTTTGGGCTATTTTTGGAGTGATTAGGGTTCCGTTTGTTGATAGCACCGTTCGTATGCCTAAATTTGAAGCGTTGGTTGCGATTTCAAAGAGGTCTTGGCGTAGAAGGGGTTCACCGCCGGAAAATAACAGCACCGGCACTTTGAAGTTGGCTAAGTCCTCTACAAAAGTCTTAGCTTCTTGTGTAGTTAGTTCGTTTTGATAGAGTTTATCTTCAGATTTTGAGTAGCAGTGAACACATCTTAGGTTACAACGTCTTGTTGTATTCCATACTACTATGGGTTTTTGGTGTGTCGTTGGGCCATACCGTATGTGATCCATGGAGCCGGGAAGGTTGCACCAAAGTTTAGTAATGTTTAACATTGGGATTCTCCTTGGGGTTTAGTGAGTGTTTGAGGTCTCTTGTGCTATAGAGTAGTTTGTACTCTAAATTCCACTTTGAGGATAACTTGTTGACCATAGTCTCGATGCCTGAACGGGTTTGGGCGTGTAGAACCGTGTAGAGGTTGTAGGTCCAGTTTGGGTTATCTGTTGTGCGTTCATAACAGTGTGAAATTTCTTTGATCTCTGAGAGGGCTTTGCCGACTTCTTGGATATTGTTGGGAGATACTTTCCAAGCTACTAGAACATTTGCCGATAAGCCGATGCTGTTGGGCTTTATGGAAGCTCCAAAGCGTCTGATCACTTTGTCTGCTTTGAGCTGATTTAGTCGGCTTATGACTTCTTCAACGGGAATTTGTAATTCCGTTGCTATATCGTTGAATGGTGAGGCTGATAGGGGTATGCCTTTTTTGAGACCTATTAACAGTTTAAGATCAATTTCATCCATATGTTTCACCCAGTTTAGTTAGTTAATTGGAAAATGACGTTGATTTTGAAGATGTGACGAGTTGGCAGGTTTAACAAATCTTGTTTGGGTATGTTTATTTTTTGGCGGATTTGTTCGAGCACTTCATTTAGTTCTGTGTTGTCTTGTGCAGTAAGAGTGAACCATACGTTGTATTCGTTGTCACGTTGATAGTTGTGTGAGATGTTGTCGTGTTGGTTGATGATTTGAGACACTTCTTCGAGTCTTTTGGCATCCACACGCAGGGCCACTAAGGTGCTTGCCTTTAGACCGATTTTGGCTGAGTCAAAAATTGGTCCTATTCTTAGCACCACTCCGGTTTGTTTGAGTCTGTTTATGCGATTTGTGATTTCTTGTTCGGTGAGGTTTAGGCGGCAACTTATTTCTTTCCATGGCTGGGTGACTATGGGGAAGTCATCTTGGAGTATTTGGAGGATTTTTTTGTCTGTTTCGTCGAGGGTTATTTTTAGCGGTTGGATTTGGGAGTTGGTTATTTTTTGATTTTGCAGTATAGTGTCACCTGAGTTGCTTTTGGGTTGATCGATTTCTCGATTAGCTATCATTTAGCAATTGCTTATCGTATATATCTTACTGAAAAAGCAGAAGACAACTGTAAAGTTGCTGATTCCGCAAGGTTTGCTTAGAGGTTTAATGAAACAAAGGGATCAAATTTTAAAAACTGGGTCGCAATAGAAACACGTGCATCTTTAACACCCACAACAGCCTTTGCCCGTTTAACTAAATCATTAAGATGCTCCAGATCTCGCGCCACAACCACAGAAACCACATCATACTCACCAGTACTTTGGAACAAATACATCGTCTCAGCAAATGCAATCAGCGCTTTACAGGCCTCATCGAGACGGGCAGGATCAAGCTTTAACAAAATAGCTCCACTAACTCTTCGACCCACCTTATTTGGATCAAGCAGTATAGTAAATTTGGCAATAACCCCCTCACTTACCAGACGCCTAACTCTAAAACGGACCGTAGCTTCTGCAACATCAAGCTCACGGCTCAACTCGGCAAAAGAAAATCTGCTGTTAACCTGCAACAACTGAAGTAGGCGTATATCCAAATCATCCAAATTCAGGGAAACCATCCAAACGTACCCTTCTTGATATCTTATTACAAAAACCCTTATGAAATTTATTGTCCTCTTTAGCTTGGACTTCGAGCAAAACAGATTATTCCAAAAATAATTTAGAAAAACACCAAACCCATTATTTTGACATTCATGTTTCAGAAAAGATACCAATTGACGCATCTATAGACCGTAAAGCTATTTTTTAAGTCATTGAATGATTTACTTTTGAAGTGTAACTAAATACGGGTTATTAAAATGAGGCAGAATTTAACCATAGAAGAGTTTACAATCAAGAATTTCAAGATAACTTTAAAGACCCCTTCTATGGATAATTTGATGAGTTTTACAGTGCTCATTAATTCACTTGTTGCAGAAAAAGCACAAATTGCGTGTACCGAAAAGGTAACGGTTGAAAGTGAACATAAGTGGCTTACTCAACACATTAAATCCTTGGAACAGGACAGAAGTATTTCAATAATTGCAGAGGTTAACGGTGAGGTAATCGCATCCTCAGACATGCATATCCAACAAGAAGGGAAAGGGATTGTTGGGATAATCGTGAAAAAGCAGTTTAGAAACTTGGGCATTGGAACACATATGCTCAAGGTAATTATATCACAAGCCAACCAAAGGGGGATTAAGCGTTTGAAACTACAAGTTTTGGCAACAAATAATCCCGCCATACACACATATACCAAACTTGGGTTTATCGAAACTCAAAGAATATCAAAACAACATTTTAGAGACGGACAATATATTGACGAAATCATAATGGAAAGAATCAGCTAAGGCTACACCAACCATCTGCTTATAACCGCAACCCGCGCCGGTAACCGCATTTTTGGCTATGAATATTCACTTCAATGAACCAAACGGTTCATTGTCTAAAGCCAGTTGTTTGCGGAGGAACATATTATTTATTAACATTAACCGTTGACATAGTGTAGTTTATTTCGGGGCACAGAGAATGAAAGCATTCATCGTACAGTTTCCCTTTGGCGTAACGGCCTTTGACGACAAAAACCAGCTGGTTGAAAAAGCGTTGTTTCCAAAGAAAGTACAGGCAGCGGCCAAAAATCTTCTCCGCACAGAACAGGGTAAACTCTCAGACCAAGCCACCTCCCTTATCACACTTCTAAAAAATGTCGGATATGACACCTTTGTTTTCTCAAACGGTAAACTTGCAGAGGAAGCACAGCGCCGTCTTAAAGTCAGCGTTGAAGTAGCCAAACCGGCTGAAACCGCAGTACTCAACAACCGCATGTCAGATATCGCTGTCGAATCAGGTTTTGTTGCAGGTCAACAAGAACTTGACAGTTGGAACCGTGATGTCAGCATGGAGCTCAGCAAACTCCGCATCAAAGGCGCCACGGGTAAACGCGATCTCATCGTCGCTCAAGGTATCCAAACCCTAGATAGCCTCGACCAAACGGTCAACCTCTTTATGGGTAGACTACGCGAATGGTATGGTATCTACTTCCCCGAACTTGACCGCCTAGTTGAGAAACATGAAACGTATGCGCGTCTTGCCATGAACTTGGGCAACAGAGACAACTTTAGTATCGAAAAACTAGAAGCTGAGGGCATTCCCAAAGAACGCACTCAACTCATTAACAAAGCTGCGGACGCATCCATGGGTGCAGACATCTCAGATCTGGACTTAGAACAGGTGCAAACTTTAGCCAAAGACATTTTAGCTTTCTATACCCTGCGCAAAAGCATGGACGAATATGTCGATAGAACTATGGAAGAGATGGCCCCAAACGTCCGTGCCGTTGCAGGAGCTCTCTTGGGAGCCCGCATGATATCCATTGCGGGCAGTCTCCAAAACCTCGCCATGCGTCCTGCAAGCACCATCCAAGTGTTGGGTGCAGAAAAAGCGCTCTTTAGAAGCCTCAAAACAGGCGCCCGTCCTCCCAAGCATGGTTTGATTTTCCAACATACCATGCTTCATGATGCTAAACGTTGGCAACGTGGAAAGATCGCGCGGGTCATCGCAGGTAAACTCGCCATAGCCGCACGGGCGGATGCATTTGGTGAGGGACACTACATTGGCGATACATTAAAAGAAGAGATCAATAAGCGTGTAGAGGAAATCAGAGAGAAATACAAAGAACCTCCGCCACCCAAGGAACCTAAACCTAAAGAAAAACGGGAACGCTTTGAACGTAGAGAACGCGGATTTAGCTACCGTGAAGGCGGTGACCGCAAAGAAGGCGAGCAACGTTTCCAGCGCGGTGAATCTTCCCGTGAAGGCGAACGGCAATCATTCCAAAAGAAACCTCACCGTGAAGGCCCACCTAAAGGTGATAAACGCAGACGCAAACAGTGGAGAGACAAGCGTGGGCGTCAGAGTTAAACCAAACGATAAATTCCCCGAGATCTATCAAATCCTTCTCGAAGACGGCGCTAAACGGCTGGGCACAAAAAACCTCACGCCGGGCTTAAACGTCTATGGTGAGCGCTTGATCAAATTCAGAGGCGTGGAATATCGGGTTTGGGATGCTTTTCGAAGCAAACTCGCAGGTGCCATCATCAAAGGACTGCAAAAGGTACCCGTTGTGCCGGGTTCTAAGGTACTCTATTTAGGGGCTGCCTCTGGAACTACACCTAGTCATGTTAGTGATATCGTGAGCGAATCTGGACATGTTTACTGTATCGAATTTGCCCAGCGTAGTCTTCGCGATTTAGTTAACAATGTAGCTGCCTACCGCTCAAACATCTCACCCATGCTCGAGGACGCTCGGATGCCTGAACGTTATGCCATGTTCATCAATGGCAAAGTCGATGTCGTCTATTGTGACGTCGCCCAACCTGAACAGGCAAAACTTCTAGCAGACAATGCAGACTACTTCCTCAAATCCCAAGGCTGGGTTATGCTTGCCTGCAAATCACAGAGTATCGATGTTACCATGCCTCCTCAAGAGGTCTATAAACAAGAAGCCCGGATCCTATACAAACGCGGTTATGATGTTAAGGAAATTATTGACTTAGAACCCTACGATAAAGCCCACGCAATGATTGTGGCACAAAATCAAAAGTGATTTTGGCTCGAGTCGAATTGAGGCTTTGATTGGATACACATTTAAAAGTTCACAGCACCGATAGGCATAGCAAGTGAGCACAGTTGCGTAAGTGCTGAGAAAGCTTTAATTAAATTACTTTACACTCAAATGGCTAAGACTGACCATTTGGGATTCAAGCAGAACAGCCAAAGGGTAAAGGCAAAAAAGTGTTGCGGGATTCCCCAAGCCTGGTATGGGGCAGGCCTGCTAAGTCTGTGGTCGAAAGGCCACGTGGGTTCGAATCCCACATCCCGCGCCATCTTATTTCATCAGTTTAGAGATATTTCTGGCCATACTTCAGATCTAAAAGGTCAATGGTTTATTTTCTGCGGTCAGCCACAGAAACATAAATAATTGTTCATTATTTAAGTCAGTGACGATGAATCAGCGCATAATCGCTAACTTGGGCTTTCTGCTCCAAACCGCCGGCCTGTTAACTATCATTCCAATTATAACGGGGTTTATCTTCAATGAGACGGCGCAACTCATTCCACTTTTTCTAACGGCTTTGGCTTTTTTAGGCGGGGGATTTTTCTTAAATGCACTCTGTGAACGCAAGGACTTAACCGTAAAATCTGCCAGCACCCTGCTGTTTTTGGCATTTATCATCCTACCCCTCATAGGAGCCATACCCTATCTCTACTTGGATCCTTTTGCTAGCGCAAACGGTCTGGATCGCTTCACGAACAGTTGTTTTGAGAGCGTCTCAGGCTTTACAACTACTGGGTTTAGTTTCATATCAAACCCTGAGGTTCTGCCAAGATCCGTACTGGTCTATCGGAGTCTAACAGAGGTCATGGGAGGTGTGGGTGTGGTGTTTTTGATTTTAGCGTTTTTTCAATCTAGGCGGGCGTTACCTAGGTTGGGGGGGGTTTTGGGAATCGAGAATCTTAGCAGAAATCTGAAGCGTATGTTTTTTATGGTATTGGCGATCTATGGTATCTATATCTTGGTTTTTACGGGGATTTTTTATCTTTTAGGCTACACCGACTTTGTGGCTACAGGGACCTTTGTCATAGATACCCTCACGGGGGGTTTCTCGCCTAATACGCTAACGTTTCAACAGTATCTCTCTGTAGCGCCTCAAATTTTAATTCTTTTGTTGATGTTTTTGGGTGCGGTAAATTTTTCTTTCAATTATAATCTCTTAGCTGGAAAATTTAAGAAAATATTTTCACCTGAGATTGTTTTGTTTATCTGTATCATGGTAACGGCTAGTATAGTTTTGTTTTTTGTCATGGATATAGGTTTTTTTGATTCTTTGTTTCATGTGGTAAGTTTGGCATCCACTCAGGGAATCTATTATCTAAACCTCGCTACATTTAGTTCCAATGCTGTAGTGTTACTTGTAATTTTGATGTCGGTTGGTGGCTGTGCGTTTTCTATGGCGGGAGGTATAAAAATTTCGCGGCTACTGGCGTTGGGAACTTCGTTTGGGCATTTAATTTCGATGCCGTTTACCAAGTCAGATAGGCAAAAGGAAACCACCAAAACAGAGATCACAGAAGCGTTTCCGGCTGTTATGGCGATTCTGTTCTTTTTTGCGGCATTAGTTGTTTTTGCGTTGTTGTTATCTACGATGGGTATTTCTTTTGGACATGCACTTTTTGAAATGGGATCAGCGCTTTCAACCACTGGGGCAACCATGGGAGCAGTATCTGTGGCTATGCCGCTTGGGTATAAGTGGCTGATTATGGTGTCGATGATTATTGGCAAAGTTGAAATCGTGACCGTATTTGCTGTGCTGGTTCCGTTTTTTGTGAAAAAAATTAGACGTAGGGTAAAGTTTAGTGGATTGTCTAAAAGCTTTTAGGGAAAGACCCCCCTAAGTCTTAGAGGTGACTTGAGATGGCCAAAATTGTTCGTATTGGTGTAACGTTTCCGCCTGATCTTTTAGAAGATTTCGATGCCATAACCGAAAAGATGGGCTATGAAAGCCGAAGCAAAGCCATCCAGGACGCTGTGCGACTCTATGTTTCAGAGCGAAAGTGGTTACAGGATGAAAATGCCCATCAAACTGGCGTTATATTGATGGTTTATGATCATGACACCCGCGGCTTGGAAAGTGATTTAACTAATTCTCAGCATCATCACCAAGACCTCATATCCTCAACGATGCATATCCATCTGGGTGAACATGATTGCTTGGAAGTTATTGCGGTAAAGGGTAAAAGCTCTGAAATACGCCACCTAAGCGATGAGCTGGCAACGCGGCGGGGCGTAAAAATTCTCAAATCCATGATAGTAACAGTTTAAGTTTTGACTTCAAACATGCGCTCCAGTGATATTCGAGCTTTCTTTGCTGTTGCCTGGGGGACTTTAATTAGGTGTTTTTCTTCTTTGAGTGATTGGTAGATTCGTTCAAGTGTTGTGGTCTTCATGTTGGGGCACACAGCGCCGTCGTAGGCGAGATAGAATTGCTTTGTGGGATTTTCTTTTTGGAGGCGGTGTAGTATACCACACTCAGTACCTATAATGATTTTTTGTGCACTGGATTCTTTTGCTTGTTTGCAGATTTTTGATGTACTTCCAATAAAGTCAGCAACAAGACGCATTCCCTTGGTGCATTCGGGGTGAACCATAACTTCGGCGTCTGGGTATTGCATCTTGAGAACTTTGACGTCTTCAGACTGAAACAGCAAATGTGTTGGGCAGAAACCGTTAGCGGGAATGGGAATTAGGGTTTTTCCGGTTTTTTCTGCGACGTATTCTGAGAGGTTTTTGTCAGGTCCAAACAGGATGGTGTCGGCGTCAAGTGAGTTCACAACTTCAACTGCGTTGGCACTGGTACAACAGATGTCAGCCTCTGCTTTGCATACGGCTAATGTGTTAACATAGAGCACAACCGGGGCCTTTGGATACTTGGCTTTGACTCGTTTTATTTCATCTACAGTAAGCATCTGTGCCATAGGGCATCTGGCACCTGTGCTGGGTAACAAAACCTTTTTGGTGGGGTTAAGAATCGCGGCGGATTCTGCCATAAAATCCACAGCGGAAAATATGATGAATTCTGCGTCCTTTTCGGTCATAGCTTTGCGGCTCAGTTCGATGCTGTCGCCGATGTAGTCAGCTATGTCTTGTATTTCGGGACGTTGATAATTGTGAGCCAGGATAAGGGCTTTTTTTTCTTTTTTAAGTTGCTGGATTTTCTGCGTTAAATCCGGGAAGTGGGGTGCATTTACACGCATGCGTCTTGTGTATTTACAAGCTGATTTATAGGCATTACGCTTAACTAACACACCAATATACCTTTCTTTAACCCGCTCCCGTAATATGAAGCAGAGTTGTCAATTCCACATACAACCTGTATCAGCTAATGATGCTATTCTTTGAGTTCCTTGCCAAAAGCGATTTAACCATCGAAAACATGCCAAACAAAAAAATAGCAATCACTGGCAAAAGTGGTTTTTCGGCCTTAACGTTTGTTCCCTTTAGCGTGAGTGGCATGATTAACAACAAGAGCATAATTTTTAACAAGAGCGTGATTAATGACGAGGGCATAATGGTAACAATCATATTATTACCCAAGGTTGAGCCGATAGAACCGTTTGAACTGATATTGAGATCACCGATTTATTCAAGTCCCAAGATTGACTGGTTATTCAAGTTATGGCCAAGTTAGCGAGAGGACACAATACTTAAATGGCGATATCGTCAGCTACGTTTATTTTTCTGCTATCCCTCCCACTCTTTTTTGTAATTATTCAGTTTTACTGAGAATTATCCGAGATTCAAGAACAATATGTATGATTTTTAATGTGAAAACAAACTGGTTACGATATCTATACAGAACTTGTGACTATGCTAATCGTACCATGCTTGAAATTCAAATGTTGCATTGTGTTTTTTGTGATTGATAGTCCAAAGAAATAAAGATGGTGGTGAATACTTTTCACCTAACCAGACATTATATTGATAGTTTAGGTTATTTTGTTATTATGTAGCATGCACGTATTTGGTCATTACCTTTAGTATCAACATAGATGTTAAAGTCGTCAACTTGATAGGTGCCTGCGGCATTGTTGTTAATAGTGAATTCCTTAACGAGCGGCGCACTTATAGCGTTTGTTACAAAATCAAAGCATGACTCTGCAATGGTGATTGCAAGCGTATTCGTGTTGCCCTTTCCTTTAAAGACCGAAGCAGATGCAGATGGATTAACAAATGCATATGCAACATTATCGCCATTAGCATTATAGACAGATGTTCTACCGGCTCTATGATTGATAAGCGTAAATATTGCTGTACTATCAGCGAAGTCCCAGTCAAGAATTATATTGTGCTCTTGAGTCGTCGAACCACGACTAAAAGTCATTTTAGCCTCGATATGGATTCCACTAGATTCAAAGGTAACAAAATTTTCTGTGTCAACTAAGGATAACTCTACATAATCTGCAGAAGTTTCACCGTTTCCATGTGTAACGTCAATATAGAGACCATAGGCTAAAGGCTTTCCATTACCAATTTTTAGTTGCTCCGCAAAGTAAACATGTATAGTATCACCACTTTGTACAAATTTAGCCGCCGCGATTTGACCACTACCACTAAAAGATGTGTCCACAGCTTGTACGAATGCGTTTGTGTTGATTGCGCTAAAGGCGCTTAGGGTCAACAAGGATAGAAGTGTTATCACTAATACTAATTTTGTTTTAGTCAACTTTTTTGTCTCCTTCAATAATTTAACCTTAGGTTTAGTGTGCTCCATTATTTAAGTTTTATACATTGCGATTTTGGTTATCTTTTCCCGAAATTATTGCCGCTTTTCCACATATCGTCCTAAACCACACTTATTTAACTAAATAGCTTCCGGTTAGCCCAAAACCAGCACTCAAGCGGCAATTTCCTAATAAAGGCCTCATTAGGGGTCCCAGCACTCCCAGTTATCAACAAATAAAACCCTAACCGCCAAGGTCTGGAGCCGATCAAGCATCTTTTTTAGTGCTTGGGCACTTCGGTTTCCACATTCCCAAACAACAAGTTCAGCGGTAGTTCAACAGTATGCCTTCCAGATCCAGACTTTATTCTTTGAACACAAAATGGTCACATCTCATCAAGCTCAATTATGCTTCACCCTGCGAGCTGGTTTTCATAGGTTTTAAGCGCAAAATTCCTCACCAATAGAGAATGGTTAAGGGTTCAACGTTAAGCATACAGACAAAGCATTCATTGATAAGCCAACTACATATAGTACAGTGCAAAGGCGCATTTGGTGGCGTTTTTGTCTTGTGTTTGGGTGAATTGGCGTCCACAATCTCTACATTTGTAGCGCTGTCGGTTGTAATTAAATTCTGCTTTTACACAACGCTGACTCCACACTTAGAACAGCGCATAACCATCACAGTACAAAGAACTAAACCGCCTTATAATCCCCTTAGATACTCTCAAATATTTTTTGTAAAGCAAATACTCTTGATAGATGTGACAATTATATTCAATTAAAGAGTGAGCGAACACTTTGTGGCCATAATATGAATATTAATTGCTGATTTCTGAGGCTTCTTCACGGCTTTTGAGTTTCTCTTCGAGGAGGATAAGCAGTTCCTGAGGTTTCACAGGTTTAACCAGATATGCATCTGCGCCTTCATCTAGAGCTTTAACTCCGGTTTCTAGTGATGGAAACCCCGTGATCATGATTTTAACGGTATGCTGGAGAGGTTTTTTGAGTTTTGCTAGTAAATCAGTGCCGTCCATGTCGGGCAACCTGATGTCTACGAGAGCTAAATCGTAACTGCGGGTTTCAGTTTTTTCCATGGCTTCCTTTCCTGTTTCTGCGGTATCGATTTCATAGCCGCTTTTTTGTAGGATTCGGGTGAATGTTCGCAGTATAGATTTATCATCGTCAACAACGAGTATGGTTTTTTTTAATGTTGCCAAAGTAACATATTCCATCCTAAGTTATACAATCAGCTCACGTTTTGTTTGAGCTACTGTAAGTTTAATATTTCTCTGCATCATCATCTAAAGCGTTTATTTGATGCTACAAAGTCTTTTTCACTAACAGTATGTGGTTTTAACAATGAATTCCGAGATTAATAAACGCTAGCCCCCCCTGAAAAGTCAAGAAATCAATTAACGCATGCGTGTCCCTTAAGCGGCTTATGCTCATGTCCTAAATAAGGATATAAAACGGTGAAACAGTGAATAACTGTAGGTTTTGACAGCCAGATATGATGTCGTCTCCTTTTCCATTTTTTATGTATAGGATAACTCCTGAGGTTCCGCCTAGTTACTATGAGAAACTCTTTGATTTTATCTACACCCAGTATTTGTTGCCTCAAAATCAGCGGTTTACTAACATCAAAAGGGAGCCCACCGTAAAAGGCGAAAAATTAACCTATGTAGTTACCGATCAGCAAAGCAGTCACCTGCTCGATGTGGAAGTTAAAAGCGGCACGCCCTTTGAATTAAGAATCACACCGCTCAACCCCTCAGTACCTAAATCCGCTGTAGAAGAAGCAAAACAAGATATTCTAATAGCGATGCAAGTTTTCTCGCAGAACGCCCGAAGTGCCGCCGTATGTTTTGTCTGGCGGGAAGGAGAGAAAATCGTTCCAGAAGCCTACACAAAACCCGAAAAATCTTTCAATCGATTTTTCCTTGAAACTCAGCTCCTCTTCTTTGTGGTTTTCATCGTTTTTGGAATGTTCATATTTATCACTATAGCAACAGTTGTTCCCGATGCGTTTTGGGTTGCGCCGCTGATATTAATCGGCATTCAGTTTATCTTTGTGTTCTATTCTAACCGCTTTATCGGCCGCAATGCAGAATGGCACATCACCAAAGCTAACCCTACCATCCATCTATTGGAGTATTATCTTCCAGTAAATAAGATGGGAGATTTTAAAAAAACCTATCCGCGGGAAACACTGTTGGCCATAAAAAAAGAAATTTATGAGGAAATAATCACCAAACAAGGAGAAGTTGAGGTTGAGTCTGCACAGAAGATTTTTTTAAAACATGGGGTACCCTGTGAATTGCAAAATCTTAAAACCAAAAAAGTTAACGTCTATGGTTTAGTTAAAAATATTGCGGATCGATTCAATTTTCCCATGCCCAAAGTAGTGGTTTCAAACACCATGGTTCCCAATGCCGCGGCTTCGGGTCCTAGTCCCAAACGCGGATTAGTCCTGATAACCACAGGCATTTTAGTTCAATTAAACGAAGCAGAACTTTTGGGAGTTTTGGGACATGAATTTGGGCATCTTCGAGGCCGAGATCCACTCATACTCTACGGATTGGTTTCTGCAGAGTTTCTCTTCCGCTTCTATGTACTGTTTCCCCTGTTTCCACTAATTTTTTCTTCCTTATTGTTTTTTGCATATTTCTGGGCGATTATGGTACTCATTTTCTTCATAGCCAAATTTTTTGAGGCCCGTGCCGATTTGATCTCAGCTATGGTAGTGGGTAACCCCAAGGTTCTAGCGGAGTCACTGGAAAAAATTGGGTTCCAGCGGTTGCTCTATGAGAGGACACCGTCTTATCGTATTCAGGAATGGCTGGGGCTGGATCCTCATCCACCGATCTATTTCCGAGTAGACCGTCTGGCGAGCCTTTCATCAGAAAAAATTCGGTATCCACTGATTCAATCGATTAAAGATGTAACACGCGGGTTCATTGCGACATTGAGAAGCTAAAAACGGAAAGGACACTATTCTTGTTGCGCAACATAAACCACCACCTTTCGGCATCGAGTGCATAAACGGTTTTTGAATAGAAGGAAAGATGAGTAACAGCTGGGTCTTGTCTCTGAATAGCAATGTTTAGTCACACTCTATTTCAGACATACAGCAGATTACTATAGAGATGAGATGTTAGCGTTTTTTTATTAGTATCTTGAATGTATCGGAGGTTTTTTGGGCTTGGACAATTTCATGGCCCTGATTCTTTACCCAGCGTTGTATGTTATCGAACTCTAGTTCGCCCTCACAGGTGACTTCAAGTAGTTGCTCAGAGGACATAGTTTCCAGCTTGCGCTTAGTGAAAGCGACCGGGAGAGGACACATTTTTCCTCGTACATCAAGTTTTTCAACATTCAACGGATTCACGGAGTCACTAAAATGTTATGACTTTGTCGCTATTAACTGTCCACTCAACCAAGTCATGCACCGTCGCCAGTTTTACGCCATCAATCAGTTCTGCCTCAGTTAAGCCCCTTGCATCTGCACAGACCACACAGGCTTTAACAGCTATACCGCCTTTGAGGAGGTCTTCGAGCATCTGGCCATAGTTAATTAATCCCTGAGCAACGTTTTGCCCTTTCTTGGCAAGGTAGACGCCATTTTCAAAAAGCCAAATACGAACTTTATGGCCTTCTAAATCGCAAGTAGTGGCGAATCGAAGTGCAGTTAGAGCACGTTCTTTGCTGTATGGGGCTTCATAAATTATGAGTGTAAACGATGCCAAGCGGTTCACCAGATTTCTAATAAAGGTATTAAAAAATCCAATATAAAGACGTTAAGTCTACAAAATAACGGTATTAGCATTAGTATACTACCCAGCGACAAGGGATTAATTTAGGTTTTTGCAACCAGTAAGAGCTGGTTATGCGTAAAGATTTAGAAAGACAATGGATCAAACGGATAGAATAACGTCCGATTAGAAAGCAAATAGTGCGTAATAGGGCAGTTGTAACTATGCTGTTGCAGGTGGAGTGATGGGGGTTTCTGGGGGTGTTTTGCGTGAGAATATCAGGCCGGTGGATTTGACGATTTGGGGTACTCCTATGAGGTCTTGGAATATTAGTAAAAGACGGGCGATTATTGCAAAAACGCCGGCTATTTCCAAGGGAACACCTAGTAAGCCAAGTATGCCTATGATGCCGAATTCCTGCACACCGATTCCAGCGGGAAGGATTGGAATGAACGCCAGAGCAGTCACTAAGGGATGAATTAAGAAGAAAGCTATCAAAGGAACATTTGTAATGCCTAGAGCTAACCCTAAAAAGTACCATTCGAACCCTTTGAGCATCCAACAAATCATCGTTAATGCAAAGATTTCGGGGATGGCCCGTTGAGTGCTGTGTGCGCTTTCTTTGTATTCTTCAAGTTTACCCATCAATCCGCCGGTGAATTTTTTTAGAAATCGCCAGTTTGCAATGCGGTCAAACAGTGCAATAGCTCTCTTTGACCATGTAAAGGCTGCTAGTACTAGCGCACCCAGAAACATTAAACCGATACCTAACCCCGCTACTATAATGCCGATATTTACGCCGACTATTTCTTGGGGAAACATTTCAGTCCATGTTGCCGCCGGAACCATATATAACAAATAAGATACGGCACCTATTCCGCCCGCCACTTTAACCAGAAACTCAATAGTTTGAATACCTAGGATACTTGAGAGCCCCTTTGAGGTAGGGACATTTTGATCCCGAAGATAAACAGGCGTTAAAATGTAGCCTGCACGGCCAGGAGTGAAGTCGCTTGTAAGCATGCCTGCATACTGAGCAAGGAGGCTTCTTCCAAAAGTGGTTTTCACACCATCTTTGGCTAAAACCCGTCTCAAACGTACTGTAAAGAATATGTTAATTCCAAAATACATCAAAAACGCCAAAAGAAAATAGAGAATATCCATCTCAAGTATTTTGGTGAAAAGAAAATCTATGCCTCTGATGATCGTGGGTTCAGCTGGTTTAAAGTCAACTGGAACGGTTGTTCCAATGTACCAAAGCAGAGCAGTCACAATAGCAACTATAGCGACCACTTGAAGCAGTACCTTTAAGATTCGATTCACAGATCGTTTGGGTTTCTGAGCGGATGTTTGTGAGCTGGACATTATGTTTAGAAGTCGTTTTGAGAGTTAAAAAACCTTTGTACAAGTATGTATTCAGATTGTCTCAACAATTATGAACAATAACACAACAATCAACATTGCAATATTGTTCATAAATTCCATAAATTTCTAAACATAACAATCCATTTATACACACAACAGATAACCAAAGAGGCCTTAGCAGAGTCAACGGTACAGATCAGACAGTTTCTCGACAAATAACCCCTTGACTTATACATCTTTAAACGATTGGTGACGAGTATTTTGATGCCAAGTTCCACCTCCACCATAAACCATCCTGCTAATAAACATCATACACTACATCACCACCGAATCAACCCAAAACAGATTAATCTCAAAGTCTCGAAATGCAAATATATATTAGATAGTTTAAAAATCGATTAAAAAGAAGAGGGTGTAATTGAACTGCTTACAAATGGTAAGCAATTGAAAACAACCAGCGTAGACATATTACAAATCTTTCAAACTCCACTGACTTTAGGTCCAATATCATGGGTTCCACCACCCATAATAGCGGGGCAGATGATTGGATTTGCAGTATACCACGCTATTGAAAAAGATATAAACACATTTTCAGTGAGATTTTTATCATCCGTTCACAATTTTCCCTATCAACTATCACAACATATAGCATTTTGCCACATTATACCCAATTTTTTAACCTTATTATCCAATTTCCACTAACTATAACCACAGATCACACTATAACCACAGAATTATTTAATAAACAAATACATGACAACTAAAATCCATAGATTTCCAAACCTCAATAAAATCAATTAAAAATCACCGGTCACCCTTTTAAAGATAGGGGGACAACAGAACCGCAAAAAATGGGGGTTATTCTCGGGATCGCTTCTCAGGGAAATCCTTGCATTTGTAGATACGAAGTTGCCGTTGGGGCTCAAGACGACACCGTTTGCGGGCGTTTCTGCGCCTCAGAAGGGGAGCCAGTTGAAAAAAGGGGCACCTTGAACAGAGGGTACTCATCTGTGTTGGCTCCTATCGCGTCATCATTTTTCGGAAGACCGGCAGAGCTATGGCTATCATGACTATGCCAAACGCTGTGAGCACTATAAGTTCTGTTGATATTTGCGGTATACCAGCACCTAATACCATGACTTTACGCAGAGCATCGGCAGCATATGTCAGCGGCAGAAAGTGGCTGATAGTCTGCATAAAGGCAGGCATCTGCTGTATGGGGAAGAATACGCCGCTAAGGAACATCATTGGAAACATCAAGGTCATCATGAGCATCTGGGCGGTTTCTTGGTCTTTGGTAAATGATGTTATGACTATACCTAATCCAACGAAACTAAATACACCCAACAATAACAAGGCAAACACCAGAAAAATGCTACCTTGTATGGCAACTCCGAATATGCCAATTGCCAGTGCCAGTATTATGGCACCCTGTATTAAGCCTCTGAGAGTTTGTGCCAGCGTTTTACCCAACAGTATAGAGAGACGGTTGACAGGTGCAACCATCATACCATCCATTGTGCCGAGTTCTTTTTCATGTGAAATCGCGACTGGCAAACCGGTCATGACACTCATCATGACGGTCATAGCCATAAGTCCCGGTGCGATAAAATCAAAGTAGCTTGGATTACCTGGGACTACGCCCTGAGACTGGACGTTTAGGGGCTTCACGACGGCTAACGCAGAGGAGGAATTTAATGCTGGGTTCATCAATAGCACATTTTGTTGCGCCATCGCTGTGGCCATGCCGTCGAATACACCTGAGAGGACAGCTTGGATGGTGGCAGATATTTGGGGATTTGACTGATCAGTTACGATGATGATTGTTCCTTGCTCACCACTTAGGATGGATTGGCTGAAGTTACTTGGGATTACAATTCCACCACTGAGTTCGCCCCGTTGCACCAAATCTGTGACTTCTTCTAAGCTTGAGGCGCTATTTAGGGTCATCATGTGGGTTTGGTCGTTGATACCCTGTAGTGTGCTAAAGAAAGTTTGGCTGGGCAGATATGAATTGTTGAAACCCGCGTCTTCGTTAACCATGGCTATGGGCATGTTGCTTATGCTTGCGCCGCCTGAGGGATAGATAAAGCCCACCATAACCATCATGAATAGGGGCATCACAATAAGCAATACTAGACCCAGCCGGTTACGGAATAGTTCCATGAGGTCTTTCCAGGCAATACGGAGACTGTGCTTTAGGATCGTTTGGACGGTCATGCCTATCTCACCCGCGCCTGCGGCATACCAAACCGCCGATGTTGCATTGGAACTTTTTCAGCTACACTGTCGCGCACATCGTGTCCTGTGATGTGGAGGAACACGTCTTCGAGTGTGGGTTGCAGGTTGGACATGGAGGTTATTTTACCACCACGTTTACGTACGAGATCCACTATCTCATCAAAGGCATTTTCGCCATGAACAATAATGCGTAGTTGCGTAGAATTTTCTTGAGTAACCGAGTCTATGCAGCCCAGCGCTTTTATGGCGCTTAGCATATCGGGAGTTAAGTTGGCTATTTCAAGGTTTATTATCATAGTATCTGCTCCAGAAATGATCTTTTTGAGATTTGTAGATGTATCTAGGGCGATAATTTTTCCATGATCAACGATTGCTATGCGATCACAAAGCAAGTCAGCATCAATCATCATGTGTGTTGTTAAAACTACGGTTGTGCCCTGTTCTTGGTTGAGTTTCCTTATGAATTCGCGGATTTCAACCGATGACTGAGGATCTAGACCTAAGGTAGGCTCGTCTAAGTAGAGAACCTTGGGCATGTTTAGCAGGGCGCGAATTACATTCATCCGTTGGCGCATACCTGTTGAGAAGGTACCAACTTGAGCATCTTTGAATTTAGTTAACTTGACAAGTTCAAGTAATTCGTCGATGCGTTTGTTTAATGTGTCTTTGGGTATATTAAAAAGGTTACCAAAGAAGGAGAGATTCTCTCTAGCGGTTAAACGGTTGTAAATTATCATTTTTTCACTGACTATACCTATAAGTTTACGGACCTGCATGTCATGCTTAACGGTATCATAACCACCGATTGTTGCAGTTCCCTTGGTGGGTTGTGATAGCGTGCTTAACATACGGAGGGTTGTGCTTTTGCCTGCACCGTTTGGGCCCAAAAGACCAAAGATTTCACCCTTTTTGACGCTGAAGGATATGTCGTCTACAGCGATGAATTTGCCGAACATCTTGGTCAAGTTCTTAACTTCGATTATGTTGCCATTGTCCATGGAATTACCTCCCTTTGAATATTATTGACAGCAATATATTGTGGCAAAATATAAAAGTTGCCTATAAATACTATACAATCGAACCGAAGTTGAAACCCGAACCCGAAAACGAAGCCAGCCAAAACTGGATCAAAGTAGCCCAAACAGGATACATACGCATGGGCGTCATCATACTGCTTAACAAAAAACCCAGCCACGGCTATGAAATCATGAAAGAAATCGAAAGCCGCACCAAAGGCTTTTGGGCACCCACCCCCGGTGGCATCTACCCCATCTTGCGCGACCTCGAAAAAAACGGATACATAAAAGGCGAATGGCACACACTAAAAAATCGCCGACTTAAAATCTACAAAATAACCGCCTCAGGCGAAATTATCCTCAAACAAGCCATCATAAAACAAGCCGAAATCTTTAGCAACATGAACAACCTCTTCACCGAATTTGCCCGCGACGTCCTAAACATTGAAACAGCTACACCGCCACCCAACATACCCTCACCATTCAGCCCTTTCCTCGAAGACAAAGATAAAAACAAAGAAACACTCCAACACCTAGAAACACACCGCAAACACCTCGCAAAATCAATCAAAACAATGCGACAACGACTCATCGAGGTAAACCAGAAAATAACAGAAATAAAAAAACAACCACACGAAACTAAAGAGACAACCTGACCAACATTCTGTTATAACGTTCACCTTATTTAAGAACAAAACTCCACCATACCAACAATCAAACCAAATAAACAGGCTGTTTACTTACTAACAACCACAAAGTTGTCTACACGCACATAAACCATTCATTTGCTACAAGCTTAGCAATAAATCATATACAAAACACATATGTATCAACAACCACTTTTTCCGAAACATTAAATTCTCTAGAATCCACTGAAGTATATAGCAGAGGCGAAGCGGGTGTGAGCACACAAATTTTCTGCGGCACATCAAATGCTCAACGATGGAAACTTTTCCGCAAATAAAACTCACAAACCCACAATATGCACAATACACTGGAAGGTAAAAATTACAAACGTTTTCAATTTAGCAAGAATGGAATTTCACCGCGTGCTTTTCTTGGAACTAAGAATGGTGTTCAGTGGTAGTGGTGATAAACACAATGAAAGGGGTAACATAAACAAGGAACCCCTCAACAGACGGAAAATGATGGATAAACGTATAGGCAAACTTGAAGTGGTTGACAGAGAAGTTCCGATGGAATTTAGGCAGGTTTCTTTGGAGACAAAGACTGAGAACATCGTTGTGAGCTGGGGCTCGACCAAAGGGGCCATCATCGAATCGCTCAACCAGCTAAGGGAAGAAAATAAAAGTTTAGGTTACTTGCAGGTACGGATGATACATCCGTTTCCCTCTGCGCATATAAGCAGTTCCTGTTAGGTAAAAAACGGGCAATGTCCTAATATAGAATATGTTTTATAGCTCGGTTGATATGTATACTATTTGTGAACAACATGCCACGAGGTAGACATAGAAGTCAAAATAACGCTGTTTGTCAAAACCCAAAATGCATCCGCTACCTAAAACAAAAAGACAAACACATCACAAAAGCAGGAAAATACAAAACAACAAACCACCAAAGATACCACTGCCACCACTGCAACACCTACTT
>WQVG01000006.1 GCA_009781675.1 Candidatus Bathycorpusculum acetigenes | reverse complement strand
TTATTTTTTTTTTTATCTATTTCTATTTTCTCCATATTTCTTTTTTTTTATTTATAAAAAAATAAAAGAAAAAAATATAAATATAATATGGTTAAGAAGAGAGAGGGGGGGGGGGGGGGGGGGGGGGGGGGGTAAAAAACATATTTGTATTCATCAGAGCGTATCAATTGAGCTATTTTTCTTAATGTAGGCTGTGTCGTCTCTTCTCCAGCCGTGCCTTAATCTCCTCGGCATGTATTTCTTTCATCACACTCTGCCGCATCGCCTCCTCCTCAGTCAAGGGCAATCCACATTTAAAGCAGTAGAGCGATCCGGCAAGATTTAGTTCATTACAGCCAAAACACTGTAATCGTTGCAAAATCTTGCCGCGATTCTCAACCTTCTCAGACGGCTCTACCCCATCAAGTAGCCGAAAAGTATCTGCTGTATCGGTAGCCGCCAAATGAGTATACCGATTATACATACCACTGCTTGCACTCCAGCCAAACATGCTGTTAGCCTGTTTATCATTTACACGTAGTTTTTGATTTCTAGCAGTCCAAGTCACTTTCGTATGTCGAAGCCAATGCATACTAACAGGCTTTTTAATTTTAGCTCGCTGACAATAACTCTTTAAGAACTGAGTAACTCGGGTTTTTTTAAGACCGATATCTATGGTGTTGTTGGTTGTAGTTTTGTTGCGCGTCCATAGAGCCGCTGTTTTATCGTGTTTTAAGGGATGAAAATTAAGCCATTGGATAAGTATGGGGGCAAATTGATTCATAACAAATGTGCGGGTTCCTGTCTTACCACTCACAGTAACAAGGCATTCGCTTCCAGAAATCTCCACATCGCCTACTTTGAGGTTTAAAACTTCGCCTCTACGCAACGCACCTGCAACAGTTGTACAAAATAACGCTTTAAGACATAAGTTATCTATAACGTCTAAGAACTGGTAAAATTCTTGTTCAGTTAACCATTTGTCTTTTAATTTTTCTTCCCAATCGATCTTTTTTACTTTGATTTTGCGCCAAATCTTGGGGCAATCCATATCGTCGGGATCGGATAACCATTTTGCATATCGTTTATAGGCTCCAAGAAAAGTGTTCCAAGTGCTGTCAGCTCTTGCATGAGGCTTGTTTAAAGTATACTCAATATCTTTTGGGTTTTTGGGAACCTTGCTTATAGCCGACAATGTTGTGTTAACTTTTTTTCGGTCGAGATATATATCTTCAAATTCCGCTTCAGCAATTTTTTCGAAAAGTGTTATGGCGTTACGATAGTTTACTTTTCGGCTTTCACTCATACTGTGCTGTTCGTCAAGGAATTCTTCTAATCTTCTCATATTTGTTCACTCTGTCATGGTTTATTTTCTATGGTTACCCATAGACATGTATCAAATGACCGTTATTTAAACTATGTATAACCCAAATGGACATATCCAGCCGCAAAAGAAGCGTCCTAAAATAAGGGTTATCCCAAATATCACAAGTAACAATACGCCTTTCCAGATGCCAATTACCGCCAAGTAAAGAATCAAGAAGAAAAACAGCAACTGAACGGCGTACCTAACTATTTGGATATTTTTGGTTTTATATTTTATCCAGTTCACCAATCCCTATTCGCTTGATCTGCTTCCTGTTTGTTTTATGGAGGGTTTTTCTGAGTTTAAGTACATTTCTTAACTGGACCCGGCTCATGGCAGATCTTAACAACTTGCAGATCTTTTTTCTGCGCCTCTCCTTACTTATGGTATCTGCAAGAAAATCAAAAAAAGTGCACATATGATAATAGCAAAGCAGCTGTGAAATCAACGATCCCCATAGGTTATACTTGGGTTTGGGCTGATGGTCTGGGTTGTTTTTCTGTTGCAGGTATTTTGCAGTTACAGCCAGTGCTGTTACGGTTGCACCAAGCAATACCCCTAAAGTTGCACCTAAAGCACCTAACCAAACATAACCGCACCTCCAAGGTCTGGGTTAAGGCAGGATGAGGCACCAAAGAATCGTCTCTTGTCAACAAGGGGCTTTTTATAAATATGTAGCTTAGCTGTGTGTCTGTACAGGTTGCTTTTTGTTGCCCTCACCAAACCCATGTCGATAGAGCGCTATTAGTGCGGATAAAATCGCGATACTGAAGAGCACAAGGAAGAATATGTGTGCCAGTGCCAAAGCGGGTGCTGTTAGTAGCAGTGAATCAGTGAAGGGATAGCCAATGGTACTTGGCAGAAGAACCGTAGTTGTAGGAATTATGAGAACAAGATTTGATAAACGACCTTTAAAGAAGACCTTCCAGTCTTTGGATATAACTAACACCATGATGGCTATTATGAACAAACTTAATTCTAAAGCGACGTTTATGCGGCTATCTATTGTGATGAGGGGGAAGCCCAGTTCATGTAGCCCAAACTTTGAGCGTGAAAGCGGCCATAGCAACTGCAGTTGTCCCCCTACGATAAAATCGCCGATTAAGAAATGTGAAGCTAACCCCAAAAAATAAGGAATTGCTTTTTTGCGATAGATGATAAAGAGCGGAATGAAAACAAGTCCTGCCACCACAATCGAGTGTGTTGGGCCCCGATGTATATTGTAATTGAATAAAAATGTGCCAAGGATGTCTATATCGGGCAGTATGGATAAAACTAGCAATACTGGTATGTTGATTTTTACCCGCAATGCCTTCGATGCGCCTTTACCTAAAAGATACGCGAGGCACATATGCCCGACAGCAAACAGATCTTTTTCCTCCAGTTTTCTTAGAAATGTCACATTGCTCGTCTATTAAGGATATAGGTCATTTCCAGCTGATATAGAGTGAAAGTTAGGTGGACGCCGGATGTAGCCAGTAGAGGCCACAGAAAAACCGACGGGCACACTAAAAACAAGAAAATTGCTAGGCTAAGCCCGCAAACCGCATAAGCACTGTTAGCATAAAACCAAAACCACAGCCCACGGCAAGTATACGTAACAGATTTCTATCAAGATGAATCTTGGATGAAAAAGTAGCCGACGAATACAGTAACTCTGAGGTAATCAGCAGAATAATCGCTGTTACGGCAAGCCACAGGCTAATATCGGGAATCGCGAGGGGGAAGTTCATTTTTTTGTCTCCCAACGAAAATATACACAGCAAAAACACTGTTTCCCGGAAAAATCTTCTGCTCTGAAATAACCACAGTTTTACCTGAGGTCTTAGCAAGCGCCGAGGCTACCGCACTGACAACAGGACAACCCAACAAACTGAGACTTTTGAGATTACTCTCAGGGCTATATAAGCTCTCATAGAGAATACCTCGTGCTCTAAACTCAGCTCCATGGGACGTCAACACTAGACTTGCAGATTTAGCTAAGTTCAAATTCTCGGTGAGGTATTTAGGTAATATATCCGCGAGTTCGTCCAAACTGATTTTGCTTAGATCAAGTCGTAACTGCCGCTCAACCTGCGACATGATACCTGCACCGGGCGAAGTTACAAAGACGCCACGAGTTTGAGTGGAGATAAATTTGTTCTGTGCCAACTCATCGATGGAGGGGTTACCATCAAAATTCTCAGTGATAAAAACTACAGGGTCACGCAGATTCTTTAGATAATCAGGCAAAAAGACATCCTTTGGATAGGCCGGGATGTAGTAGCCATGACCGCTATATTTTAAATCACTAATCATCCGATCAATGGTCGAGTAAGTAGAGTGAGCGCTGCTGTCAAGAAGACTGCTATCAACATAGTTTCCATTCCGAGCTAAAACAAAAACAGCACCCCAAAAAGTTAAGCCTAACCCGACAAAAGCCGCTACCTGCATTTCAAAAATAAACGAGCAAACAAGCAAAAAACCTCCGGCGGCTAAAAAGATACCTGCGATAAATATGGTTGAAACGCTTTTCTTAGTTGACATCAAAAATATCACTCCATAAAAAACAAAAAAATATACAAATTAATACTTAACGCGTTGGCTTTAAGGCTTCTGGCTATCATCCGGTTGTGAACCAGCGGGGGCTAAAACCTGTGGTTCAACATTACCCCGGCATATCTTACGCATAAACAACAAAGGCACGTTAAGAAACCTTGAAACAATGCCTAAACCTGAAAACATAGCGCGGAAATTCTCTATATCCATACGATTGACGGCCCCAAAAATGGGTGCGGCAACAAGATAAACCAACCCAAACACCACAAACCCCGCCGCTAGTATAATTACGTAGGGCAGGTTCAAAAAACTAATCAGCGCAAACGATACGATGGATGCAAACAGAGAAGCTGCAAAAATTTTGCTGGAAACCCTAAAATCAGCCCTAACATGATATTTTCTCCAGCTCCAAATTAGTCCCCAAATCATCCCTGGCATACTTGCTATAAGAGAGCCAACTAAGCCTCCTATCACTGCATAAGCCGATGACAGCTGAGCGTTTGAACCGCCCAGCGAAAAAGAATATTCAACCAGAAAATAAGCCAGTGGTAACCCAACTGCCAAAGACAGTGCACTCTGCTTCATGAGTTGTCTGGTTTCGCCGATGCCGATAAGAAAGGTTCCTAAACTGACGTTGCCAAAGAGGACAAACAAGTTAACCGCTGCTGAGAGGACTAAAAAGAGCGGAGCAAAGGGAAACTTGGGTTCTGCGCCAGCAACAAGGAGTGACTGAAAAATTCCCTCCATAGGAAATAGTGTATTAACTAACGGAGTTGCAAGTGTAATCAATGCCATGGTAGCTGGAACAAGAAGTAATGCCGTATACTTCACTGAGAAAGCAAACACTGTTTTTAGAAGTTCGGGTTCTTTTTGTGGATCTAGTTTTGCAAAAACCGGAAATAGTGCTGTCGCAGTTGGGATAGAAACAAAGGTGAGCAGAACCGAAAAGTTTACGGCGGTAAAGTAGTTTCCCATCATCCAGGTGCCGGCATAAACTGCCATGACAAAAGAAAAAACCTGCGGTAGTACACCAGCCGCGATGGTTGAGGCGGTCAACGGTAGTCCATACGTTAGCATAGGTTTTAGAGTTTGTTTTATGTCACATTTACCGGTTTTACTTTTACGCAGAGGCCTAAACAGGATATAGTAGACCAAAAGAACGGCAATGATGCCGCCTGCAAGCATGGAAACCATAGCCGCCACTACTGCGCCTAAAACACCTGCACCTATTATGATGAGCAGGGGTCCAAGTGCAGTTTTGATTATGGCTTGGCTGATTTGTGTGATGCTGTTGAGTTTCATGCGTTCATAGCCTACAAAAACGCCGCCTGATGCAGCTGCGATGGCGCCTGCAAAAATAGAGACCGACATGATGCCTATGTAGAGGGATAATGCTTCTGCATTTTGGGGACTGATGATGTAAGCAAGTGGCCATGCAATCGCAAAACAAATCAACGACAAAACAATGCCGCTTATGATCTCAAAAACAATTCCTGAAACGATAACATCATGAATCTCTGAGTCTCTACCGGTTCCCCGTAATCCCGCGATCTGTTTTGTTATGGCGGTGTTAACTCCCCAATCCCTAAAGAAGTTAATAATCGCTGAAGGAATCAGTGCCATACCATAGAGTCCAACACCCTCCGCAGGAAGGAGTATTCCCAAAGCGATGGTGCCTATAGCCATAATGATAGTGGAACCGGCGACGCCCAACAGCAGATGAAAACTGCCAATAGCTGAGGTTTTGCCCATCTCTATAGCCTTAGCCATCTGCATCAGATCCAAGTTGTTATAGCGTTATTTTGTTTCTGTAAGCTTTGGTTATAGCCTCTAAATCCCTAAGTCCATCTAACCCCGTGGGCGTAGGCTCCTGATCGGTGTGGAGACAATTCACAAAGTACTGGAGCTCATCGAAGTGAGGCTGATTAAACTCTGAAATGCCATGAGTAAGCATCTGATAGGCAGCAGGCATGGTTTTGGGTGGCATATGTCCGACGGAAACGTTTCGAACGCTTCCCAAAACATCAAGCCGCAAAAGATACTCTTGAGCGTACCAGCCCACGTTGATGGCCGCCAAAGTACCTGAGGTGAAGCGGGCAAGACACATAGCCGAGTCCTCAAAATCCATGTTATAACGGTAGCCAAACTGTCCTTTAATGTCAACTATTTCACCAAATAGCATCCGCAACAGATTGATTATGTGACATCCTAGATCGGCAAGAGCGCCGCCGCCGCTAAATTGCGTATTAAACCACCAATCAGGGACAGGTGCAGGTGAGTGTCCATCAGCGCGATGAACAAAGGGACCAGCGCACACATAGGTTGCATGTACGTTTTCTGGGTCACCGATTAATCCCTCTGCCATATCTGCTTTGAGTTTGAGAAATCGACGATTAAACCGCATGGGATAACCCAACATCAGTTTCACAGAATTGCGCTGAGCCGCTGAGATAACTTCTTTGGCTTCTTGGACATCAACGGTGATGGGTTTTTCAAGAAAAATATCTTTGCCTGATTCTGCCGCTTGGAGAGCACAACTGTGGTGTAGATGCGTGGGCAGTGCAATTATGACGGCGTTAATCTGGGGATTTTTGAGCATCTCGGTGTAGTCAGTATAGATGTTTTTAATACCCAACGCTTTTGCTCGTTCTAAAGTGGGTTTAGCAGTGTCTGCAACGGCTGTGATTTTTGCGTCTCTAAGCATCAAACCGTGTTTTAGATGCATCTGACCAACGCCGCCCGCTCCGATAAGTCCTATTTGTATCTGTTTATTTTCCATATTATTCACTCTAGCCCCATGCGTTTGCCTAAACCAACCGTTACAAGCGTCCTTTTGAGTTGTTTTTTAAGTTTCATGTTAAATGGCGGCTTAGGATAAATCGCCCTAAAAGACTCAAGCGGTTCCCCCCGTAAAATGTAGGTGCGTTTTCCAATGCCTTCTTGTTCTGCGGTTTTAAAATATGGAATTTTGGCGGGATCAAGCCAAGCGATTTTTGCAGCCGCAGAATCTAATGCAACAGGGTCTTGACTTGCCATAACCAAGCCCATTCTGCGTGGTTGGACGCCTGCGGCAATGTTGCTGTCGACTAGGGTAAGGTCAAAGGGCATCACTTTGTTTAAGGCAACTATGACGTTGCCAAGATCGTTGTGGTACTTAAATTTTTTCTGTGCTGGGTTGCAGCCAAAGATATTTTTGAGTCCGCAGGTAAGTTTGATGGGGTTAACGGTATATTTTATGTGTGCAATGTTGATTTTGAGTTCGGCTTCTTGGATGGTTTTAGGTACCATAAAATCATAGCTGTTAGTACCACAGTGGACATTGGTGTTTGTTGCTTGATCTTCGGTGAGGTTGACAAGTCGAACATGTTTTTCTTCTGCAAGTTTTGTATAGCCAAGCATCCTAAAGGCATACTTGCAACGCATGGCAGAAGCATCCGATTCTATAATGGCAATGTCAACGTCGGGGTGAATTTGTCCACGGATTAGATCAATAAGTGATCCCACAAATTGCGGTGAAGTCGTTTGTCCTGTGGTGGCGTCCCAGTAATAGCACAAGTTAGGTTTAATCACGACTTTATGTACGTTCTTATCAAAGGTGTAGTCGATTAGACTTAGTGCTTGTGCTATCGCCTGCTTGAGTGGGTCATCTGTATTGAGTGGAATTTTCACTAAACTTACAAGGCTCATGCTAAACATCCATCTATATACGTAAAATTAACTACTATGACTAGAGAAGAGGCAGGACGTGAACTCTTTGAATTCCAAAAAAAACTGTTTGGTTCTTTGAAGGTTATCTATTTTTAGGAAAGCTAAACGGAGACTTTCCGCTTGAGTACCAATCAAATCGCCTCTAGAGAGGCCGTTACCATAGACGCGCACTAATCGGCTAAGCGAATGCTGAGGGTGCTCATTTGTCATCATCTGTGCACTTAATGTTTCCCAATATATATCGGTATAATCGGTTTCCTCGTTTAAGGTCTGGGGTTCCTGGATGGAGTGCTGGGAGGGCAATGATTGTAGGACGGTGTCAAGATAATTGTTCCAGCCTGGTGTACAGTGTTCATATTCAACGTTTTTTTTAACAGCTTTGGCTCTGGTTTTCTGTTGTTTTGAGCGGCAGTTTAGTGCAACAAAATCCAATGAATCTGAGAACTCTTCAAGCGAGCAATTATGCACTTTTAGTTTTTTAAATCCCACATCATCTTCGAGGCTTAGATGTGGAAGTTCTCTAAGATGTAGACCAACGATTGGGAGATTATGCATCGCCGCCTCAAGCAATGCCGTTCCGCTGCCGCAGGGGAAACTTGCTACATACACATCTGCTATAGTGTAGTACTTTTCGAGTTCTTGCCGTTCAACAGTACCTAAGGCTTGGATTCTACCGTCTACCCTAACAGAGGCATCTTCCCATTTGCCCCTGGGTTTGGGTCCCGCTGCAACCAGTTTTGCATTTGGATGCTTATTTAAAAATCTGACCATAACTTCAAGGAAGTCATAGCCGCCAAAAGGATAGAATTTCTCGGCCCGTCCCACTGTAAGTAAAACCACATCTTGATTGCTAAATCCCAGAGATTCTCTCAGTTTGGTGCTGTGGCTGATGGGACTGCTTTTTGCGAGGGGAATGGGCAAAAGTTTTGCGTTTTTAATGCCTCGACGTTCTTGGTTAAGTTTTGTAGCTGAGCTGTGGTAATCTACTGTTACGTCGGCTATACCGCTTCCCAACCAAAATGCATGATCAGCATGGTTGCATAAAATTATTGGCGGGCCACCCTCGATACCAAAGGCGACCAAGGGGATAGGGTCAAAGGGGTGAATAAGGAGCACGATAGCGTCTGCCCAGTTCCGAGCCAGCAGACGTAACAGCAAAGCCTGCTCCACCAAGTTAGCTGACAACTCAGTGAGCGAACAGTACCAACCTCCAGATTTAGCTACAGCGTTTTGCAGAGTGGCGGGGAGTTCATTGTTCTGTGCGGTCGTTATAACACTGTGTACTGCACTCTCAAGTGTGTTATCTATCCATCGGGCAACAAATGACGAATGACCGCCGGTGTCATAGCTTTCGGTGATAACATGGAGGAAGCGCATTTTTCCAAAGTTTTTCGGTTTGGTCTTTAGGTAGAAGGCACCGCTGATATCGGGGGGTTGTTGTTCTATGCGCCGGGCGATGTTGAGCAACAGATTTTCTAGTTCTGGATTTGTGTAGATACCTGGGTGTCGGATGAAAGCGAAGTGCGCAGCAATTTTAGCCCATGTAATGGCGGCGGTTAAATCGCCTTTATTGAGGGCATGGTTTACTTTTTTCACGATTTTTTTAAATATCTTCTGGTTTTCTGCAATCTGGGGATTATGGGTAGAAAAGAGACAAACATCTGTGGTTAACAACCCCTCAGGCCGCTTATCCCGACCCGATTCATTTGCCAACAAACATATCGCCTCCTAAGGTTTCTCGGAAAATATTCTACTGATTATAGCGTGACTTTGTAGGTATCATACACAACTGCGCTTGCCCCAAAGTTCTCTTTACGATTAATTAAGCCTACATTGAGCAGGGTTCCATGATTCTCAGTGGAAATTCCGAAATCAAAATACCTCTTATCTTTATAGTGTTCTTTTATGAGATAGTCTTCGATGATGTCTTGTGCTCCTATGTTCCAGCCTGCCTTAGAGTTGGCGGCATATTGCATGTGAGCTACGTTTCTGCTCTCGTACATAACGACACCTGCAAGCATAATATTGTCTTTGAAGGAGGCAAACAACTTGATGTTGTCTGGGAACCTATCCGCTAACAGTTTAATTTCCTCCGCAGAATGCACCGGTTTAACACCGTGACGATCAACAAGCACTTCCTCTTCGATGCGCATAAACGCGTCAAAATCATCAGACTTCTGTACAGTTAAATTATTTTTTTTAGCCTTCCGCAGGTTGTCTTTGCGGTTGCCATCAAAACCCTTAGCGTTGGGCAGATAGATGGCCGAGGAAACGTTGCGTGCTGTTAGGTATGCATTATAGGTAAATAGGGCATAGAGATCTTCGTCGGCGGGGATTGAATGGTAAATGTAGGGCGCCGGTTTGTAAACTATTTCAGTTATGCCTCGACTATGGCAGTATGCGGTTAGAGAATTAAAAATTTGGAGCATCAGAGGTGTTTTCATTTCATAGGTAGAGATTACACCGCCAAAAGTTAAGCCTCCATGACTATAGAGAGTAGGCCCTTCAACACTGGCGGGTAGTAGTGCAATGAGTTTGTCTCCACTATAGAACATCAGTGAATGGTCAGCGAAGCGGTGTGAATGGTACTCCATGTAGTCTCTAAAAAACAGAAAAACACCGTTCTTGGAGGCAGAAATAAAGTTGTCCCAGAGTATTTTGTTCTCTGGTTTGTACCCAAAAATGCTTAATGTATCTTTTGGGTTTTTTTTAATATCTGTCAAATCGTTTCTGCTCCAGAAATGTAGGTTTGCGAGGTTTTTTTCACCAGCGGCTTAGCCGGGTTTCCCGCATAAACTCTGCCATCCAGCGTATCTTTAATGACTACGGCTCCGGCTCCAACGATACAATCACGGCCAATTTTCACTCCATCTGAGGTACAGCTGTGAACTCCCAAAAAACTGTTCTCATTCACTCGGCAGAATCCTGAAACTGCCACGTTGGTAGCAAAAAAGCAGTTATTTTCAACAGTTGTGCGATGGCCGATTGAGCTTCCGGTCCAGATCGTAACGTTGTTGCCGATTTTTGCACCCCGCTGGATGGCTGTGTTTTCAAGTATGAAACAGTTTTCCCCTATTTCTACTCCGTTGCATATGTAGGCATGGGGACTTATGTATGTGGCGAGCCGATAGCCTTTACTTTTGGCAGCTGTGGCGAGTCTGCTTCTGAGATGATTGAGCTGAGTGTAGGAGACAGCAACAAACGCCCGATAAACCTCTGGGTTAAAGGTGTATTCTACTTCTTCAAAGGGCACCACGGGTAAATCCAGTAGTATATCCTTTTTTAGGTGGGCCTTCTCAACGCTAAAGCCCGACACCCTAAAACCCTGATGACTAAAGTAGTCCCAGGCAAGCTCTGCAGTTTCTCCATCACCGATGATTAAGAGTTTCTCGCTATTCCCCTTCATTTGTAACCCACCGTTTAAATTCATCGTAATCCCGAAGATAATCGGATTCATCATAGATCTGAGAAACTAAAGAGAGCGCAACAGAATTAGATGAAAAGTTTTCGAGCTCCCGCCATATTCCCGGTGGAATATAGAGGCCATAGTGGGGACGGTTGAGAAAAAATGTGCGTCTGTTGGCGCCATCGTCTAAAATGACATCAAAACTGCCGCTCAAAGCGATAACGACTTGCTCGAGTTCTTTGTGTGCGTGCCCGCCGCGGCTGGCTCCACTGGGAACATCATATAGATAGTAGACGCGTTTGACCTGAAAGGGTATCTGTCGATTTTCCTCTATAAAGGAGAGATTACCCCGATAATCGGTCACTTTAGGAAAATTCACTATATGACATATATCTAAACTACTGCCGGGTTTAACAAGCACAAAAAAACCTCCAAAATTCCCTTAATTGGTTGTATAAAAATTATTTTTGCCTGTAAAAATATGTTGAGGTGTATTGAGTGTCAGGCGTCGTTGGTTAGCAGAAATCGCAGGTTGCTGTTCTGGTGGCAAAACGTTGTGTTCTAATAATTAGAATTAAAGCGGTCTGTTGTAGCTATGTAGGTGTGGTCAAGATGAACGCTGTCTTGAATGAAACTATTCCCTGTATTCATAGAGGAGTCAGATAGAATGAACGCAAAAATGTTGGCGGCGATAATTCTCTTCTGTATAACAATTGTGGGCTGTGTGGTATGTATATCCATCATGGGTAATAGCAATAGGCCTGATAATTCTGAGGCAGAAATAATTTCTGATTTTAACGGAGTAACTTTGGAAGTAAAAGAAGGCACTGCTTATAGCACGGGACTTACCCTAATAATAAAAAATGTAACGCCAGACGAATATATGTTTGGTGAATCCTATACTCTCGAAAAACAGATTGATGGTGGATGGTGTAAACTTCCATATCTCGATGAAAATACTGTCTGGATCAGTATAGGCTATATTTTAAAGGGCGACAGCATAAGAAAAATAGAACTAGATTGGACACGACTCTATGGAGCGTTAAGTCCTGGGGATTATCGTATTACCAAAGATTTTAATTATATACGATCCCCCGGAGATTATGATACATACACCATATCTGCAGAGTTTACCCTTGCTTGGTTTGTATATGGTCAAGCGCTCTAATGTAATCGCAGGAAACGATTATACCCAAATCCTATAATTTAACTCCAGGTAATGGCTGGTTAAATATCCCTGGTCTTTTGTTGCTGGAGGGTGTAAAGGGTGATATTTCAAATAATCGCCTCAGATTACAGTCATAGATTTCAAATTTGCTATGCGTTCGTTCGTGAAGTCACAGAAAACGGGTGAGTATTATTATATTTTTATTCTAATGTTTGGATGTTTTGTATAGTTTGTGTTCATACTTTGTCGTTGCAGATGCAAATGTGTTTTTGCTTAATTTTGAGGGTAGAATATACATTGAGACTGGTAAGTGGATTTTTACGATTTTTTCTTTGAGTTCTTGGGGTGTAATCTTGGGCTTGCTCCATCGGATGTGTCTGTTCTGCCACAGAAATCTCAAGTTGCCAAGCATCCATGTAAAACCGTGAATGTTGGCATAGACCACCGGTAGACGTTTGCCCTTTAAAGCGTGTAGTGTGCTTATTAGTGTGTCCACGGTGTTGACAAAGATCGCTTGTATAAGTTCACCTGGTTGATAGTATACATCAAAGAGCAAACAGATTTTGGCTCTAAGCAAGTTAAATGTGGTTTTCTCCACGTTCCATGCGCTGGTGGCGCCCATAATATGGTGAACCTGCGAGTCTGTAATGGTGACGACTCTTTTACCTGCAAGCCATGCCTTAACTGAGAGCAGCGTGTCATCGTAGAAGAAGGGAATCTTGGCCTCAAATAACCCATATTCTTCAATCAGAGAGCGCCGAGTAATCATGCTGGCGCCTGATGCAACAGAGACCTCAAAGCATGGCTTAAATTTTAATCGGCTACTCTGGTTTTGTGCTAAGGGATGTTTACGTACCAGATAATCACTAAAAATCCAGCCTCCAATTTGGATTTTATCACTATCCATCATTAAAATTTTACTCTGTGCCAATCCAATGGTGTGGTCGTTTTGCAGGGCATCAACCAAGTTGGTAAGCCATACTGCATCGACAGTGGTGTCGTTGTTGAGGAAAACTATGTATTCACCCTGGCAGTGGGAATAACCGATGTTGTTGCCGCCGCTAAAACCCAGATTTGAGGTGTTTTTGACGATTTTAAGGCGGGGATCATCGCTAAAGCGGTGCTCTGCAGTTTGAAGACTGCCATCGGTAGAGGCATTATCAACTAAGATAATCTCATAGTTACTGTAGTTGTTTTTAAGCACTGAGGCCAGACAATTGTTGAGGTAGTTTTTGCCATTATAGTTGAGTATGATCACTGAAGTAAGCGGCTGGGTTTGAGACAAGAGGTCATCTCCAAAATGCATTGGTTGTGTTGGGGGTGTTCATGTTTGAGTTTTCTTTAGTTTCACCAAATCCGAGAGCGGTGAGTAGCTGGCGCCCAGAGATTTATATAGTAACCATTTTATGCCGATGATGTTGCCTATAACTATCCCCTCGATTTTCCGAAGTTGATAGAGCTGGTTAGATCGTATATGCTTCAAACTATGCGCAACACGGAAAATATCTGATCCTATTTTACTCATCATTGAAAGTTGTGGTTCTGCTCCATAGAGACGGTAAAACAGCAGTTCTGCCTCAACAGCCCACAAGAGGTCTGCTCGGGGATTGAGAAAATCGCGGCTGGAGGTTCTACCATGCACAATATGGTACACCTTCACTTTAGGACTATAAATCAACCTAAACCCTTTCCGCCACAACTGCCATCCCAGAACCATCTCCCAAGCACAGCCCAAAAACCACTCTCCGGGTAGGTTGATTTCCCTTAAAACGTCACCCCAAACAGCCATCGAGGGCCCCCGAAGTAATGCTTTAGTTGCGCCGTGTTTGCGCCAATAGGGATTATTCCCCCGCTCATACACCAAGCCAGAGTTGGCTATGGCGTTTTTATATTTCTCCAAGCCCTTAATGGGACAGCCAAAGAGGGCAAATTCGAAATGCGAAAAAACAACAGGTACCTCGGATTCTTCGATTATTTCGATTTTATCATTTTTTAACAATACCGGAAAAGAATCGCCTGTGATGCCATCCACTTTGCCGGTTCGAAAAATCTTCACTGTTTCTTGTAACCAGTTATCGGCGGGGAGTGCGTCGTCGTCGAGGAAGGCTACGATATCGCCTGTGGAGTGTTTGACGCCTAAAAAGTATGCGTCTACGATGTAGCCCTCTGTTTGGATGACAACTTTAAGTTTGAGTGTACCTGTTGCTTCTTTTAGAATGGTGTTGGTGTCGTCACCTGAAGGTTTTACAACAAATATTACATCAAAATTCTTGTAGGTTTGGCGATTTAGCGCTGCAAGGAGGTAAGGAAGAACGTTGGCTCTTTTGTGGGTGGGGATAACCACAGTAACCCAAAAATTCTGTCTATTGTTTACTTTGCGGCTCATCGGGGGTACCTTTTTTTATAATGTTCCCTTCAGATTTTTCGCCAAAGAGGTTATGGCATCGGTACAAAGTAAACCTCACTGCCACCGTTTGAATAAACAACATTTGTTTGATTAAGTAGTCTTGGTATGGTGCCGTTTGATGTTGCCTGCTCATAGTTAATGGTGATGTAGCTAAGATACGCAAACTGTCCGCCATAGAGTTCGGAGCTGTTGGTAAGTTCTTTGATGTATCCTCGATAGACTAACCCATAAGCGGTTAATGACGTGTAGAGTCCGTTATCGGCATGTATGTTGTATTCATAGGGAACATTGGATGAAACCCAGTCAGCGCCATATACACTAAGCGTGTCGATGTAGCCACAGTGCCCATATAGAAGTGTTGAGGACATATGGTAGCCGCTTAGTGGAACCGACCAGCTTTCGCTTCCTGCAACTTCATAGATAAGATTGGTTTGAAACAGGAAATACGGAACTAAGATTCCCACGACAAGCACAGAGAAAATCAGTTCTCTTTTGTGCTTGAAGAGGTACTGTGGTACCGTCCACATCCCCACCGCACAGAACGGCGCAAGTATCATCAGTAGTATGTGGTAGAAGCGTGTCATTGATAATGAATTTGCTAATCCTGGAATCAAAGTTAGAAATATCAAAAAGACAAGTGCTAAAATGCTAAATATTATGTAGTCACGCGCAAAATGAAACGGCGTTTTCTTTCTGATTAACGCAAAACCGCCTATAACTATAAAGATCTCTGTTAGGTAGGCAAAACCACGGCTGATGGTGTTTAGCGGCGAAGGCGACGTTGCTAAACCTAACCCCGTGAGAACAGCTTGCCCTCTGGATGCAGGATTTAAGAAATCACCAAACTGCGCAGAAATATAACCCGTAAACGAAACAAAACTATCGAAAACTACACCACCGGAGACAAAAATATACCAAAGAAACATGGCGACAAAAAAGAAGATGACAAAACTTAACTGCAGATTAAAACTGGGTCGTTTAATATAAAAGGCTGAAACAGCCCAAGCGGCAAATATTAAGAAAAGAAAAATCTCCGCTAAAGCATAATGAGAAAAGATTAACCCAAAACCAAACAATGCAAAAGCAACAAATTTACCTCCCTGCGGCAGCTTTCGATTTAGAAGCGTTAGTAGTAGCAAAACAAAAAATAATTCCGCAATTATCTGACGGTTTAGCGCCAACATCTCAGTAAAAAATGTCAGCTGGGACATAAACAAAAAAGCCGCAATAAACCCAAGTTTTTTACCCACATAGGGTTGCCAAAGCAGGTACAAACCAACTGGAACTAACGTGAAGATAATGGGGTATATCAACTTGAATACCCATGTGGGATCCATACCCAGTATGTTGGAATATATTGTGGGTAGTATGGTAATACTGAGCATGGCATTGTATCGGCCGTATGCTTCATCGTCAGGACTAAAGATGGGATTCCAATGTGAATTAAGCTCCGTTCCCCTAAAAACATAGAGTTCAACAGGCGAATCGCCGCCGTAGGGAAGAATATAGTTGGAGACTAAAGATACATGCATCAAAAGTGCTAGAGCAATCATTGCGACCGCAAAAGCATAAAAAAACTGTGATTTTGTGCCTTTACTAAAAATGCTGATAGTAAATATCGTAGCGATGGCTAAAATCATTACCAGCAGAATAAGGTTGTTACCTGTGGTGTTCACAAAGTAGACACCGACTATGCTCAAAACCGGTAACAATGCTAAAGACAACATTGAACGGTTAAACGCAGTACCCAAAGACGACGGTGCTGATCTATGTTTATCCCCAAAAAAATGTGTTGCCACCGCACCGATGATAACAAGCGTGTTTATAAACAAAGCAATTGGCAGAGCAGCAAGTGGAAAACTAAGTCCCACCAAATATCCAAATTGGTTGATGATTAACCCTGAGATCATAAGAAAAGCGATGCTAAATCCTACTGAGTAAATAATCAACTCAAGTGTTCCTAAACTATCCAATTTTAAGAGTTTAGTTATGATCAACCCCGGGATAAGAGTCAGATATACCGCGCCAATAACTATACGCACTACAGGCAAGTTTAGAAACATGGACGCATAGAGGATAACCTGAAACGCCACAACTATGGCCAAGAAATGCTTAGAAATATGTTGCTGATTAGAATTCATGTATTCTCCTCAAAACAATTAATTACACTAATTAATCACTGACTGATAGACCAGAGACATTTTAGGAGCCACGACTCGGATATCATAACTTTGAACAATTCGAGCGCCGTTTATTGCAAGGGTTTCCCTTAACTGTCTATCCTCTATTAACCTTATTAGAGCAGCGGTTAAATCATCCACACTCTCAGGCTCAAAAAGCAACCCATTTTGTTCATGATTTATGGTTTCTTTGAGTATTCCAAAATTCGGTGCGATGACTGCAAGACCTGCCGACCATGCCTCAAGAGTAGCGATATAGCCAAAGTTTGTTGCCACAAAAATATCACTACTCCACAAAAAGGGACGAACATCAGTTTGTTTACCCGCCATGGTGACGGAATCTTCAAGGTTCATCTCCTTAATCATCAGCTTAAGCTTTTCAAAGAGCCTACCGTATCCAACGATAACAAGTTTAGCATTAGGCACCTGTTCAGTAACTTTTTTGAAAGCTCTCAGAACCAAGTCAGGCGTTTGTACAGGTTCAAGCCGTCCAACATAAATAACCGTAATCTTATGCGGTTCAACAGAACTGGGGTTTTTGAAATGCGGCGGATCTACAAAATTAGTAATAAGATGACTCTTATTGCCCAGTCCCATCCGCTCAAGCGTATTTAACACTTCACGTGAATAAGTGGTGATTGCCGCAACATCATCTTCTAGTATAGCCTTAACAGGCGGTGACTCAAGCGGCATACCCCCTTGAAGCGGACTACCCACAAACCCACCATGGAGGGTAACAACAAGTGGTTTATGGTAATGCCTGCTCAAATAAATGCCAAGATTGATATATTCCAAGTCGTGCCAAATACCATGTATGTGAAAGATATCACTAGTCTGCGCTCCTTTCCATTTTAAAGCTTCTTGGTACAGGCTTGCAAACTTTATCTTTTCAACCAATCGTGGTGTGGCGCCCAGTGTGTATATACAAGCCCCGTTTAAGACATCCACGGGATTGGGTCCAAGACGATAAACCTTTAGAAAGCCTGCGTCCTCATATTTTTTGATGTTTTTAGTTACCAGCATAAACTTTGTGCGTCCCGTTATAAGAGAGAATTCTATGGACTGCTTCTTTGCAAGGTAGTTGGTAAGCCACAGGATGTAGCGTTCTAAGCCGCCTATCTCTATTGGCCAGAATCTTTCCCAAACATGACATACATGCAATGCATAAACGCCTCATGTGTCTTTAGCGAGCGACATAAAGATGCCCGCAAATTAGCTAATCGTAGTACTTCGAGTAAAGTTCCATAAACTGTGCTGAAAAGTTAGAGAAGGAAAATCTGTTGGCGATGGCTTTGACTTCTGCGGCTTTTTGTTTTGACCAGTTGCCTATTTCATCGTTTATTTTTGATGCCGCTTCTTCTATGGTTTCATAACGGTACTGCACCGGAACGAATTCTCTCATGCCGCCAGAATCATGAACGATGGGTAGACAACCCAATGCCATGGCTTCCACAATGGATATGCCGAAATGTTCTCCCACCATTGTATGCAGATAGATTTTAGCTTTTTTAAGTAACTCTATTTTCTGCTCTGCAGGTGCATTGGGGTAGAAGTGAACGCGACAGGCAACGCCTAGTTTTTTTGCTAAGGTCTGTAGATGATTGAGTGTGGACTGGTTGCATAAGCGTCCAATTATGGCAAACTGTATGTTTGGGTCTGTTTGGGTGGCGATTTGGGGAATTCGCTCTAACTGTTTGTTGCCGTCTAGTCGTGAAACTGTAATGACGAGGTTGTCTTGGCTTTTTTTGGTAGTGTCCTTTCCCATGCTCAGTATGCTTGATGAAAAGGGCGGGTAGAGCACATCCACAGATTTACCGGAGAATTTCTGGATTTCATCAGCTGTGTAGTAGCTGTTGGCTAAAACCAGCCGTTTTTTGTAGTCCACTAGATTTTTTTCCAAGATTACTTGGGGCAGGATGCCAGCTTGGGAGATGCGGGGATGGTTGAGGTAGGGAAAGGCGTTGTTGAACACATATTGGTTGAGGTAGGGGAAATGGATGTAGGTGATTTCTGTCCAAGGAAAGACGCAGTTGGAGAAGGCGTCAATAAAGGTGCGGCATTTTGATTTTGCAACATAGGAGTGGAGGATGGTTTGGTAGAAGTCAGCTAATCCTCGGGGCGTGAAGCGGGTGGGTTGCTGGAGGGTTTCTATGTTTGGATGGAGGCTTTCACCGAAATAGTTTTTGATGTCTTGGGGATTGATTTTGCTGCTGGAAAAGAGAATTACTTGGTGGTTGTTTTCTGCTAGCGTGTTGGCTATGGCTATTGCGACGTATTCTCCACCACCGTAGACATTTAGGGTGGGACAGAAGACCCCGATTTTGTTTGACACCGCTTATCCGCCTGCAGAGATAAAAATTTACTGATTTGTAGCTGTTTATTTATAAAAATTATGTGCTTGCATGGTTAACATGTGCGATTGTTACACAAACGCATGCGAACTGAACTTGTCAAACCCGTTAAACCCATTTTTCAAAATCCTATAAAAACAATCAAAGCCAATAGGGTTCCAAAATCTGGAAGAGAGAGAACTAAATGAATACACACAGTTTAACGCAAATCCTAAAATCTCTAACACTCAAAAAACACACAAAACCCATAACGATCCTCCTCATCGCAATGCTTGCCCTAACCATAACTTCAGCAGTTTCGCAAACACAAGCCCAACTAAATACATCAACAACGCCCTCAGCTCTCCACACCCAAGGAACATATATCCTTGACACCAACGGAAACACCATATATCTCCGTGGCATGGGACTTGCTGGATTCGCACCAAACCTTATCCTTTGGGGCCAAGACGCAATAGACGGCTGGAACAATCAATGGAATTACAACTCCCAAGGAGTTATGGAACAAACATTTAAAGCCATGAGAGATCAATGGCACATCAACTACATCAGGGTCTTTATCTATCCCAGCTGGTACTACCGCGACAACATCATACCCGCACAGGAAGACCCAATCAGTTACAAAGCCCAAACAACCCCAATCAGCATCAAAGCATACCTTCACACCCTAATTCAAACAGCAGGCAAATATGGCATATACGTTGATATCGTCCCCTACATGCTCACACCCTCAGCGAGCAGTTTCGGCGGCGACCCATATGCAAGCCAAGGATACGGCTGGCAGGGTTTGCCAATGGAAGACTGGGATAGAGCCGGACAGAACTTCCTATCTGATGCAGGCTACAGCAACAATGAACTAGGTTTCTGGCGATGGTTTTGGACAGATATAGCTGACACCTACAAAGGATATGACAATGTAATCTTCGAAGCCTGGAATGAACCAAACCTTGGTATCGACAATGACGCTATCCCATCTGGATATCTACTGTATCTCCAAACAATGTATAGCGCCATCAGAGCAAAAGATGCAAACAACTTGATAATGATGCAATGGCACATGGGGTGGCATCCAAATACTTGGGACAATAATCTAAGATGGGCTAAACAAATCGACTCAGCAATCCCTGATGCATTCAATCTGGTTTACACAACCCATCTCTACTACTATGCCCCAACCGATCTTACACAATACTGGAAGACTGACTATGACGGACTCAAAACCCAACTATCAGATGCCATAAAAACCATGGGCACTGTAGCCCCATTGGTAATCAACGAGGAAGGCTCTTGTCTGACAAAGACAAACAACGCCAAAAACGACCTTACCTGGTGGACCAACCTGCTAAGAGCCCAATATGATCTGGGCCTCGGCGCAGGCGCATACTATTGGCTAAGCGACGCAGGATTAGGCAACATCTACGCAGGAGAAACAATGCTCTCCAGAGGTTATGAACCAAACGCCATGGGTCAAGCATACATCAACACCTACAAACCACCCACACCAACATCCATTAGTGCAACACCAACACCCATTAGCGCAACACCAACATCCACATCCACACCAGTACCCGCACCAACACCCACACCAGTACCCACACCAACACCCACACCAACATCCATTAGTGCAACACCAACACCCTTTCCATCGCCATTCTCACAATCAACACCATCAATAGGATTCCCGAAATCAACCCAACCAATAATCCCACCACTAACACCATCACCATTCCCACAGTTACCACCCTTTGCCTCAACTCCAGTTGCCCAGTTAGAGGATCCAACACAAATAATCACCTGGGGTTGCTTCTATAGACACTGGCTTAGCCTCTACTGGCCCCAGTATAACGCATGGTTTATTTCCCGCTGGTAAATTTCCTTTACCCTTCCCCTTTTGTTTATTTTTACTTATTTTTTAATCTGCCCTTTCATGAAGCCAAAAACCCAAGCGGTATGCTTAAACCCAAAATGTAACGGCAACAAAAACATCTGTTTTTGCCGCAGAAACCTATAAGCAGGAAATGAATAGAGAACGCCTGTAATTAAACCCGCCATCGGAGACATCCTCGGGAAAGAAAAACCATTACGGGTCTGCTGAAAGCTTTTCTGACATCCATAGCCATACCAGTAATATTTTTTCCAGAGGTCTGTGGGTTTAGATAAGCCACTGTGCAGTTCATAGAATTCTGCTGCGTTGGGTTCAAGAAGCCATCCTGCCTTTTTTATCCGTAGAACCAAGTCGGTGTCTTCTCCAGCACCTTTGATATTTTCATCAAAACCCTGCACCTGCCTCACTGCAACAGTGCGAAAGGTTGTGCCTCCTGTACCAACAAGCTTGTCAGTTTTCCAGATAAAGCTCTTAGGCTTACCAAAACTCTTCTGGTTAACAATATGAGGCGCGATTTCAAGGTTTAATATGCTATTACCGGGAATAATCTTGAAGACCCCTGCGGTAATCCCAACTTGCGGGTTCTTCTGCATAACTTCAACCTGCGTTTTTACGTAACCCGGAGTGAGCATCTCATCAGCATCAACAAAGAGGATATATTCACCATCTGCACTATCAACGATGCAGTTTCGAGCATACCCTAAACCTTTCCAGGAAGTTTTGAAAGCCTTCGCCCTTTGACCCAACATAGCGGTATATTGGCTGATTATTTTTGGAGTTCTATCCTGACTGCCATCATCAACAAAGATAATCTGAAGCCTTTCTTGAGGATAGTCTTGTCGAAGTATGCTCTCTACGGCATTTGAAAGCATGGTTTCACCGTTGCGAACACAGATACCCACAGTTAAAAGCGGATTCACAACCTCACCCCTTACCCTTTATCAAACAAACCATCAAAATAGCCCTTCTCTGAGACATGTTGTCTATGAGTTGCCCTTCCAAGTTATCTACCCAATAGAAAACGATCGCTACCTGATTACACCTAAAAACCCACAAACAATGCCCTATTAGGATACTAATCAATTTTATGGCCATATCCGCTTAGATGTGCATTGCAGAAACCACAAAACCAAGCTATACGCTTGTAAGTATAGTGTACCGGTAATAAGAAAAATGTTGTGTTATGTGTAAGCAGATAAGCACCAGGGGATCGTAGGATGCCTGCTACAAATCCTGCCATGGGTGACATCTGTAAAAGGTTTACTGAACGGGAGTCTTTGTGAAAAATGTAGTGTCCACCACGCCCGTACCAGACATATTGGTTCCAAAGCGTCTGCCATGACGCTCGGGTCGACTCTGTGAACCTTTCCTGTGTCATCGCTAGTTGCCAACCCTTTGCCCTGACGCGATAAGCTAAATCTGTATCTTCTGCCGCACCGTTTATTTGCGTATCAAATCCGCCGACTTGACGAACTGCCTCTACACGATAAATTGCTCCCTCTGCTCCGGGTAAAAAGCCAAATTTAGATGCACTACCTGGTCGCCCAAAAATAGAATCCACTGCATAAGCAACGTTTTCAAGATCAGCAGCCAACCCATGGCCGATATGAAGGGTGTATGTTCCACCGGCAATTCCCACATCAGGGTTCTGTTCCATAAAAGAAACTTGATTTTCCAAATAATTGGGGGCCAGCATCATGTCGGCATCGAGCCAAACAATGTATTTGCCACTAGCTTTCTGTATCACCATTTGACGTGCAACACCCAACCCATGGTTTTCTTGAAAAATCTGTATCCTACCAAAACAGGTTTTAAGATTGGCTTTGATTATCTGCAGTGTACCGTCTTTGCTGTTGCCATCAACAACAATTATTTCTGTATTTTGAGCTGGAAACGTCTGACGGCAAAGACTATCAACGGCTTTCTTGATGATGGTAGCACCGTTTTTTACGCATAAACCCACCGTAACCACAAACTGTGAATCCAAAATATCCACCTCAAATATGCTTAACTTATCTCCTTTAGCTGGAAAGATTTGTTGAATGCAAGACCTAAGCCGCCTCTACTGTTTTGAGGCACCGCCCTCAACGCCTATAGATACATAATTCTCCAAACACAGGGGTAACATATGGGTGAGGCAGAATTGGGAATATGGTATATCCCCGATGTAGATGATGACTCCGCTCAGTGTTAAAAACAAGTTAAATTAAACGCGTTTGATCAAGTTTAAACTGCAGTTCAAATCAACTAATATTCTAAAACCTAGAAGGGGTTATGGTTTAGATTAGTTGTTTTTCTTGAAGCATCTGTTTACTTAAAGCGGAGCGGGCGCCCTCTACGGGTTTCCAGAACTTAAATTTGTGATTTGTTAAAAAGGAAGTCAGGGCAATAAGCAAAATAAGGTTATTTTGGATGAGTTCCAAAGCAGTTGTCCGGGTTTTTTTAACTACAAACACTCCACATAGTGCCAAAATTATGATCAGTGCCAGAATTGGATGGATAACCATAACCATTACAGTCAACACCGCCAGCACAATTAGCAACAGAGGGTTGAAGAGGTGGAGAAAAATTTCAGGCACAGCGATACGTTTGGGGATGACAAGTTTACCTCGGATCAACAAGCTAAGGCATCTTGCCCAGAGCAGTTGCAGATGGATTGCCCGTCGAATTTTTACCGTGAACTTGTCTTGCCAAGCCGTGGGACTAATGGTAAAAAAGCCGATTTCTGGAATCAGCAAGGTACGTTTGTTGGTCTGTATGATATCCAGTGCGGTTCCCGAGTCATCTGTTGTGTGGTTGAATTCTTTGAGCTCACTACGTTTGTAGGCTGCAAAGCCGCCTTGAAAGAAAAGTGTCGAATGTAGTTTTGACTCGCCTATACGTATAGACTGGATCGTGCTGTCATAGAACTGTTCCCCAAGTGTTACCCAGGTATCACCGGCGTTTAGGAGCAGTTCTCGTGCGGTTATGGCACCAACATTTGGGTCTGAGAGGTAGATGAGGGCTTTTTGAAGTATATCTGATGGCCAAAAGCAATCAGCATCAGAGATTATAACTATGTCCGATTTGACCGATTTTAGCGCTTTGTTTAAACAGCCGGTTTTTCCTAAGTGCTCTTTACTGTCAAAAACAGTGATTTTAGATAATGGATACTCTGAGATATATTGATCAACGATTTTTAAAGTATTATCCGATGAAAAGTCATTAACAAGGATAATCTCCATTTTATCAGCTGGATATGCTACCCTGGCGAGGTTTTCAAGTTTTAAGCGTATGATCTTTTGCTCGTTGTAAACCGGAACAAGAATGGCAACAGAGGGCACATAGTTACTATCACCATATAGCCCCCAATCCCTTCTCGAACACCGCTTCATATACATAAAATAGGTACCCGGAATACCAAAAAACAGCAACCCCACCACAACCCAGACCGCCACCAGCCCAACCAAGCATAAACCCCCAAACCGCTTCTCAACGGCCTTCACGGAAAACCCGAAATGTCTCAGCCGCCTGAGCCTCCCCCGAGACCCCGATGACTGCACCGCTTAATCCCTCAAGATTTGCCAAGTAACCAACTGCTTCAGCAGGTTTAAGATACCCCGCGGCCAAGACACTCATGGCCAAAATTTCAGCTCCACAGGCAACCTTTAGTGCTTCTTCACATTCACGCTTAGAAGGGCACATTTGAAAACCGACATTATTAAACGAAGCCGTCAGGGTTAACTTTCCCAAGTCAATGTTCCAACGGTTAAATTTATCCACAAGGATCGAAAAGTTGCGGGTTTCAAACCCAGGACGAACATGACGGCTCTCAAGAAAGGCTATGTATTCCTTAAAGAGCTGTTCTAAGTTAAGCGCTAAGGCCATATCGGTAACAATTTCATGGAGCATAAACGCATCCAGACGCATGATATTTCCTGAAGCAGTTTTTATGCGCGCCAACTCGTATGCCACATACGTTTTAAGCAGAGATGAAAGATTAAAACGGACAAGTCCGTTGAGGTTTGAGGTGATGACTCTAACGTTGGAGGAAAAAACCATTTCCCGCGCAAGGTTCATAGCCAAACCCGATACCCCGCCTGTCTGTGTGGATTTCCGCACGTACTCATAGGCGTATGGTGCAATGGCGTATAAGCGTGCTTTGGCTGCTTTGGGACTTTTTTGAAGTTGTCGTATTATCGATAATGTGACTTCATCGACGCTAAACATAAAACCATCCGCGCCGTTTTCAACAGCACACTCAACTATGCGATATGCTTGCTGGGTACTTTTCTGGGTTTGCTCAAGGGGACGTTCCCTGGCTCTTTGCTGAGAAAGATGGCTTATGCCATGAAAGGGATTGTCGCCGACAAGAAGACTTAGAGGTTTGCTGTTCATCTGCTTTGTTGCCTTACCTGTTCTAAGAGATAATCCACTCTTAGTGTATTTTTAAAACTTGATTCTGGGGGTTCACCCGAGATTATGGAGCGGATAAACTGCTGGTTTTCACGATAATATTCAGGTCCACCCAAAAGAAAACCAACATTATCGGCCATATCGTGACGGTACCATCGTTTTGGCTCTGCACCGTTTAGGGCTAATTTTACCTCATCATCATTGACCTCTAAGACACCCTTTGTACCCTGGATCGATAAGCCAAATTCGGGCATACGATAGTGACTTTTACGCCATGAAACTTCAAAATCTCCCACTAGTCCCTCTTTACCTGCGACACTAAAGCTCACATCATCCTCTGAACCCAGAGAAAGCTGCGAGTTAACCTTTACATCAGTGACCTTGAGATCGCCAAAAAACCATCCTGCCAAATCAACCACATGTGAACCAAGGTCTTCAATGACCCCGCCCCGTGCCTTTGATAACGTAGAACCCTCCGGTACATCAGCAAAATCAGAGGAAAATGCATACGCATCAAAGGACTCCACCTTGCCTAACACCTGTTTTTCTAAGAGCTGTCTAACTTGGTTGAAAGTGACTCCAAACCGCTTCATATAACCCACCATGGTGATGCCACCCTGCGCATTTGAAAGAGTACAGAGTTCAGCGGATTGGTTGTAACTAGCCGTAAGAGTTTTTTCCACAAACAAATTTCTTCCCAAGTTCATTGCATAAATTTCCTTGATTATGGGATAATGAGAGGGTATAGGTGTCAACACATAGATTGCATCAAGATCCAAACCAGCTAACCGCTCAAGAGAATCAGTGATTAGAGCACCCCTAAAGGACCGCTTAGCTATTGTACGAATCAGACGACTTTTATCACAAAGCGCACGGACCTCTACGTTGGACAGAGTGTTTAGAAGACAAGCATGCATAATGCCCATCTTACCCAAACCAACGATTCCAATTTTAAGCCGAGCATTATTTGCTGTCACATATATACCCCAAATTTTCCTCAGCTTTCGCTAAGACAAAAATAACAAACCAAAAAGAACATCTAGACCTCAAAGAAAAAGCTTTCAGATAGAATCCGCTTCATTATCCCCAAGCCATGTCTCAGCTTAAGTTTTTTCTCACCCATCCGATCTCGATAATCGATGGGCACTTCCATGATGCCGTATCCCCTGCGCTCTATAATAGTATTCATCTCTGCTTCTACATCAAAGCCTTTGCTTTTGGGCTTCCAACCGTCCAGAGCTTGGGTTCGTACCACCCGCAGTCCCGAGAGGGGATCTCCGAGATTTACCCCATTCATAACCAGTTGGGCAAATGCCAAAAGTTTATTTCCCACATAGAAGGGGTTTGTGATTGTTTTTGAAAGATTGTATTGCCCTTTAAAGCGGTTCCCGATAACCATGCCAACATGTGGATTAGTTTCCAATATTTCCACCATCTGGGGGATGTATTGGGCTGGATATGTGTAATCGGCGTCGGTGAACACAATATAGGGGACCTTGGCAGCAAGCGTTTTAATGCCTTGGAACATTGCATCACCTTTACCTCTCCCCTCCTGTAACATAACGTCTGCACCCATGTTTTTGGCTATCTCTATGGTCCGATCAACACTATTACCATCAATAACAACCATGTAGGGGTTATTTAGAACCTTTCGCATCTCAACTATAGTCGGCCCTATTCCTTCCTCCTCATTTAGTGTCGCTATAACAACTGATATACTTGAGTTTAATTCGGTTACCACAGAAAAAGTCCTCCAAAACCCTAAAGCCGACGTTAAGAGTTACTCGGGGAAACGAGCTTTTAAAGCTCTAAGGATAAGACATCTCGAACAAACCTTAAATGTTCTATTTCTAAATAAAATAGAGAAAGGTTTGCATAAACGCGGTATCTTCAAGGTTTTTGTATCGGAGTCTTGTTTTAGGTCCATACATGCATTTAGACGGCATAAGTTACGGTGAAAAAGGGGCATTTTCGTAAGCTCTACATCAGTAACCGTTTTTTCGTACTTGATTGAGACGGTTCAAATCACAGAGTACGTTGGTTTTGGAAAAGGGTTGATTCAGCGACGATATCTAAATCGAGCGTTGAATTGTAGGGTTAAATTAATGCGTTGGTGGAATTTTGTACAATATTTGAATCGACAGTTGATCTGCGGATGGGAAACCCTTGAAGTGTTATATTTTGTTCTTTTTGAGCCATCATCAAACCCGATTAAGCCTTGGCTGGGGCTGTTTTGATTGTGGCAAGCAGTGCTTCAGAGATGTATTGGATGTTTTGTTCTGTTATTTGATAATGCATAGGTAAACACATTATCTGCTTAAGTACCCGCTCAGCAACTGGCAGATCGCCTACGCGGGTTCCAAACGTTTCCATATAGTAGGGGTGGAGATGGCAAGGTGGATAGTAAATGTGTCCGGTTTCGATTTCGAATTTCTCCTTGAGTGTCGCGGCAGCTTTTTGACGGTCGATTCCCTCTGCAAGTCTTAACGGATACTTATAGTAGCTGTGTCGACTGTTTGCTGGTGCACTAAACAGCGAAATCTCCTCAACATCGGTTAATGCCTCCTCATAACAGTCAGCAATCTGGTTGCGCTTTAGAAGAAATTCTTCTAAGTGTTTAAGCTGATGCAAACCTACAATTGCCGCAGGCTCACTTAGCCGCCAGTTATCTCCAAGCTTTACCATCTGCCGCTCAACATTTTGACCACATGACCGTACACACTGAGCCTCTTCTGCCAGTTCTCTATCTTGGGTTACTATCATGCCGCCTTCACAGCTGGTCATGACTTTTGTAGGATAGAACGAGAAGCAACCAACATCCCCAAAGGTTCCTGCTTTCTGTGCTTCAAGTGTTGCACCGTGTGCATGTGCACTATCTTCAAGGAGAAAAAGTTCTTGTTCTTTGCAGAATTCTTTGAGTTCGCGTATCTGCGGGCAGATTAAACCGGCAATATGCACTGCAATGACACCGGCAGTTTTTGGGGTAACTTTGCGCTTAACGTCTTCTATGTCGATACAGAGCGTATCGGGGTTCATGTCAGCAAAAACGGGTTTACCCCCGGCAAAAACGACACTATTTGGTGTTGAAACAAACGTGTTGGTAGGCACGATGACTTCTTTGCCCTGTAACTTGAAATGCCGCAACGCCACATCCAGCGCAGCTGAACCCGAGCTTACCGCAACTGCATACTTGGCATTGGTGTAGGCGGCAAATTGCCGTTCAAATTCACGGCTAAAGGGGCCATCGGTTAATTTTCCATTCCTTAACATCTGAGCCATATCGGTCAAGATGGCCTCTATGCTGTCGTCTGAAAAATAGGGAAAGGCCGCAGAAATATTCACTTATTACATCACCTAATCAGTTACCATGATTTTCCGCCAGTACAGAAAAGATAATCAACGACTGAGAGGTTGGGAACAAAGCCCACTGTAGTCTGGGGGTATATGGGCTGAGTGAATTCTTGGAAAACAAGCTCGATACCCTCCCTCTCAAAGAGGGTTTTGTCGATATAGTTTTTACCCCCATCGCCTGCAAGTTGGATATCGGCACCGATTTGTTTGCATTGGGCGATAATTAACTCGGTTTTTTTGCCCTCTACTCCAAGTGAGGAACCTAAAATTAGGGTTTTATTGATATTGAGAAATTCCATGATGCCGCGTATGAGATACATATTTAGGTCGATAAGGCGGTCCCATTCTTGTTCGTAGGTTTCTTCAAAGAAGTCGGAAAAATCATTCCAGTAGGGTGCTTTACAGTAGCTGTGTTTTAGGGTTGACCAGTGTTTGTGTTCCCATCGCGGTTTGCTCTTGTTGGCAATTTTAACTTCTTTGATGAGCAGGGGTTTGTTGGCATGTTCTATGGGTACACTGAGCCAACGTATGCCATCAGCGGTCATCACTCGATTTCTACTAGTGAATCCCTGTCGTTCAAACTGTATGTTATCTTCGATTATAAATAGGTCTGAACGCCGCATTTTATCGAAGAATCCAAGCCACGGCAGATAGTTCGGTTGGTGGCCCGCAGCAATCAAAGTTGCAACCTCAGGGGATCCTTAAGTGTTCAATGTACCGTACGACTTCAAAGGCTTCTGCTGCTGTAAGGTTAACTTGGCTTCCCCTAAAAGACGCTAAGTTAACCATCGATTCGTAGGTGATGTAGCGTTTTGTTTTCTGTGAGAAATGGCATTTAAGTGCATTCCATTTGTCGTTTACACTGGTTGTTATGTCCACAAAATAGGTGGGTGAAAAGTTTTGCGTAACTCGTGGCGTTTCATATGCTAGAATTTGGGGGGCGTTTCTAAATGCGGACATCGAAACCCAACCGACTTGGCGGTGATCTTGGTGGATATCGTTTACGGTGTGGGTGAGTATGGTCTCGGGTTTGTTGGCTATGTAGAAGGCTTCTAGGAAATCTATTGCCTGTCTTGAACAGGAAATTCCGGTGTCGGGGAAATCGCCAAAGTATACTTCGTTAACACCAAGCATGGCTAAGGCTTCTATGCTTTCTTTAGGTCTAACTTCGGGATTGCCGCTATGTTCTCCCTTTGACATAAAAACTGCTATAACTTTTTTTCCCAGTTTAGATGCGGCCTGTATGGTTCCACCGCAGCCTAACTCTATGTCGTCGGGGTGGGCACCTACTGCTAAAATCGTGTTTGCTCTAAGAACCAAAATGAAACCTCCATTAACATACAGAAATAAAGTTATGTGATCATTTTAAGCCATAAGCTTATGTACCGTTCATGGTACTGCAATTTGTTTGTTGTTTGGTTATAAACCCATAGTTCAAAGAATATGTTGCTGTAATAGTTATTTTTTTGTGAATCAAATTCTATCTGTGTGTTGATGTTATGTGTTTTGCCGTTAATGGTGAGTGAATCCACATACCCTGATGAGCTGAATTGTAAGGATACTTCAAGGGGAAGTTCCACTGTTTGATTATCATCTGCAGATACTGTAAAGCGTTCTAGCGGTGGCAGGGAACTGCTTGTGTGTTTAAAGCTATCAGGTCCCGGTTGGCTTGCGTCGCGGAATTTTGCTTCAACTGTGTAGTCAGCGGCGTGGCCCAAATGATTTGTGATTTCTATGTAGAGTTTATAGTTTTTGCCTGACGTAGCGTTTGAGGGGTAATCTGTTTTATGGTTTGAATCCAGTAATGCCATCTCAGTGAAGTACTCGGTTTGTGGTGCAATCGCAAGCTGTTGCAGAAATGGGGAAGCAACAAGTAGTGCCGCAACAGCGATGATTATGAGAATGAATGTCTTATTACGCTGAAAACTCATAGTCTTTTTTTCCTTGCTTGGTTTAGATTATGCTTCGATTGATGGATTATCTTTTTGAGGTTGATTGGAAAAATTATTTTTGGAGGGGCAGAGTCCTTCGAGGCTTTTTCTTTTCGTAGTGAAATCGTTGAGGCGTTTTTCCATGCTTTTGCCGCATCGGGAGTATTCTTTGTAGGCGTCCAAATAGTTTTGGCCCTTGTCGGTTAGCATATAAATTTGTTGTTCATTTTCAAACCTGATAAGGGATGCGTCAGCAATTTCGTTTAGGTAGCGTTGCAGGATTTTATAGCTTAAATTAGCTTGGTACATGATCTGGGTTTTTTTAGCTTCCCTGCTGACAACGGTTAAGATGTCGGCAATTATATCTAGCCTGTCCCGATATGTAACCAAATAAATGCCCCATTTTCCTTAACGTTAGATGTGCAGCCAACCTCTGCGGTTCTTTTTCTGGGGTTGTTTCTCTCTATGGATCGGGTTGCTGTAGTATTCTACAAATTTCTCGTTTTTAGTTTCCAGTTTTGTTATGTTGTCCCTGACAAATTTGTTCCAGCCTCCCACTTGTGGGTCTGGAGGGATATATCGTTCAGGGTCTGAGATTTCATGTTGCTGAAGGATATCTTTAAAGTTAAGCGCCTTAAAATCGCGGGTTGCATGGATTATGGTGCCTTTATCGATAAAAAGCGAGCTATAGTCATCGCATGCTATGCCCTCTGCACGGATTTTATCGTCTACTCTTTCCTGCCAGAGCCGTTTCCATTCAATTTTTAACTCGTTAACGAGTTCTTTTTGTTTTAGAACCATGGGTAAATTATTCCCTTCATGATAGAAGTGGATTGAAAAACTCTTTTTTTAAAAAAAACTAACAAAAACAAGATGAGGCCTTAGTTAACCTCAACTATAACTTGAATGAAGGTTTTATTTAAACTGCAAGGATATATTGTTCTAGTTTTATTTAGAACTTGTAGCTTTTTTCTGTATTTTGTCCAATTTTTTATTGGTTTAAAATGTTGTTTGGCATAGAACACTGATGCTTAATGTCTCATGTTATGATAACGTAAACCTTTTTGAAAGTGCGGTGTAAAATTGGCCAAACCATAGTCTCTTGATCTGTTCAAAACTGTATAGATATCCCGTATTAAGCTATGGTTATGGTTGCCAATAAAGATAAAGGACAACTGGCAACGCACAAAACGTCAACATACTCTGCCCTATTTTATTGAGTTCATGTATTCGCTCTAACCCGTTAATGAAATAAACAAGTTATGTATGCAGAAATAGTGATGAGTTAATCGCGTAATTTAGTGTATGAGATTTGTGTTGTAGAGTGCTGGTTGGTTGTCAACCGGTTTAGTGATCACAATAGTAGCGGGGTTTGTCTGTTGGTGTTTTCACGTGTGTTTATTGGCCAGAAATATTTCTACCAGTATCTAGGGAACCTTGTTGGGCGCGATGGTTTTGACTAGAAAAGTCGTTGTTGAATGCTGGAATTATCCGTTGACAACGTTGTTTATCTGCTTGGAACACGGATGTGTTGATCTGATTAACATTAATTCACTTGATGTTTTATTTGCGGTTTGTTAGTTAATTTGTTGCCCTGTTTGCGGTCAACTGAGATTTGGCTATGTCAAACTGTGCGTCTAATCAGTAAATGATAGTTGCGGCTGTCTGGGCGGCGTGCTGTATTCACCGCTCAATATTCATATGGCCTGATTTCCGTCTAGACAGCCAAGACACTCTTGCTCATTGTTTTATCACCGGTTTATATGTTGGCTGAATACCTAGTCAGCTTATATATGGGTTCATCAAACACGGCAAGCGACTTGTTTGTGCGCTGGCTTGATGTGTTGCCTGCTTTAGACGTTTGGTTTAAGATGCCTGTTATTCTGTATTTATCCTGACATATCATTTCCTGAAAATAAAGGGGTTAACACACACTAAATTCATGTATTCAAATTTGAATTATTTTTATATATTATTGTATTTTTATTGACGTAATTTATTTTGTTATTTGTAAATATTGAACGAAGTTAACTGATGCGATTTATAACCTTTAAATCCAACCTGCACCTTTAGTTTTGCAGTGATTTTCATGGCAGTGTCAGCTACTGTTAAGGATATCTACTCAGAAAAATTTAACGCAGTTTTCGAGAATGATAGCGCATCAAAATGTTTGGAGAGCTTCAAAAAAGATATGCCTCCTGTCCTAGCAGTCTTAGATGAGAAGGGCAACTATGTGGGGATGGTAAGCCGCCGCTCAGTTATACGAAGCCGACTGGATTTAACCAGACTTAAAGTCAAAAATTTAATGACAGGCGCATCTAAGGTTAGTTTAGATGACTCTTTGAGCCGTGTGGCAAAACTTATGATTGGCAGCGGCGTACGTCAGTTACCCGTGATTGAACAGAACAAAATTATAGGCTTTGTCACTGATGAAGACCTGATCCATGCATTTGCTGAAGCGCCCTGGGGCAATGCTCCTGTCGAATCGCTTATGACTCGTGCACCCCACACAGTTGAAGTGAACCGGAGCGTGGGCGCCGTATTGGGATTGATGCGGGAATTCGGTATATCTCATGTCCCCATCATGGAACGCGGCCGTCTTGGAGGAATAATCAGCATACAAGATATCTTTGATAATCTCTATTTTCCACCTAAACGCATGGGAAACAACGATTTCGCAGGCGACCGCATAGCCACCTTGGGCATCTCTGCTAAAGCTATCATGCGTAGGCCTGTGATAACAGTTGACCCCAAAAAGGCCATACACGACTGCGAAGCACTGATGCATTACCACGACATATCCTGCCTTTGCATAGTCGATGGTGAACGCTTAATAGGGGTCGTAACCAAACTCGATTTCTTAGAACCCATAAGCCAGTTGGAGACAGCTGAACATCGTTTAACAATCCAGTTTAGCATCAAAGACATAGAAATCAACCCAGAGATACAACAATTTATGATGGCAGAATTCGATTCATTTGCCCGCCGTTTCCAAGATGCTTTCCAACCGGGTTCACTGTTTGTGTACATGAAAACTCACCGCGGCACCAACATGCGCGATACCCCAATGGTTCACTGCCGCCTGCAATTCCGAACCACAAAGGGCAGTTTTATTGCCGCCGGCGAAGGATGGGGCGTAGAACCAACCTTTAATGTTGCTCTTGATCGCCTCGAGAGACGCTTACTACGAAGCAAAGAACTCTTGGCTTATAACCCACGATTTGCACGAGATTACCTGCGCAAAATAGGGCTACCTTCAGAAGAAGAATAGCCTCCCCTATATTTTAAACGTTTAACGTATCGTCTCATTCCAATAGTAAACTCTGCTATAGATATCGCTGAAATCGAACCTTGTATCCTCAAAGACTATATCCAAACCCAAACCATACCGACTTAACAGTTTGTTTACATTTTCCAAGATAAGCGGGGCCTTTTCATCTTCAGACCAAAGACCCCAGATGTTATCCTCCGGCAGGTACTTATTACGACGCATACCCCAGCCATAATCTGAAGGCAAAACCAACACAGCCTCAGCATACACTTCTTCGCTGTTGGGCCGAGGATTTGCCTTAACGTATTTCCAAAAATCCTCTAGGACATTAAAGTGGTCTTCAGAGAGAACTCCATAGGGATTGTCCTCAGGATAGGTAGGATAGTTGAAAACTGTCACATATTTTGCCCCTGCATTGTATGCCATGAGCATCTCTTGGTAGATTTCCTGAGCACCTGCCAGGTAGGGCGCTTCATAGTAAGTCCAAACAATAATGGCCCCCCATGATTTATCCTCCACGTTTGCAGCACCCCGACAAAGCGCAATTTGTTGTGTTGAATTAAGCTCCCAGCCTAACTCTGCATACAAAACGTCATAGCCTGCAAGATAATCCCACCAAAAAAGAACATAATCAGCGGTGAAAGCTGAGATAGACCTGCGGTTAAGATCCATCATACTGTTGGATTGAGTTATGTTTTGAACAAAAAGCTCTGCAGCTTCACTGTAACTAGCCGCATTTTTAAACATCTTTTGAGTATCAAGCTGTTTACCCCCCGGTTCATCATGGAGATAGACACCTAAAAAACTGTCCTTCCAGCGTGTAGAGGCGTTGTCAAGCCATGTTTGATGCCACGAATAGGTAACCCGTGAGATAAAATCAAAATACACCGTAAACTTCAAACCAGCTTGAACAGCATAATCACAGACTTCATTTAGCGCACTTTCATTGGTTGTTAAATCATAGGAATTTATCAAAAAAAAGTTAGTGTAACCTTTGACTTTATCGATCAAAACTTTTGCTTCCTCAGAAGTTTGGCCACCAAAGGAGACTCCAAAATAGAACTCGTCTGAAGACTTTGTTTCTTGAGTGCTCAGCTGCTGAATACTAAGAACAGATACGATAGAGAGACTTATAATACCGATTAAGAGGACCCCTTTAACTTTCACAGGCTGCCGCCCTATAACCGCTGAGATAGCAGACAGTTGTTTACATATATGCGCAAAGCATCCCTTGGATCGCATACCGCTACAAAAACCATAAACAAACAAGCGGCTGGATACCACATTTCTCCGTTGCATCTACCCCAAAGAGGATAACTACAATCGTTAAAAAGCATTTGCATAAAGCTCTAAAGTAAACCTCAAATTGATTTTGATTTGGTGTAAGCAATCCTTATTGTGATGGTTAGGGTTTCATATATGATTTTATGACGCTGAAGATGTTCACCGCTAAAACATTTTTGGAACTATTGCGGATGTGAAGTAATTGATATATCGGGTGTGTTCAATAAACTGTTAGGTGTTAAAATTGCGGTGGGGTTGTGGATAGTGGATAATGGTAAGGTGGTTGTGGTTGTGATAGCGGCTTGTGTGTTTACATGTGTTGTGACTTCATTGTTTTTTATTAATGCTCCACTGAAAGAGCGAATTGTGTATCGTGATACAGAGTTTAATGAGCCATCGTATGATGGGACTGAAGCGTCTACATCTGGCGCTATTAAGGAGCCGGAAAGTCAATATGGAGCCGCTTCAACAATACCCTTTAATCCTTCTCCATCACCGCGACCCAGTCCCTACTATAGCAGCTATCAATACAAAATTACCCATGTTGATTGTGTCACTGTTTATACTGTTCGTGATAATTTAATTCGTGTTGATGAAACATGGATATCTGGTGTGATTGAAACCTACATATTTGATGTGGATGCTCAAGTGTCGTATTACACTCGTGATGGTGGTGAAAATTGGGAGAAAGCACCATACTACATTTTTAGTTATTTGGTTCAACATGCTTTGGACTTTAACAAGTATTATCGACCAAATCCAAACTTTGAGGAGTACTATATTGATGACATTGGAAATGTTATACATTTTTATGAAGATGTTAAATTAAATCCGTATTTACCTGATTCATTGTTTAAAGTATCCTAATTTTTCTCTTTTTTGGTCGGTGTGTTGACACCCAAACAGAGAAACCATAGAATAAGCCACATAACAAATCTTGAATGCACCAAAACATGTGAACGGGGTCAAACACGTACCGGACTAATTGCAAAAACATCCTCATAGCATTAGTTGTGTTTAGCGCCAAAACAACAAAATGGTCAATTGGACTTCAAAATACAAAATGCTCGGTCGAAAGCACAGAAATATTGTGGCTTAGGACTGAGTACTCTATCAGATTTGTGATTGTTGTATCTGTTTGATTTGTTCTGCAAGTTCGGCGATTTGTTTTTTGAATTTTTCCCGCATCTTGGTAAACCGCATAGCCGCGGATGGATGCACAATCTCAAAATATTTGATGCCCGCAATCCGGGGCGTCTCCTTTGCTGAGGCCCCCAAAAGGACAATGATTTTGGGTTGGATAAGGCGGATTTGTTCTTGCAGGTAGGGGAGGCATGCGGAGACTTCGTCGGGGTGGGGTTTGCGGTTTTTAGGTGATGTGTGTTTGACGATGTTGGTTATGTAGACCTCTTCTCGGCGGATACCATATTCAAGGAGGGTTTTGGTGAGATATCTGCCTGCTCTGCCTACAAACGGTCTGCCCGTTTCATCTTCCTCAGCACCGGGGTTCTGTCCCACCAGCATAACCTTGGAATCGTTGGCTCCTTCGCCGGGAACTGCATGTTTAGCACCCTGCCAGAGTTGGCATCGTCTGCAACCATAAATCTGACAATTAAGCTCATCCATCACCATAGGCATCCTTTGTTGTTGGGTATATACAGTCACACAGGCTTAAAAAAACCTGTAGCCTATTGTTAATCAAGCTCTTCTCTGCAAGCAGCAGAAACGACTGTTTGTGGGCTTTAGGAGGTTTATGGCTTGGGACCATTTTTAGAATCTTTATCTGGTAGTGCCATCCGTGTTCTGCTCCGGTTAGCCTTTGCTTTTGAGCCTTTAGTCTCCACAGTCTTATCTGTGTTTATAAATCAGAGGCTGCACCGTTACAAAGAAGGCGGTATAGTCAGCGGCTACAAAACCCGTACCCGACGACTGGGCAGATACCATTACCAAATCGAGATCCATCTGGATCTAACCGGCCTACAGGCAGCTCATCTCGTAGTTAACCTACTTCCCCCGCAGCTAAGGAGGTGGCACTATGACTGAACGAAGGCACGAAAAGACCGGACATATGCGCGTAACTGTTGACCTCGAAATTAACGATGAATTGATGGATGCTTTAAAGGATACAATGTCAAAGGCTTCTATACACCTTCCAGAACTGCTAAAGCGAGGCGGCACAGAAAAAACCAACTGCAAAGAAACTTGCTAAACCAGTGAAGCGTCACAGGTTTACTAAACACCTTTTAAGCCGTTGTATGGTTCAACTCAACATAGCGTCCTTTGATGCCTTAAATTTATCGCCAATAGCTACTGATTCTTCCCATAAACCAACAAAGCCAGCATTCGATAAAATTCAAAACATGCAATGCGTACATTCCTTTTTCAATTACGAATAATTATTTTTAACAAGTATTTTTTATTAATTTTGTTACACTGTCATTTTATTGATAATAACTTATAAAAAATAATTAATGTGCCAAAAAATGTTTTAATATTGTACACGAAATTATTTATACTCTGATCAATTCAACACTATCTGGGATCTATATGAAGTTTTTAGTCATACAAAAAGTAAAACATGATATACCCCTTGAACGCTGGGCAAAACTGTTGCCTTTGCAGTTCAAATATTTTGAGAAACTTGAAACAGAAAAAAGTCTTGAACTTACCTACCATCTCATCGGACAACAAGGTAACATGCTCATAGTAAACGCTGAATCCGACGAAATACTCAGCCGTATCATCGGACAAGACCCTCTCTTTTTTGAATGCGAACGCCAAATCTATCCCCTAACCACACGTCAAGCACACGAAAAACAAATCCTCGAGCTCCTAAAACAACCCATCGATTTGGGTATGTGATATGGTGATGGTCTGTATTGACCCTTAATTTAGGCGAAAAAAGGCGTTGCTGCTACAGCCCAGAAACGTGACACATTTGCTTATTCGTAGTTTTTGTGCTCTACCTGTAGATGAAGAGGGGTTGCTATAGTATCTCCGATATGTTGTTTAAATCCAGTGGAAAATATTATTGGCGGTTGAGGCGCTAAAAGTGTGTTGATTAAACGGCGTTGTCGTATTCTATTGTTGACAGCGTTTTGCGGTGTCTGTTTTAGCTATCCAGTTAGATCAATTCGCCGACTAGTTTGAGGCGATTAAAGTTTTCGTCTCGGTGCGGTGCCATTTCAAGGTTTTCAGTTAAGTCTGTACCGGCATTATGCATGCCCATGTGTTCGCCGTCAATCCAGAAGCTACTCTCAGTTACATCATAAACTTTGCCCTTATAGGCTATCCAAGCGGGTTTGCCGCCTTTACCGTTATTGGCTTCGAGTTCTTGACGAGTTACTTTTTGTGACAAGGTCTAAACTAACTCCTTTTGTATGCGTATAATTCATATGAGTTATACCAATTAATATGCGTTTCCAGACGCGAACACAGTAGCTTTGGCTATTGGCTGCTGAGTTAAAACAGTCCGTTTCTCTGTTTCTCGAGGTTGTGTTGAGGTTTATGTTGTTTTTTAGATATGTTGCAAGGCGTTCAAGGCGGTGTTGCTTTAAGTTGCTGGGTCTTGGCATTCTTTGTCGTTTTCTTTATTGTCTCTGTAGGGTGTGTTTAATACGTCTTTAACACGGTTAGTTATAACTGGACCAAGTCCATGAACTGATCTTTCCCAGTCGTCTATGTTTATGAGCGCATTTATTGGGGTTTGATATGCATCTAGAATAGCTGTGGCTTTTTCTCGTCCAATACTGGGTAGACTTGCAACGAAATATACCTGTGCGTCTGAGAGGGTGTCACATTTTTTAAATGCATGTACCACTGCGTTGCGTTTCTCAACTATCTGTTCTTGGCGCGCAGCGGTGTAGAGAAAGTCGATGGTTTCTTTTTGACTGGCGGTGTTAACTATGGCGATGCCGTTTTTGGCGAGGTTAAATATGGCGCCCCAGATGGCTTGAGGTTGAATGTTGCTGTATTTGTAGATGATGGGCATATAGCCTTCTAAGATGATGAGCGATTTTGAGTAGACATCTTTTAGGCGAAAGAGTTGCTCAAAGAGGAAGCGGCGGGTGAGAGTGTAGACGAAGTCGTTGACTGTTTTGCGTTCTACTGCGCATTGGTCGCTTAGAATGTAGTCACCTTTTTCAAGCATTTGAGTTTTAACTTGAGCCCCTTTTTCAGTTAAGCCTGTGGCGATTTTTTTGGCGCTGGTCGCTTCGCGGCTGTCAATGATAATTGTAGGTTCGTCAGTTTTGCTTTTTTCTTTAACAAATGGAATCAAAGTTTGCTCTTTAGTCATGATTATCCCTTGGCTGGATGCGGTATGAGTAGGTCTATCTTATAGACATAACCCTTAGAGCTAAAAAAGGAATGGATGATTTCTCTGGAGTTGTATGCCGTGTCTATTGGCGGTTTTGTTTTAGGATGGCGGCTACACTTGCGGCGGTTCTGCGTCTGCGGCGGATGATTGTGGCGATGGCAATAATGGCGATCATGGCTATGATAATTATGGTTATGGTAGGCCAAGGGTTCGAGACTGGATTCATAAACTCCAGAAGGGGCATTTGTACGGTGAGGGTATGTTCGCCCTGATCGGCTATGCAGGTTATAATCCAGATGTCGTTTTGGGCTTTGTTACTGAATGCTACTGTTTTTCCATCTATTTTTACCTGGAGGGTTTGAACGTCGTTTACAAGAGTTTTAGGTATGAAGATGTTTATGGACTCGGAGTTTTGGGTTCCGTTTGTATTAAAGCTCAGAGTCTGAGATGCTGGATCATAGCGTAACCTAGTTATGGTTGAGTTTGAAGATGCGCAGAAAATGTTGTTCTCAGAATCAGATGTTAGTGCAAGATTTAGGGTGGTATTCATCCAGCGTAATGTGTCGTTTCCTGCCCAATGAGCGCAAAGCATATAGTTGCCTGTGGTCTTGGGGATCCAAGTGGTAGTGAAGCTACCGTCTGCACGGGTTTGTTCTAGTGCAAAATTTTCCCAGTTATCTCCGCCATCGGTGCTACTTCGGATATATACTTGGGCGCCGGGTATGGCGCTGTTATTGTAGCTTAGCATACCGGTTATTTCAAGTTTAAGGCTGTTGGCGGAGCTACTTTGGCAGGCAAACTTTAAGTTAGGTTTTGTGGTAGGTTCTGGTTTAGGTGTTGGCGTAGGTTTTTCGGTCGGTTCTGGAGTTGTTGTAGGTTCACTATCTTGGAGAGCTTGAAGGAGGGAAACTGGCGGCATAGTTGCCTGCGGAGCATAGACTGCTTTTTCTGTGTTTATTGCAGGCACCGCAGAGGAACCCAGAGACAAGCAAATCGATGCTAAAAGAACTATTGTAAATAAACCTAACAGTTTAACCTTAGACATAGAGGACACCAATCGATGATAACTATTCGTTATTCAAATATAGGCATTTAAAGTTTTGCAAAATACTGACCCCAAGACTGTACCCTCGAGCTTCATATTATACCTAACTTTTCATCACCTAAAATCCTCTAGCCCCCTATTATCAACAGATAGTTTACACCTTGCATCCGCCCGACCCTTCACGTGCCCTTGCTATATAGACGACATCCTAAACGAGTAGCTGGCAGAGTGAGTGAGCCATGTAATTGGTATCATACTGCCGTCAAAGTGCCATTATAGCACAAAAACACGCTAATTTATCAAACTGGGTTTAATTTGGAGTATATCTTCTATGTATGCTCTTAGGGGTTCTGCTATGCTCCATGCCTGGGAGATACAGCCGCGGGGTATGTTGGGTGGTTTGCAGTCATAGATTTCATTTATGGTCCCTAGACTGTTTTCATAGATGTCATTTCTAAACAGGGGTAAAATAAGGGTATCTAATGTTTGTTTTCGTGCTTGGCTGGAGTAGTCGTTGACTTTAAGATAGGCTGTTATGTATGGTCCAAGTAGCCACGGCCAAATGGTGCCGTTGTGATAGGCGGCGTCTCGGGTACGACGGTTACCTGCGCATTTATCCATAAACTTGGGATCATCTATCGAAAGCGTGCGTAAGCCATGCGGTGTTACATGTTCCCGATTGACGACATCGACGATACGGCGGCTGGTTTCTTTATTTAACATCGTGTAGTCAAGTGAGACTGCAAAGATTTGGTTGGGTCGTATTGAGACATCAACTCTGTTTGGTTCAAGCACATCGTAGAGACAACCGTACTTGGAGTTCCAATATTTCTCGTTGAAGCTTTGGCAGGTTTGCTCCGCCATAGCTGCATACTGCTTGGCTGATGTCGTCTCATCAAATCTGTCTGCAAGGTTCTCCATGATCTTGAGCGTATTATACCACAATGCCTGGACTTCCACCGCTTTACCTGCCCGCGGCGTAATCATATCCCCCTCAACCACTGCATCCATCCAGGTAAGACGCGGTCCATGCATAAGTAAACCATCACTATCGAGTTGGATACCAAAGAAGGTGCCCTTCTGATGATGCTCGATTATACCTTTGAGGTTTTCCCACAGTTTAGTTTTGATAAAGTCATAGTCACTGGTATATTTGATGTACTGCAACACCGCGTTAACGTACCAGAGGGTGCCATCAACAGTGTTATAGATGGGAGCACCTGTTTTGTCAGCGACAAAGTTGGGAATTAAACCGTCTTTGAAGTAGCGCATGAAATTCTGCAGAGTATCTTTTGCCTCAGCAAATCTGTTTGTGGTCAGCATCAAACCAGGCAGGGAGATGAAAGTGTCACGGCCCCAGGGCTCAAACCAGTAGTAGCCGGCGATAATTGCTTTTCTGCTGTTTTTGTCCTGAACGATAAAAGAGTTGGCGGCAAGCAGTATCCAATTAAGCCAATCACTCTGCGGCACCTGTGGATGATCACCGTAGAAGTCTCTGAGCAGGTTTGTGCTATTGTTTACTTCCGCGCTAAGCATATGGTCTATTTCCTGACTGGTAGTGCCGGCGGAATCTAGAATCTGAGCTGCGGTTTTGCCCTCAAGGCTGGCTGCGCATGTAATTGCAAAATCTTTCTTGGATAGGGCGGGAATTTGGAGTTCAAAATAACCCGGTTGGAAGAGGTCATCAAAGTCTGCTTCGCCCCGTGTTGCTTCATCACGGTAATGCAACCGTTCCACCCAGTTAAGTCCCTCGATAAAGACACCATCCGTTATGCGGCACATAATTGTTGCCTGGGGGCGCATAAACATAACTTGAAAATCCTTGAGGTTGCTTTCTTGGGTGAAGTTTAGGGGGACCCGGAAACGGTCGATAACGTTGTGGTAATAGCGACAGGTTAAAAGTGGATAGAGCCGAATTTTGAGGGGTGTGTTGTTGTGGTTTGTGATGTGGTAGGCTATGGCTGTGACGTTTTTGAGTTGGTGTAGAAAAATAGTCTTTTTTACTTCAATAGAACCCAAATCATAGACGTATGTAGGATAGGGATTGAGAGTGAACTGCTCGATATGTTTGTAGCCATCGGGGAAAACTATATCGTGAAATTCGTTGGAGCCCAACCGGTAAGTGGTGTCACCTATAAGTAGGTCTTCGTCGAGTTTGGCAAGACAGACCGTGCGGTCTCCCGGCGGGTTAAGTGCAGCCACCAAAAGCCCATGGTACTTACGTGTGTTGATGCCTGGTATCGTTGTAGCGGCATAGCTGCCTAACCCATTGGTTATAATCCATTCCTTCTCGATAACATTTTCAAAATGGGCAAGAAAATCTTTCTGAAAAGTAATGGCAGGCAATTCCATATTACATCATCAGTTTCGCTATATTTTTGTCTCTTGGAACACAAAAATAATTTGCAACCGGCACACATTTAGTGCGAAACAACAACAAATGTGGTTTGGTAAGTTTGTACTCCGTGAGGGTTTCAGCATATCCCATACCTTTGGCAAATATAAGCTCAGCAGTATCATAGACCTTGAGAAACTCAGCTGAGGCCTCTGTTCTTTGCAACCCTACAGCATCACAACCAGTGGTTATAACCTCATCAGCAAATTTATCCATGTTACTAATTTCGGTATCCTCTAAGGTGGCGTCGTTTATGACCGGTGCACCCTTTACAACATAGGTCACTTTTAACCCCATGTTCTTGAGTTGCTCAACAAGCAGAGTATCAAACACAATTTCACCCGCGTTATCTGCCAAATACAAGATACCCTGTGCTTTCTTTGTCAACTCATAGGCCTTATCAATGTCATCTATGACCAAGTCTTTGGCAGCTTCTCGAATACGACCCGCTAAACTATCAATCGTGAATTTATGTCCCGGAATATCAAATTCCATAATGTTTCCCACAATAGCGCATAAACAGGCCTTTTTAAAACGCTCCTGCTGATTATAACCCGACTCTACATATTTTTTGGCCCGAGGAAGCATTTTAAGCGCTTTTTCATTGGCCCGTTTCTTGATAAGCCTGTAGGGATCCTCACAACTGGTGAGTTTGCGGATGATACGGTCACGTTTAGTGCCAATTTCCGCTGCATTGGAGGTGGGTTTGAATTCACGATTAAGCAACTTTACAACCTCCGCTAGACATCGAAAGCGCAGAGCCGGATTAGTGGTAGCTTGATAGACCTGGATTTGTGCCCTAGAAAGCAAACAGGATTCACATTCAGGCTCAACCTTCAAGAGTCTCACGCAGACTTTGTGCTGTTTATTGCCTCAGCAAATGCCCTAAGCACACCATAGGGATCTTTGGCCTTCACTATACCACTTGCAACAAGAACCCCCTGTGTACCAAGCTTCAAGGCGATAGAAACATCCTCAGCTGTACTGATACCTGCCCCACAAAGAAGTGTCATCTCAGAGTTAACCTGCGCAACTAACCGAACGGTATCTGTTATGATCTCTGGTTTAGCTTTTGAAACACTAATGCCTGTACCAATAAGCTCAGGCGGCTCCATAGAGGTGATATCTGGCTTTAGAGCCGCTACAGCAGTACTTACCAGGGGATTATTGGCGCAGACACAAGAAATCAAACCCTGCTCGCGACATAGTGCGATGGTAACATCGATGTCTATGAGACGGAGCTGCCGCTCTGAATGATTAATAAGAGTACCCACAACACCCGCCTCCTTTACAGCCTCAAGAAGTATATGCCCCGTTGAATTACCAGGCTTGATGGGATCAATATGCTGAGCAAACACGGGAATCTCTACAGCCTGAGCAATTTTAACAAGATCCACCGCCTGCGGCGCCACAACAATACATACCCCAGTTTCTTTGGCAACTTTCTCGGCAAGCTTTGCTAACTCCAAAGCCCGCTTACCAGTGGATTCAAGATAGGTCTTAAAATTCACAATAATCATCGGAGATTGCAGATTCAAATCCTTATCCTCGCTTAGCTAAACTTTTTTTTGCTAATAACACTTTGCTTCCAACTAAAGCCCACAAAGAGAGTTATCCCTTGTTTTTCGCGGTTTCTTTAGTTAACATGCCGATTAACTGGCCATCTTTTACCATAGCTGCACGTTTAAAGCCCCGCTCTTCCATCAGTTTCATGGCGGTAATCATGGATTCATCAGTCTCCAAAAGGATGAGCGGGGTGAACTTGAGCTCTCCCATTGAGGTTTCTTGGGGATCTTTTTGTTCTTCGATGATTTCTCTTAGTATATCCCGATCGCTTATAACCCCTAGCGATTGTTGTTGCTCTGTTATGAGAACTGATGTGACGTTATTTTGAAGCATTCGCTCCACTGCCTGCGTTACAGATTGCGTTTTCTCCACTTCCACGGTAGGCAGCTTCGTTCCGGCTTGACTTGTAATTTCAGAGATATCTATACCACGTTTCCATATATCATCTAGCATTTCACTGACCCGTTCAATTTGACTGGGGTCACTGGTGTAGAAGGTATCTGCTAAATAGAGCGCTGATTCCACATCAATATCGTTGATGGGTGGATTTTTAAACATGAACAGATGCTTGTTATCTACAAGCATCATTGTCATGTAGCTTATGGGCACATGTTTAACTTCATAGTGGGCGGCGAGTTTCTGTGCGGGTTCGAGGTTATCAAGATCGATAGATGCCATCAAGCGGATCTTTAGGTCTTCTTTTAAAAATTTGATGAGTGAATTGTCTTCGGCAAGCCGATTGATGCTTTGCGAAGAGGTGATTATCACGATTTCTTTTTTGGCGGCTTCCAAAATTTTACCGACTTTATTCCATGCTTCCTCGGCATCTTTTATGACTACTGTTTCACCCAGCGGTACTCCGCTTTTTAGCTCTTCTATACGTTTGGATGCCTCAACTCCACTTTGCCACATCTGCACAAAAAACGCTTTGAGGACTGAGATAAACATCTTGTCGTTTATCCATAAGCCTTCATCTTCGAGGTTAAGCACTGATGCTTCGTTTCCAAACGGCGCATAGAGTATGGCTTCTTCTTCATCTTTGATTAGAAAGCGGGGGAAAAATTTGGAGCTCATAGTTACATGGCGCAATTTTATGTTGAGTTTATCCTCGGTAATGTTGCGGTCAAAGCGTTCGACCACTTTAAAGTTCTCCAAGGATACATCGGTTAAAATTTGAACTTGGACCCCGCGATTTTGGGATGGTTCGACGGTGGCGTCGAAAATGCCTGCAATGTCTTCTTGAATCAATCCCAACGAGGTTGTTAGTACAATAACCTCTGATTTGGCTTCCTCTATCATGTTGAGCATTTTGGAGTGGATCTTTTTTTTGCCTGTTATAATTGAAAATTTCGCCACAGGATACTCGGATTCAGGGGCACTTATGGCCTGCCAGGCGGTTAGCAGGCTCTGTTTTTGCTCGTTTAGGTTGGTAACTTCATTTTTTTTGGTGGTGATATAATTGTCAACTAACGCAGAGAAGGGAACAATGGTGAAACGGGTTGGTCGCTCCAGGGTTGCTTCGATGAAGCCTTTTTCTTGGAGCTTTTTAAACGTGCGATAGGCTTGTACACGTTCCATCTTGAGCCTCTTTGCGACAAAACTGGTTGATTGTACACCGCTTTTGGCAAGAAACATATAAACCTGGATTTCCCGTTTAGATAAGCATAGAATTTGGAGAAACCGCATTACATCTTTTTCACTCAACTATATACCGCCATTAAAATCAACTGTTGATAATGATAATCAAAATAATTTACGTTGAAGATGTTTATAAATTGTATCGTTAAAGATGCAACAAAATACAATAACGCCGGAAGTTAACCCAGTGTCTTTTGCTTTGAACCATACGCCTCTTTTAACTTCCGAGCAGGCTCCCAAGATTTTCGCACACAACTCGGATAGAACCCACTGCCTTCATCAAGTAACCGCCTAAGAAAACCCAAGGTCCTCTCATCAGTCAAATAACCACTACCAAACTCACCATACCTTTCCTGCAACCGACGGATCTCCCCATCCCGCTCCACCTTGGCAACAATTGAAGCCGCAGCAACCACTCCATAATTCTTATCAGCCTTATGCTCAGAGACAATCACCGGATACGGCATTGCAAGGCATTCTTTTATGTACTCCCCAAAACGTTTTGGCAATACATCAGCAGCATCCACAAACGCTTTATCTGGACTGAGTTCTTGGATGACTTTTGCCATAGTTTGAGCCTCAAGATGATTAAGCTTGTAGAGAGTTCTTGTGCTACGTACCGCTCTATCGATTAGATAAGGCGGCACCTTTATGATATGATGGCTTTTAACAAGTTTGAGAATCTCAGGATAGAGCGCTTCACGTTTTTTAGCTGAAAGACATTTAGAATCCTTGACACCCAACTCTAACAACAACTGTAAATTATCCGCTGAAACAACAATACCCGCAACAACTAAAGGCCCAATCACACATCCACGTCCAGCCTCATCAACCCCCGCAACCATCATGCCAATTATCCGCCTATCTGGAATGGCTTCGATTTTCTAAGCTATAAGCTTTCCAAAAAAACACAACAAAACAACACCTGAGAATGCTTTTATGCTTCCCTTCTAAGTCAGCCCGAGTTATTTGCCTGCTCTTAGCTTTGGTGGTTATTTGCGTTTGAGCATGTTCTCAAGGGTGGGTTTTAACTTGACGGTTTCTGCCTGAATTTTCTCTTTACCAAGCGCTTTAAGTTGGCTATCAATTTCTTTTATGACTTCAGCATAGTGGTTGCCTTCTGCGGCGGAGATGTATTCTACGCGGAAGCGTTGGGGGCTCATGCCCAGTTTGGTAAGTGTGGCTTTGAGGGCATCAGTTCGGGTTTTCATTTTGTAGTTGCCGTCTATGTAGTGACAGTCATAGGGTAGATGGCAGGCGCCGATCATAACTGCGCCTGCGCCTAATTTGAGGGCTTCGAGGATAAATTCGCGCGAGGTTCTGCCGCTGCACATGACGCGGATGGCTCGGACACTTGCGGGGTAATCGCATCGGCTGATGCCTGCGAGGTCTGCACCGGCGTAACTGCACCAGTTACAGAGGATGGCTAGGATTTTGTCTTCAGGGTTGGTTTGGAGGGCGGCATGAATTTGAGCCATAATTTGGGCGTCAGTAAAATGCATCTGAGTTATTGCCTGATGAGGACATTCGGCAACGCATGTACCACAACCATGACAGCTAGCAGCTACGATGGTAGCTGGCTGATTTTTTTCTTGTCGGATAGCGCTGTAGGGACATTTATCTATACAGACCCCACATTGCTTACATTTCGTTTCGTCTACAACGCTAACGATGGGCTCAATTTTCCATTCTTCTTTACTAAGAACGGTTGCTGCGCGTGAAGCAGCCCCGCTTCCTTGTGAAACACTATAGGGTATATCTTTGAGTCCTGCACAGGACCCGGCATAGAAAATACCATCCGTTGGCGCATCAAGCGGCTTGAGTTTGGGGTGAGCCTCCATAAAAAAACCATCGGAGTCACGGCTAAGGTTGAGGATCCGAGCGATTTCATCATTGCTTTTTTTGGGTATGGCCGCAGTTGCCAACACAACCATATCCGCTTCAATTTCGATGGGTTGCCCTAACAACGAATTTTCGCTGTGTACCGTGAGGTTATGGGTGAGTGGGTCTTCTTCGATTCTGCTGACTCGCCCGCGAATAAAGTTGACCCCCTGTTCTCGTGCGCGGTCATAGAATTCCTCATAGCCTTTAGCTGGACTACGCATATCCATGTAAAAAACATAGACTTCCACATCTTGCTTGTATTTTTCTTTGAGTTGTACCACATGCTTTAGCGTGTACATACAACCAAAATTGCAACAGTAGGGGTAATGTTGCTTATCCCGGCTTCCAACACATTGGATAAATGCAACGCACCGCGGTTTCTGACCATCAGATTGCCGGATAACTTTACCACCGGTGGGTCCCGCCGCTAAAATCAGCCGCTCAAACTCCATGCTGGTGACTACATTTGGATATTTACCATAGCCCAAAAGCGGCATATCATAGGGCAAATAAACATCAAAACCCGTGGAAACAATGATGGCACCCACGTCTATGATGACTTCTTGAGGTTTTTGATCAAAATCGATGGCAGCTCTTTCCCCACATGCCTCTGTGCATTTAAAACACTCTATACAATAGTCACGATTAATGCTATAGATAAGCGGAACCGTCTGATCAAAGGGCACACTTATGGCTTTGCGCGTGCCTAAATTTAGATCCCATTCGTTTGGATACTCAATAGGACACGCATCCTTACACTCCCCACACCCCGTACATTTTTCAGCAATAACATAGCGAGGGTTTTGACGAATTTTAACCCTAAAATTACCAATATAACCCTCACATTTAACCAACTCACTGTTGGCAAAAATGGTAATATTTGGATGACGCGCACAATCCACCATCTTTGGCCCCTCAATACATATACTACAATCCAAAGTGGGAAAAGTTTTGTCAAGCGCAGCCATATGTCCACCGATACTTTGCGTATTTTCAAGCAAATAGACACCATAACCCTGCTCAGCAAGATCCAACGCCGCATTAATACCCGCAATGCCACCACCAATAATCAAAGCCTTATCTGTAACCCGCACCCCCATGGCCTGCAGGGGTTGCATCAACCGAACCTTGGCCACTGCCATTTTCACCGCATCCTTAGCACGCTCGGTTGCCGCCTGAGGATCACTTTGATGACACCAAGAAGCAAATTCCCGAATATTTGCCATCTCATAGAGAAAACTGTTAAGTCCAGCTTCCGCAACAGTCCTACGAAAGGTGGGTTCATGCATCCGAGGCGAGCAAGCCGCAATCACAACTCGATTAAGCTTCTGCTCACAGATGGCTTGACGAATCTCTTCCTGTCCCGGATCAGCGCAGGTATAGCGATTCTCTTTCACATAGACAACATCGGGGATGGTTCTGGCATATTCCGCAACTGCATGCACATCTACGGTACCGGCAATGTTTAAGCCGCAATGGCAGACAAAGACCCCAACCCGAAGCTCCTCAGGGTTAGCAAAATTTTTGGTATCACTCATTTTTTTTCCTCGCCTCAAATTCCAAACGGTTTTTGACAAGTGTCCGTCTGGCCTGTGCGGCATGCGCCTTAAATTCTTTCATCGCATCCTGGGGACTAGTTAAACGTTCAAGGGTTTTGTTCCATGCACCCGAATGAACTGGTGTATGTTGCACCTTGGTCCGCTGAACAGTCAGCGCTTCAGGGTTTGGACAGACGTTTTTGCATGCACCACAAAACGTGCAACTCTGCTCGTTGGCAACAACTCTACCGTTATCATCAAAGACAAGCGTACCTGTTATGGGGCAAACATCCACGCAGTCCCGACAACCCACAAGACATTTTTCCTGATCAACTAAGAGATGGCCTTCAAAGATCTTTTTAACCTTCACTGCACCCAAAGCACAGCTAAATTCACAGAGACGGCACGTAGGACAGAACTCTTTTTGAATATCTAACGTGACCTGAACCCGTTTCTGACCCAACGGCGACAAAACCGATATATCCTCCACAGGCTTACCATCATAACCAACCTTTGAGATTTTGATGAGTTTAAGCGGACAGACCGATTCACATTTAACACACGCCTTATCACACTTACGCGTATCCACCCCTATGTCGCGCATAATCTGAGGATAGCTATCTTTAGCTAACACCAAAAGAACCTCTCTGCTGTTCCCATTCTGGAAAACTTTAATGGCACCATACGGACAGGTGATATCACAAACACCACAAAAATTACACTTCAGCCCATCAATATCCACTTTAACCTTCTTTACCGCTTCACCAAACACTCGAGGCTGAATTTGGACGGTTATGGCTTGCTTTGGACAAGCATTCATGCAAATCTGACAACCAACACAACGCTCCCTATCCAAAGTTAACCTGTAATTCTTAGCCTGCAAAACCCACTCTAAGGTTAAACTACTTACACCATCTTTTTTTAAAGCCTTAAACGGTATTGCTATTCACCGAGTTTATTCTACACAGGACTCGCCATGTCCATGCTGACTTTTGAATGCGACACTTTCGTTATAAAAATATTGCTTGAAAAATAAACTTCTCATGATGAAACAACAAAACAACCCGATGTTATTTGATCTCAGTTTACACATACTCTTCTTAAATTTCGCATCTAACGAGTTATCACATAAAAACTCTACAAAGAGCGCTCACAACAATTTCGCACTCAACCGCCCGTTCTATAGACCTGTGGAGGTTCCATTTTGAATATTATAGTTGGGGTTATCTTAAAATGCATGGGAGCTAAAGCAACGGTATCCAGAAGATTTAAGTTCATATACGTATTGAAAAACATCAAATCCCCAAAAATGCAGCCGCAAACCTGTGGGGCCGTCGTCTAGCATGGATTAGGATACATGCCTGGGGCGCATGCGATCCTGGGTTCAAATCCCAGCGGCCTCACCATC
>WQVG01000005.1 GCA_009781675.1 Candidatus Bathycorpusculum acetigenes | reverse complement strand
TCTGCTAAAGCAGACATACCCAAACGCTACCTAGGAAGAAGAGTCTACATCATAATAACCAAAGAGGCGGGGACACACAAAGAATAAAAAACCCTTCATCTACAAACAGCTAAACACATACTACTAGATTGAATATGTTGCGGGCAGTTATGGCAACGGTTGGTATTCCCATAGCAGCAAATAGCATATGGTCGCCCATAGGCCAGGGTTCGATTTGCTCAATACCGGGGGTTCTTTTTACATAGTCCAAGAGTTGGTTCTCAAGTTCTGGCGGGCAGGCATAAAAAGAGATGGACGTAGCGCTGTCTCTTAAGCCTATGCCGTCTAGATTCACCGCCAAGAGGTATTCCGGCGAGAGTCTCGATAGGTATGCCATTTCACCGGGAGTGGAATAGTAGTCTTCACCATTTAGTAAAACAATATCAATCTGAAAAGAACAGACGTTGGAGGTGAGAGATTCTGCTAAGGCCAACAGAACAGATACCCCCGAAGCATTGTCAAGAGCGCCAGGTGTTGTTGGCTTTGTGTCTATGTGCGCTGAAAAGCATATTTTATCACGTCCAGTTCCATAGGTGGCGATCACGTTATGAGCTTTTGCTGGGATTCGTTTTGTGGTGAGGGTTAGTTTCGCTTTCCGAGTAGTACTTTGTAAAAAGGTATTCAGCATATCCGCGCATACCACACCGCAGGGGATGTTAAAATCTCCATCCTGTATGATGTGTTCTTTATGTGGGCTGACCACAATGATGGCCTTGGGATTTTTTTCTTCCAGTAAAGCTATGATTTGTTTGTGTTCATCAGGGTTATAAAATTCAAAGTTTTTTGGCATCAAGGGTTCTTTGCACAATTCGCCATAGATAACCGCTATCTTGTCGGTCAACTCCGCCTTTTGAAGCGCCGCTACTGTAGCAATACAGATAAAGTCGGCCTTAACGTCGCAGAGAAGCGAATATTCCGCGGGCTCCACTGGCACCTCCTGATCATCAACCAACAGCAATGCACCAGAGTTGAGCCAATCAATACAGTCAAACTCCTGCTTATGTACCTGAAACCCACATTTTTGCAACACGGCAAAAGCGTAATCAACCGCTTCTTTATTTTTAGTGGAACCAGTTGGCCTTGCACCAATTTTTTCACAGAACCACTCCATGTGTCCCTGTAATGAAACCGCAGGATCTCTCAAAGAAACACCCCTTTTTTAAAATAATACAGCAGTATAAAGCTTCTCTGATTAAAAAAATAAAGCGAAACACCCGATATATTGAGTGGTGGACGCCGATTTCAAGCGATTTTACGCTTTGAAATTGAGTTTGCCGTTGTTTACAGTTATCAGCTTTCTTTGCCGGAATTGGCCCGAATTTTTGTGTCTGCCTTAATGTACTACACCATTAACGACCTCAACTCATCTTCAACAGCGAACGACGAAATAGTTGCAATTACCGAGATGACGTTAACGCTACACCAACCCTTAAATCAGCAAATATGGGTAGTTCCATAGAAGCAAAAAATATAGTTTTTACTTCTTGTCTGTGTATTTGGGCCTTAGTTTGCGTTGCAGTTTTGTCCCTTCTTTGAGGAATAGCAACATGGCTACCAAGGTTATTGCTGTTAAAAACCAGAAACTTGTTTCAACCACTATACTTTTAATAATTAAGCTAAGGAGTATTGTACTTATTTCTGCAGCAAAGGCACCTATAAAAAAGAAGGAGTAAAGCATTAATTGTGGCAGGAGGTTTTTGCCGACCCACACATGTCCATCAATAGATGCTTTCTTCTTGGGGATGTAGTCACCGTTACTGTTTTTCTCTATTAAGTCAAGGTTTTCAAGTTTTTGGAGGTGGTAGTGTGCGACACTTGTGCTGCTAAGTTCTACGCCCCTAGTTATTTCTCTTGTTCCCACTGGCCCATCTGCACGGGCAATGAAAGTATAAACGCTTAATGCAGTGCCTTCCAATTCGTTGCCAGCCAATTCTGTATTCTCCTCCTGTTGGTTGTTGGTTTACAGTATTACGGTATGAAGGCCATTGGGGCTTCTATAGTAAGGAATTTTTCGTGGTCGTTGCGGTGATCGTTTTCGTATATCGCTCTGCCCATATTATCTAACTCTGACAGCTCTATATGGCACAAGACATCGTTGCTAGTGGGTGTGGTTGCAATTACTGATGACGTGTTGGGGTTGCTTGGATGTTTGTATGTTACCTGCAGTATTCTGGTGACATCGACATAGATTGTTTCGGCGTTTCTTAGGTCGGTTAGTGCTTGTGCTGTTTTTTCACCATTAGATTCAGATAGAACGGGACCACCACCCATTATTTGATGACCCCTTGTAGCTGTGCTCTCTTCAGTAGAAAAATAACATACTACACTCTCTTCGACGTAGCCGAGTGTTTTGGTGAAGTCATATACTGTTCCGTCTGCAAAGGTATAGGTATTCTTGTCGCTGTTCCACTCTGCAATTGCACTGGTGATACCGTTAGGTGAGTTTGAGTCGGGTACACTTCCAGCAATTGCAACACTATGGGTCATGTTAAGAATTGAGCCCTGATCAGTGTAGAAATGGAAGTTATAGACTTCTATTTTTGCGTCCACATTTTTAAGGTTGGCTCCTTCAGGTGTTATGTCGTAGCACATACATACGTTAATACTGCCTGTGTCAGGGATTTCAGAGTGGATAACTGTTCCATTTGGATAGATAGTAGTTACATAGGGTTCATCATATAGAGTTTCAGTATGTGGGATAGCGGTAATATACATCATGGTAGGGTTAAAGAACGGTGTATTTTGAGTTTCACCCGCTACACTGAGCGTTAGGTATGATAGAGGCAGAATTGTGGCTATTCCGATTGCTATGGCAAATATGCTGTAAAGCAACATTCTTTTTTTATTTTTAATTTGTTTTTCCATCAATGATAACCTCGAGTTTTTTCGGTTTGCATTTGTTTTTCCTCGGGCTGGTATTCTCGGGGCAATATATAATTTGATGTTTAGAACACTTTTTACTTAAAGTGTTCTAACTTTAGAACAGATGATGTTTGTTTTAGAAAATATTACTTATTGTCGCAGTGGTGTGTTGAAGAGTAAACTGCTTAACTGTGACCTTGTTAAGGTGATATCGCATTTTTTATTTTAGCGGTTTTAGATTTTTTGGATTTCTGGAGAACTGTAGTTGTTTGGTTCTGTCTGCAAAATAGATTGGTGTGCTGGGTGTTGGTGTGAGAAAGGGTTAGTGTTGTGATTTTTGTGATGATTTGATCATAAAACATTTGCGTTTTATAAAAAGAGTATTCGCCTGTAATCAGGTGGTTCGTGTAGTAGGAATTCTACACACATTTTACGATTTAGCACTAGCTATCCATTGTTCAATGCTAAAACATCTCCTCGAGTCCACATTCGCTACAACACCAAACCACAAGTCCATTCAATGAGGTTATCCAGCGCTTTAAACGACAAAGTAAATCTAGAACAATAGCAAAACAAATAACACTTTTTAAAACCTTAATTATGAAAAAAGGAGCGAATACACCCCCAATCGCGAACAGGGGACAAAAGTGCGGAGGGTGGGATTTGAACCCACGAACCCCTGCGGGATAAGAGCCTCAGTCTTACGCCTTTGACCATGCTGGGCGACCTCCGCTAGATTCTGCTCCATCTGAGGCATGCGGAGATATAGAATCACCCAGCCCATTTAAAGGCTTTACGGGAAACAGTAAACAAGTTCCAAGGCTTGTTTTTTACAAGCGAGAAATGCCTAAATGCTTACTCGCAAATTAGAAAGGGATCTCTGGCTTGGCGAGATAGTGTTTTGAATATAATCACCATACGCCGCCTTTTTCTGCAGTATCCAAAGGGTGAACAAATGGTAGATGTTTGCTTGTTACATCTTTTCTGGCGCAACCACACCTATGAGGTTTAGTGCGTTTTTTAGGACCGTTTGGATTGCTTTCACCAGTGCCAAACGGGCTTCTATGAGGTACTGTGAGTCGGCTTTGAGCACGGGATAGGCGTTGTAGAAGGTGTTGAATTTATCGGCTAGGCTATTGGTATAGTCGGCTATCAGGTTGGGTTTGAGGTATTCGGTGGCTTCGATAAACATGTCGGGAAACCCTGCTAGAACTAAAACTAGTTCCTTTTCTAGCCGTTCTGAGAGTAATTCAAAGGAGGTTGTTTGGGGTTCAATTGTGGCTTTCCGTAGGATACTGCTGGCTCGGGCATGGGTGTATTGTACATATGGGGCGCTGTTGGTTTCGAAATTAAGTACTCGTTCCCAGGTGAATATGACGGGTTTGCCGGGGTCCACATCGACAAGTGCATATCGAACAGCACCTAGGCCTACAAAGTCGGCGATGCTATGTTTTTCTTCTTCGCTTAGCATAGGCGAGCGTTTGGAGACTTCTTCGTATGCACGTTTGACGGCTTCGTCGAGTACTTCGTCAAATGTGATGTAGCGGCCGCGGCGGCTACTCATCTTGTAACCGGGCAACGTGACAAGATTGTAGGCAAAGTGTATCAAGTTCTCGGCTTCTCTACCATAGTTCATGGCATAGAGAGCGAGTTTAAGCTGGAGTTGTGCTAGTGATTGTTCCATACCGATGACGTTTATGACTTTGTCGGCGTGTTGGAATTTCCAGATGGTGTAGGCTATGTCGCGGGTTGTGTAGAGTGTGGTACCATCCGCGCGGACAAGGGTGAGGGGGGGAATTTCGTTGTTTGGGCTCAATCCAAGTTTGTCTTTGAGGTCAAGTACTTGGGTGACTTGGTCGGCGTTAAACTGCAACACCCCTTTCTCGTTGAAGATAAACGGGGTTGTCTTAAGTTTAGCCATGACTTCGCTGACTTGGGGGGTCCACACAAAGTCGCTCTCCCAATCCCACGAATCGTAGGTAACGCTAACGCGGTTCATGGTGGCTCGAAAGCCATCAAGGCAGAGATCACTGACTTCGCGGATAAGTTCCTTTGCCGCTTGTTGCCCGTCCTCATATGCCCGGTTGAGACGGTTGATTTCTTCTTCGGGATTTTCATCCGCGTTGATTTTTGTTACCAACATTTCAAAGAGTACGGGGTATTTCTCTTTGAGTTCGGCGGCAATGGATATCCATTCGTCGAGTTCTTTGTTTGCTTTGACTAAGTCGTCGGCATTATGTAACGCATTAGCTTTATCTCGGGCTTGCTTGAGGCGGTTGATTTCGACGATACATGAGGTTACGGTATAGATTTTGCCTACAAATAAGTCGGGTTTCTCAGTGGGTTTAGGCCTGCCTAGTTTCAAATAACCATATGCTACAACAGATGATTGGCGTCCAACATCATCGATATAGTAGTGCCGGGAAACTTGGTGGCCTCTGTATTGGAGGATACGGGCTAAAGCGTCACCCAGCATGGGGTTGCGGGCCTGCCCGATATGGATTGAATGTAGGGGGTTGACACTTGTGTGTTCCACGATGATTTTTTGGGGAGTATCGGTTTTTACAGAGCCGTATTGGTTGTTTAATTCTTTGATGGATTGTAGAGTGAGTGCGCTAAACTTGGTAAAGTTTACATGGAAATTTATGTATCCGCCGCCTGCAGATACAACCTTGTCGATGAGGTTAAATTTGGATTTGTCAATTGATGCAACTAGATGCTCGGCTAAGGCGGGTGGTTTCTGGTTTAGTTTTTTGGCTAACTCAAAACATAACGATGTTGCTAGTTGACCATAATCGAGGTTTGGGGTTTTTTTGAGGCTGATAGGGGGTAGTGTGATTTCGGGAAGAGTTTTTGTTATAACATCTGTTAATACGGTTTGGCATTCTTGGCGGAACAACTCGAAGGGATTTTGGGCAATCATCGACTTTGCACTCCATTTTTAGAGTAGTAACCGTGTGGCGGCTATATTTTAAATGCGTTAGCACATTTATGTGTCTAATGGATTACTGGTCTGATAAGAAGACTATTTAGTTAGAAGTTGGTGTGCAGGCACACGTAATAGCGTAGTGTGTAAGAATTGTGCAGGACATTTTATAGAGGTTCTTTGTTGAGATCGTAGGGAGGTGGGATTGAGGTTTGTGTTAGGAAAACCTCAGGGAGTTTAGAAAGTTGGTTTTTTTTGTTTTTTAGCGATTGCGCGTTGGTTGAGGGCGTCTAATTTTTCTGCAACCCGTTCAGAGCGCTGTTCTGCTGATGCGATAAGGGGTTTCCAGTCTTTCTTTTTGACTATGGCGGTTAACTGGTCGGCTTGTTCGGGTAACTTTTCTAGGGCATTGTTGAAGCGTTTGTCTGCGGCTTCATCGGATTCTACGGTTTCGAGTGCTTCTTCGGGGCAGGTTTTGATGCATTGGGGATCGCCTTCGCAGAGGTTACAGGCGATGGCTTTGCCGGTTTCTGCATGGATGGTGATTCCACCGTGCGGGCAAGCTTGGACGCACCAGTCGCAACCTTTGCATTTTTTCTCGTCTATTATAAGGAGACTGTTGACCTCTGATTGGCTGATTGCACGTTCGGGACATGCTTTTACGCATCGTGCGTCTATGCACCCACGGCAGGTTAGGGCAAAATTGAAGACAGGCACCATTCGGACGACACGGATTCTACTACGAATCGGGTTCCAGTTGCCTTCACCTTTCTCTGTGGTACAGGCATATTCGCAGACGCCACATCCAATACATTTGCTTGGGTCCACTGAGACGAATTTTCTAGGCAAGGTTTTAGCGGACATTGAGATTCAAACCTTTTTGGTGTTAGATTATCACTGTGCATTGTCTGCTTTTATGCATTACCCAAGAAAAGGGGGTTTTTTAAGTCAAAAATCAATGGAGCACAAAGGGTTGATGTGTATATTACACGGCTACATTTTCTGCTAACTATCAGGGTTAGGGGTGTTTTCGTTTGTTTTTTGTGGGAGAGTTAGGTTCTTTTCTCCTGAGAGAGCTTTTTCTAGGGCTATGGCTCTTTGGGCAACTATTTGTGCTTCGGCATTTATTTGGGGGTTTTTCATTTCTTCTCTGCGTTTCTCATTGGATTTTAAGATGAGACGCAGGAGATCAGAGTCGTATGCTTTGAGCAGAAGTTCTGTGTTGGGGATGAGGCAGTGTCCCCCGATGTAGCCGGGAAACATTATGGGGCGGTCGTAGCGTTGGCGATGGGTATCTTCGAGGAAATCAACAGTGTCGTTGAAGTCAGCGTTGAATGCGCGGGAGATGCGGTGCATTTCTTGGAAGCAGGTAATCATCCAGGCGCGGTAGGTGGTTTCAAAGATTTTAGCTAATTCGGTTTCGCGGCAGCTTTTTAGTACTCGGACTTGGAGTCCTAGGGTTTTAAAATGGGTTTTGGCTGCTTCTGCAGCAAGGGGTGTGGCGCCGCCGACGTATTTGGGCCAGCGTTTCATCTCCCAAATCATGTGCTCTGCGCTTATGTGGACGCCGCGTGCAGGAGAGTGGACGACTAGGCAAGTACATTTTTCTGCAACTTTGAGGGTTGTTCCTGGAGGTACGGTACTGTTAATTATGACCAGTTTAGGTTGATACTGTGTGGCATAATCAGCGAGGATTTCGGCGAATTTCTCGGGGTTTCCGCATGGGAGGGCAATCTGTAAAACATCAATTTTGTGTGGAATTTTGTTTTTATCTTGGTTGAGCGTCTGCATTTTAGCTTGGTCTAAATCTAGACCGTAAACCGTAAACGCGGCGTTCTTTTCAGTGTAGAGTGAGAAAAGAGTATGGCCTATTTCGCCTAAACCGATGATGAGAACTATTTCGTGAGTCATGCTGATGCCTCAGTTTAGAAATCCATGAGTTTTAAAACTATTTAAATCTGGAGTACAAAAAGACAGGTATGCAGAATTCAAAGCGAGGCGTTGGTATAGTGGCAGGTGCTAACGTAGAAATCGGTGTGGACTGTGCGATTTGGAACTATGTCATCATAGGTGAAGGCACCAAAATCGGCGCTGGCACTGTTGTGGGTAGCTTTGTTGATCTTGGCAAAAACGTCACCGTAGGCAAAAATTGCAACATACAGGCTCATGTCACCATCTCAAATGGGTGTGTGCTAGGCGATAATGTGTTTATTGCCCCCAACAGCAGCTTGCTAAACGATAAATATCCCAAAAGCAGCTACCTTACGCCGCCTGTCATCCAAAATGATGTAGCTATCGGTGGCGGAGTGACTATTCTGCCCAATGTCATAGTTGGCGAAAAAGCGGTGGTGGGTGGTGGAAGTGTTGTTACTAGTGATGTACCAGCTAGAACTGTTGTCGCTGGGTGCCCTGCCAAGAAGGTTATGACCCTTGAGGAGTTTGAGGCTAAACGAGAGGAATTCTTAGCACAGAAACGTAAGGTGCCGCAATGAGAGTCTGGTATGACGCCTGTACGGGAAAACAGGTCCGCTATGCAACGGCTATAGCTAAAAAATTCAGAGCCGTGGGACATGAAGTTATCTTTACCACTCGTGAGCATCCCGATACGATTCCGTTGGCAAAAGAGTTAGGCGAAGATCCCATCGTTGTTGGGAAATATGCCCCTGCAACGCTTACTTCAAGGCTTGAAGAGAGCGCGGAACGTATCATCCAGTTTGCAAGGATGTTTAGAGATAAAAAACCTGATGTGGCGGTTACTCATCAATCAGTAGAGTTGTGTCGAGTTGCTTTTGGTTTAGGTATACCCATCATAACCACCGCCGACACGCCTTATGCATACGCCGTAAACCGTTTAACGTTGCCTTTTGCACACACGGTAGTGGTTTCTGAGGCTCTGCCTAAGAGTTTCACATCAGATAACTGTGCTAACAATGTTGTGGTCTTTGGTGGTGTCGATGAGGTCGCATGGATTAAGGGCTTTAAACCCAAAAAAACAGTCGATACCAAAAAACCTCTGATTGTAGTTAGACAGATAGAAAACAAAGCGGTTTACGCAGATAAAAAGCAAGATAACGTCAAAACATTGGCGCAACAACTCGCTGAACTGGGAAACGTTCAAGTTATCCAAAGATACAACGAAAACGAAGAAATGTTTAGGGGAAAGCAGGGGTTTGAAGATACCGCCGATTTGGTGGCAAACGCAGATTTGGTAGTCAGCTATGGCGGTACCATCACAAGAGAAGCGGCATTACAAGGAGTGCCCAGCATCGGTATCTCAGATATGGCAAAAACCTATGTCAATACCTATCTTACCCAAAAGGGCTTTCCACTGTTTGCAACAGTAGAGGACAAGGTGATTGAGCTGGCCAAGCAGTATCTGGGCAAACGGTTTGATGTTGCCGATAAACTCGCCGCACTTGAGAATCCGGTGGATGTCATTGCAGATATAGCTGAGAATATAGTAGCTAGACACAAACAACTGTGATCCGATCGCCGGCGCTGACCCGGTATTTTCCAGCAAAACAGCCTTGATTTAGGGCAAGTTCCAAGAACCCATGACTGCCAGCCAGTAGGGCGGCTTCTTTGGGTTTAATCTGGGCGTAGGTTTCTGCCAGCGGCAACTCAAGCACAACAGAGGCCAGAGTCACTTCCACTGTTTGGGCCTGGAGTTGATCGTTGGGGATGTTGGTTATTGCATTGCCAAAACTGTCCACATACAGGATTTCACCGCTTAAAGCGCCGTTTCTACGCTCCAAACTAGTGAATGGGGGTGTGATGGGGTGGGTTATTTTTGCTCCAAATTCTGCTGCTGAAACGCCCTGATCGAGGTGTGCTGCGGCTGGCGCAAAAATGTCTCTGCCGTGGAAGGTTTTTGAGAGCTTTGGTAACCTAAATTTGGGGTTGGAAAGTTCATAGATGTGTTCTATGCCTTGCTGTTGTGCGGCCAGCATCAAAATGCCGTTGTCAGGTCCTACAAAAAAAGCCTTTTTTGTCTGCACTACAATTGCTAGTCGGTCTGTGCCCACGCCAGGGTCCACAATTGCCACATGTACACTACCATCGGGAAAGTAGGGTGTAGCTGAAGCCAGCACAAAAGCGCCCATGCGTATGTCAAACTTGTCTACGTCATGGGTTATATCGATGATTTTAGCATTTGGATTTATGGTGTATATGACGCCCTTCATTTCTGCGCTATAGGGATCTTTTAATCCAAAGTCGGTGGTTAAGGTTATCATGATTAGCCGCCATGGACAACGGGAACAAAAACGATTTCGTCATTGTCGCAAAGTTTTGTTTCATAGCCGTCTAGAACGCTAATTTCTCTGCCGTTAACTAGAATAAGGGAGTTGGATCGGGCATCGTTTAACGCTAAATCAGAGAAAGTGGGTTTGAGCGTCGGAAACTCTTGGCAGATGGTTTCTATGACAGTTTTTATGGAAGCACCATCGTTGAAGCTAAGGGTTAGCTGGGTTTTTCCTGAAATGTGACGTAATGCACCGAGGAATTTTATGTTTAAGAGCATCTTGGCACCTAAACATAGAACAAGGTTTGTATAAAGTTTAACTCTAAAGTCACCCATTGTGTGAATGTATTGATCTAAAAAGAAAGAAAATATTGGGGTCTCATTTTCTGTTTGAATGTTTTCTTTGTTTAAACACAATTATGCCTACAATCGCGACAACTAAAAGCACAACAACAGCAACTATCACTATCAAGTCAACAGTAGTCAATGACGACAAAAAGCCTTGGGAAGTATCTCCGTTTAATTCCATAGAGACTTTGTGGGTGCTGTGGTGATAGCCTATGGTTACTATCCATACATCGCCCTCTGAGATGATGCTGTAGGATATTTCTTGTCCGTCTAAGTATACCTTGAGGTTTTCCACATCTGATATGAGTGATTTTGGAATGCATGTCTGGACAAAACCTGCGGTTCCGGATTCACCTGATACAGTGAAAGATATTTCCTCTTTAGCTGAGTTAAAGGCGAGTTCAGAGAGAGTAGAGTTTGAAGACACAGAGAATATGTTTGAATCTTCATTTGTTTTGTCCACTATTTCCATTGGTGTCACGGCAAAGTTCACTGTTGTACCAACGCCTGAGTAGACCTCATCGCCTGTCCAGATGCCTTTGACGATATAGTTACCAGAGGCAGAAGGCATCCACACAGCAGAAAAGGCACCGTCATCATCGGTTAGTAAATAAGCCAGGTCATGCCAAGTTGAGCCACCGTTTGCACTGTATGAAAAAGATATGCCTGCACCGGTTAGGCCTATCTGATCATATGCTAAGACACCCTGTAGTTGTACTCTAAATCCAGATACCGTTGTTGAGCTTGTACAGTAGAATGCTAGGCTCGGAGCTGGAAGGCCAGATACAGGCGGTGGAGCGGGAGTTTCAGGTGATCCGGATGGCTCAGATATAGATATGTTGCCTGCAAAGAATGCACCCAGTTGTCGGTCTTGGGTCATGGGCACAGTTATGCTTGTTCCAAGTCCTTGGTATTCTCCATCAAGGTACCAGCCGCTAAAGGTACATCCGGGAGCCGGCTGTTCGGAGATAGTTACAATAGAACCGTAGGTGTAATTCCATATTCCAGCCATTGGAGCAGTCGTGCCACCTTGTCCAGGGTTGTTTGTGATGGTCAGGCATACGGTCCTGACACTAAAGGCAGCAGTTAAAACATAATCCTGTGTCATGGTTATGGGGATGCTTGATAGCTTGCCTTGGTAAACACCGTTTAGGTACCAGCCATCAAATACGTAACCAGGATTAGTGTATGCTTGGGCTATGATAGTGGAACCGTAATAATAGTATCCTGGGCCGGGAGTTACGTAACCTGCGCCAGGTAGAGTCACTCTTATACTTAGATTATTCTGAGATATGGTGTAGTAGTATTGAGCTGATGCTGTTGAAAATGTTCCCAAAAGTAGGAAAATCAATAAAATACTAGCCTTACAGGCACTTGATTTCATAGATTTCACGTTAAACACATAAACAATCGCATATATATAAGCCTATAAGGTTAAAATCAATATATATTTTGTAGTACGATAAGTTGGTTTAACATTTCGCCGCTCATCACAGGGCATTTGTGAAAACACGCCCAGCGTCATGCCGTATGGATTAGTTTTTAATATTCTGTTCAGTCTCCAAAAGTTCAGAAAAGTTTCGGCCAGCGCAACCGTTAAGACTTACTTTTGAGATATACACCAGTTAACAGGCGTCTAGGGATGGTTGATAAAAGAAAAAGCTGTCTCCTGTTGTTAATCATTGCAGCAGTCGGCTTTTTCTACCGTTTTGCGTTAATGACCATGAATGGCTATCCGCCCGGCGCAGATATAGGTCTACATGAAAGCGTTATAAACTCGATTCTTGCACCCAAAACGACCGTTTTCTATAATTATTACCACATGGGTGGAGGACTTTCAGCTACAAATCCCGGCTACCATATCTTTGCATCGTTTCTGATCAGCATGACAGGCGCACCCAGTTACCTCATTCAAGCCATGGTAGCGTCATTGTTTTCGACTCTTATCATACTGGGCGCGTTTATGGTTGTAAGACTGGTTTGGAACGAGCAGGCAGGGTTTGTCGTTGCAGTTTTAATCACTTTCTCAGCAAGTGATATTTTGATGTTAAGCTGGGGAGGATATCCAAACATCGTAGCGTTAGCGCTGATTCCGCTCCTGTTTCACTTGTTTCTTCAGCCCGCCAAACTTTCCCAAAAAAACTATCTATCAACCTCAGCACTGATTGTTACAGCCTTGTTTTTAACGCATCTATACAGTGCAATCATCTTTTTGGTGATAATTTTATTTGCGCTACTTGTCAGCGTCGTTTTCTCCAAATCGACTAACCTAACAATCAAAGGATCAATCTATTGGTTGTTACCTATCTTTGCGGGGGTTGTGTTGTCTTCACCATATCTCATTAACATAATCCCGGTCTATTTCGGTTCAGAAGCCGCTATAACAGGCAATGTTTCGGTGATGAAGCAGGCTGTTGTTGAGACAAGAACCGTTCCACTCCAGATACTTGGGCTTGCAATTATACCGATTGCGTTGTTTTTGGTTTTTTCTAAAAAGCAAAATGGTAAAGTTTTCACCCTGCCCAGTGTTCTTTTTGCGTCAGCAGTTCTTATACCGCTTGTTGCGACGCAAAGTTATCTGTTTGGGTTTTTTTTGGATTATGAACGGTTTGTCTATTTTTTGGCTTTACCGGTGATTGTTTGTTTGGGGTTAATTGTTATGACAGCATCAAACATGATAATACAGAGGTTGGGTAAAATTTGGGCGCATCTGGTGCATACAAAAATTCACTGTGTTTTGGTCTCGGTTTTTTTGATTGTCTGTTTGTTTACACCCATATTTACTTTGCCACATGTTGGTTTGGCGCAGTCAGAATATTTTCAACTGATGACACCTGCCAAATATGAAGCAATACAGTGGGTTCAAAACAACACCGCGGAGGGTTCGGTGTGTGTTGCTGATGCAGAATTTGGCTGGTGGCTCTCGGGGTTTGCAAAGCGGCCAACGCTTAGTGCGGTGGACCCCCAGTTTTTGATTTTACAACGCGAATTTGAGCCTGCACGTATTGCATCTAACCTCTTAGAGGCAGATTACTTGGTTGATAATGGTCTTCTACAGATTAAGCAGACAGACCCATTTGCCAACGACAATGTTCATGACATTTATGCGGTGTTAAACAACTCCGTTGTTAAACCGCTGGTTTTCTCCCTCAACGATACACAAGTAAGTTTGCTCTATCGTGATAGCGGTCAACCAAAGGAGATGAGGATGACTACATTTACTGATGCCCAGACTCGGGTTCTAAACAGAGGGGATTCAACATCATTTATTATTTCAAGGGAAAACCAGATATTTAGAGTAACTGAGGAAATAACGGTGTTTAGGGGAATGCGTTTTGCAGAAATAGTCTTTGTTTTTGAGAGTCAGGCCACGGTCAATTTTGATTGGATGCGCATACCATTTCAGGCAAGAGGATTTCCCGTACAGTATGCTAACAGCATAGGTATTGTGGATAACACTATGCATATGGTAAATCAGATTGTGTTTCCTCAAAACCAGCTTGGAAACGACGTCATGTTGCAGGAGAACCCAGACTTCTACGAGCTGGTCTGCAGTCTAGGCGGTCAATCCAGAGCAGAATTCAGATTCTTTGTCGGCCTATGTCCATATGACACGGGTTTAGATAATCCGCAAGCAGACGTCTACAACAACCTAATTGAGAACAACACCAAAACCTACCTAAACACTGTTTTAGATTTACCGATTAACTGTTTTGACTACAAAAGAGCCATAGAGGAATGGAACATTTCCTACATTGTTCTACGGGATACTCAAGAGGTTAATCGGTTTTTATACGACGCTTTGTTTGAGATGGCATTTAAAAACAGTGAAGTTACGATATTTAGGGTCATCAAAGCGTGAAAGAAATAAGATATTTACAAAAGATGAGGAATAAAAGGGCTGTTTAGCTAGCTAAAGTTTTCGAATTTTTCTTGTGTGAGTGTTTCTACGATGTCAGTTGCGATGTCAACAATTGAATCTGCCTGTTTCATCATGGCATCCCCGTTGACTTCTTCGAGTTGAGAAATCTGCTGAACGATTGTTTCTATTTCTATGAGAAAGCGTAGAATCGAATCGTTAGAGCAGGGGTTTTTAGTGCTTTCATCACGGAGAAGTATCTCGATAAAAGCAGGTTCACCAAGGCTGTAGTAGATGGCATTTCGGGCTTTCCGAATGGCTTCCAAGACTAAGCTTGATGCCATGTAGGGAATCTTGTGTGCGGCTTCCAATTCAGCCTTTGCTTCACGCAGATATCTAAGCGCCCATCCTTTGCGGTATGCATCCATCATATGGGTTCTGTTCCGTCTATTCGACTATTTCTGATTCTTCAAGGTCAGAATCGTCATCTGAACCGGCTTGAACTAATGAGTTAGTGCGTGTTATGTATCCAGCAACTTTATTGCGTACCCGGGTGGTTGTGCCCCTGGTGAACTCATCAACTAGACGTTTGTTTTCGTCAAAGTTGGTTGTGAATTTTCCTGGAAAGCGCGTCATTAGGTCTTTGCCGAGGTGTTTTATCTGTTCAGTCTTCACTTTTCCTATGTTTATTCCTCCGGTGTTAACAGTTCTCCAGCGTTTAAAAGCGTAGGAGCAACTCTCAATAGAGAACAGGCTTAATTTAAGTTTGCGCCTCAAAGATACAGAATAAGGCGCCGAGGAGTTACGAGTTAATCGCCAAACAAAAAATTGTAGCTAAGTTAGGGTTTGATGTTGAAGAAAACCTCAAAGTTTTGGGCAATTTGTTCTGCAACTTCTTCAGCAGGCATCTTTTTGATGTCGGCTACTGCATCCACAACGCTACGTATGTGTGAGGGTTTAGTTAGCTGTCCGTTGTAGGGTTGCTTCCAATAAGTTACAGGTCCATCTGTTTCTGTGAGCAGGTTGGTTAATGGCGTTTTTTCCACGACTTCTCGGATGCCATTAGAATAGCTAACTGGCGGTCCCTCGGTGATGAAGTAGCCTCTGTCTATGGCTTTGGTAAGCGCTGCTATGGGGTGACTAAACCAATGCAGAAGCACCTTGTTAAAACGGTAGGAGGGAAGCATTTCCACGATTTTATCAGTGGTACCTCTTGAATGTATGATAACTGGGAGATCCATTGTTTCAGCAAGACATAGCATTTTGTCAAACACTAAGGTTTGCTGTTCCCAGGTGGATTCGTACTTGTAGTCTAGGCCAATTTCGCCGATGGCAACTACTTTACCCTTCTGGGATTGGATGTAGTCGATGGTTTCTTGGAGTTCATTTTCTTTGAGCATATTTACGTTCCAAGGATGAATGCCTAAAGCAGGATAAACCAAACCGGGATACAGCTGGGATAGATGAATGTCTTTTTGGCAGGTTACTAAGTCTATTGAGTTGGTGACTATTGCTGTCACACCAGAGTTTTTGGCGTCCGCTATCAACTCATCGATGCGTCCGGTATACTCGGTCTCAGAGAGGTGAACATGAGCGTCTATTAGTTTCATTTCGTTCAGCGCTATATTTACTTTAGAGCATTTTAAGATTTTCTCATGTTTACCTCAAATCAACCGTTGGGAACATTTTAGCGTAAAAAAGTATAACAAAGGTTAAATATAGCCTTAAATAGAAAAAGAGGCTAAAGAGATGACGATATGATTGAATTAGAAATAGCTGTAGCTCCCATGCATAGGTTATGTAAGAAAGCAGGCGCTGACCGAGTAAGCGAAACCGCCGCAAAAGAACTAGCTAAAGCCTTAGAGGAAATCGGCGTAAAAATTGCCAAAGAAGCACTCGATTTTGCAATGCATGCAGGAAGAAAAACCATCAAAGCGGAAGATATTGAAATCGCCGCAAAAAAAGTCATGGGAAAATAAACTAACAAACCTCACCTCTATCCCTTCTTTCTTTTTGCTTCAGCAATCTGTCTGCAACCCCTTTAGAAGTGCATGCAGAACTAAGTGTTATCATAGAGAAAAGCAGAGCCAATGATAAAACTTAATTATTATACCCAAATATACGAGCCTCATTGGAGAGTAAACAGAGTGAAGGCCATCATATTTGGAGCGCCAGGTGCAGGAAAAGGCACCTATTCCTCGCGACTACAAAATCAGCTTGGCGTTGATGTCATCGCTATGGGCGATATTTTCCGTGAATCCGTTAAACAGAATTCAGAGTTGGGCAAAAAAGTCAAAAGCTACGTGGAACAGGGGGCATTAGTACCCGACAACGTTGTTGTGGATGTCCTAAAAGACCGTCTCAGCAAAATCCCTGCAGGCAAGGGTTTCTTACTCGATGGGTTTCCACGCACCATTGAACAAGCTAATACCTTGGAGGGTATTGTAAAAATTGATGTTATCCTCCAACTAGATGTGCCTGATGAAATCATTATCGAACGTCTCTCTACAAGGCGCATATGTAGGGACTGTAGTGCAGTCTACAATATCCGCTTCCTCAAGCCCAAAGTGGAGGGTAAATGCGACAAATGCGGCGGAGAACTCTATCAACGCCCCGACGATAACATTGAAGTTATCAAAAATCGTCTTCAGGTCTACAAGACCCAAACTGAACCGCTCATCGAATACTACAAGCAGAAAAACGTTCCGTTTATTGTTTCAGTTACCAAATCGCTGGATTCACCGCCAGAACCCATGGTTGCTAAGATGCTAGACGATATAAAAAAAATGGGCATCTGTTAAATATCGAGTATAAACTCCAAAACCACTCGTTCAGGCTCGCGTATAATCACCATTAAATGGTACGTTATCGCTTTCACCCCAACTTTTTGGGGATGTTTTTTAGGATTAAACTTTTCTCCCCAGGCCTTTGCTGTAAACTTGAAATTCTCAGAGGTTTCGTGCCAATCACTTATTTGGAATTTGCTATAGAGCATACCTTCGGTTTCGAACTTGACCAGTAATGCTTCAAGCCAGTTGTAGAGCAAGGCATATTGGTCTTCAGCTTCCACTTCAAAGGTATCTTCTTGAGTTTGGGCGATTTTGGCGCTGTTTGTCATGGTTTCAAACAGGGCTAACGCCGCGTTTTCATAGGCTTCCTCCATTTGGGTACCGTAGGTTCGGATATAGACGTCTGCTGTGTGCTCTAAAAACTCAAATTTTCCAGCGACCCTGTCAGAGTTACTCATAAACTAAACCAAGAAAAGATAGGTAAGCTAGAATAAAAACAAATTTTCCAGCATTTAGGCAAGTTATAAAATGGGATTAGAAGTATTTGGTAGCTTTCTGTATAGCTGCGGCGGCAAGTTTAGCAGAGAGTTCAAGGTCTTTGATGTTTAGTATACCGGCTGGGCTGTGAATATAGCGTGTAGGAATCGAGATGGTTCCGCTTGGGATGCCTTGCCGTGTGATGGATATACGTGCGGCATCGGTGCTGCCAAGCAGACCAGATTCGAGCTGGATAGCAATTTTTTCTTCCTGGGCGGTATCTAGGAGCCAGCGAAGAATCTTTGGGTGCGTGATTAAGCCCGAATCGCTGATAGTCAACGCGGGTCCTTTGCCCATTTTGACACTGGTATCGAATTCGCGTACCCCTGGAACATCGCCTGCTATGGTTACATCCAGTGCCAGCGCAAGGTCAGGGTCTACGCCAAAAGCGGCAGTTGCCGCACCCCGCAAACCTACCTCTTCTTGCACAGTACCCACAGCACAGACGCCACAGTCTGATTCTTTAAGCAACCGCATTGTTTCAACCATAACAGCACACCCAGCCCGGTTATCAAAAGCTTTGCCCATAACAGTATCTTTGCCTAATTGGAGGTATTGTACATCAAACGCAACGGGATCACCGATTGCAACACCCATTCCAAGGGCAGCTTCTTTGCCTTCAGCGCCTATGTCGATAAAAAGGTCATCGTAGCTGATGATTTTTTTACGTTCATCTTCTTTTTGGATATGCGGCGGCTTTGAACCGATGACGCCGGGGTAAGCAGCAGATTTTGTGTGGACAATCACTCTCTGTGCGGGAAGAATACGGTCGTCAATTCCACCCATTTTGCTAAACTGTATAAAACCCTCTTTGGTTATGGTTTTCACCATTAACCCAACTTCATCCATATGAGCAGCAAGCATGATCTTGGGGTTGTTGGGTTTACCTTTTTTGATAGCTATAACGTTTTCCATTCGATCAACTTGGATTTCGTCTGCATAGGGTTTTAACATCTCGGATAGGAGATCTCGAACATTGGTTTCCCTACCGGTGACACCACAGGCATTGGAGAGTTTTTCTAGATTCTGATTTAGTGACAAGTTAGATACCTTCTATGTCTTGTATAGGTAAGGTTTGAGAGGATAGTTATTAAATGGTTTTGGTGATACAGAAACTGCGCACCAACAAGGTTGAACCATGTTCTGAGCGGAATTATTGCAAGATTTTCGCATAAGAATCAGCAACCGATAAAGTAAAGCGATTAGATGGTTAGAAGTATTCTGCAGACATGGGATCAGATATTAATAGCTGATTTAGTTAGTAGGAATTATCCATGTGACCGCAAATGTTAGACATCAAGCTTATCCGCGAAAACCCTGAGTATATCAAAGCAAATCTATCCAAACGCAACAGCCCCGAATGGCTCCAGATGCTCCAAGAGCTCATCAGCCTTGACAGGGAATGGCGCCAAAACAGCACTAAACTAAACGATCTTCGGCATGACCGCAAACAAGTCACTGTAGAAATCGCAAAACTCAAAAAAGCCGGCAAAGAAGCGGGCGATGAATTTGAGAGAGCGCAAGATATTGATCAAAAGATCAAACTAGTCGAAAAAGAAGTTTGTGAACAGGAAACCAAAATCCGCACCTATCTTCTGGGCTTGCCTAATCTACTTGACGAGTCAGTTCCATATGGTAGAGATGAAAACGAAAATATTACTATCAAAACATGGGGCACCATCCCGCAGTTTAGTTTCCCAGTTAAAAACCATATTGATCTTGCTTTAGCGCTTGATCAAGTAGATATGGAGCGGGCAGGCAAAGTGGCTGGTGCACGCTTCTTCTACCTCAAAGGCGATATAGCCCGCCTTGACATGGCGTTGATGAGCTTTGCTATGGATGAGTTAACTAAGAGCGGCTATGTTCCAATCGTTCCGCCCTACCTTATGAACCGTGAAGCCTATGAAGGGGTAACCTCATTGGCAGACTTTGCTGATGTGCTCTACAAGGTAGAGGGAGAAGATCACTACTTAATCGCAACCTCGGAGCATCCCATGGCTGCCATGTACATGAATGAAACCCTAAAACAAGACGATCTGCCTATCAAACTGGCAGGGGTCAGCACCTGTTTCCGTAAAGAAGCCGGTGCGCATGGCAAAGACACACGCGGTATTTTTCGTACTCACCAATTCAACAAGATAGAACAGTTTATTTTCTGTAAACCAGAAGACAGCCCCAAACTCCAAGAGGAACTTCTTGTAAATGCAGAGAATATTCTCCAAAAACTAGGATTAGCCTATCGTGTTGTCAATGTCTGCACAGGCGATATCGGTACTGTTGCAGCCAAAAAATATGATATTGAAGCTTGGATGCCCGCGCCGGGCGATTATCGCGAAGTGGTATCTTGCAGTAATTGTACTGACTATCAAGCCCGCCGTTTAGGCATCAAGTACCGCCTCAAAGAGGGTACACCGCCATTGGGGCCGGTTCATACGCTTAACTCCACCGCCATCGCCACAGGACGGACCATTGTTGCTCTACTGGAGAACAATCAAAACGAAGACGGAACGATAAATATACCTGAAGTGTTAAGGAAGTACATGAGTGATAGAGAAAAAATAAGCAAAAAATAAGGTGCTAACGCTAAAAGTTTTAATACCGCCTTGAGAATCTTGTGGAACGACTTGGAGAAATAAGCTTGTCAACAAAATCGGCAAAGCATATCCGCGATAAATGGCGCGGAAAAACATGGTACATGGTCATTGCACCACCGTTCTTCGGCAACATCGAGTTAGGCAGTATTCCAGCCCAAGAAGAAAAAATGTTACTGGGCAGAGTTGTAGAAGCAACTCTCTATGACATAACAGGCGACTTTTCCCATCATTACCTAAAGATGGCTTTCCAAATTAACCAGATTGACGGTAAAACTGCCCGAACTCTCTTCAAAGGTCATGAATATTCACGCGACTATCTCAGAAGCTTGGTTCGCAGAAGAACAACCAAAGTGGATGGATTGTTCAACCTCATTACCAAAGACGGTTTCAAACTCCGCATATCCGTCTCTGCTCTAACCCTCTCGCGCATAAAGACATCACAGGAAGAAATCATCCGTGAGATGATGGAAAAAATCATCCGTGACAAAGCAGCCACCCTTACCCTAGACCAATTCGTACAGGAAATGGTGCTAGGCAAAATCGCCTCAGACATATACAACCAAGCCAAACTTGTTGCACCTCTACGTCATGTCGGCATTCGCAAGTCCAAACTCATCGCTGCCCCAGCAAATCTGCCCAAATTCGCCGTAGCATCAATCACTGACACAGACGACGAAGAACCAGAAGAAGAAGAGGATACAACAGAAGAGGAAGGTCCAGAAGAAGCTTCCGAAGAAAGCCCAGAAGAAGAAGCTTCTGAAGAAGAAACTTTTGAAGAAGAAGCCCCAGTAGCAGAAGAATAGTTATTTTTCTTCTTCTTTTTTAATGTAAACAGTTTTTAACTCCAAAGTCTAGGGTAGGATTCTTTATGATTTAAAGAGGAGTGTGTATGCTCTGAAGGTTACTGCGTTAGCTGGTGGAGTAGGTGCGGCCCGTTTTTTAACAGGTTTAAGTCGGCTTATCAGAGAAGAAGAGCTCTCAGTCATTGTCAATACGGGCGATGACATCAAACTGTTTGGGCTTCACATCTCCCCTGATGTGGATATAGTTACCTACACTTTAGCAGGTATTGTAGATGAAGAAAAGGGTTGGGGAATCAAGGGTGATAGTTTTCGGTATTTAGATATGCTCAAAAGATACAATACCTCCAGCACATGGTTCAACGTTGGTGACCAAGATTTAGCCACGCATGTCTATCGAACGCATCGTTTGGCACAGGGGGCGTCACTCTCAGAGGTTGCCAGAGAAGTCAGCCACAGTTTGGGACTCAAAACCAAGATTCTACCCATGAGCAACGACAGCTTTGAAACCCACATAACTACACCCAGAGGGAGTATGCATTTTGAAGAGTATTTTGTTAAAGACCAATGTCGAGACGAAATTTTAAACATAGAATTTAGGGGAGCATCATCTGCAAAGCCGGCCCCGCAAGTTTTAGATGCCATCCTAGAGGCAGATCGGGTGATTGTTTGCCCAAGTAATCCTATTGTAAGCATCGGCACAATTCTCTCCGTTAACGGCATCAGAGAAACATTACAACAAACAGCGGCACGGGTGACGGCTGTGAGTCCGATTGTAGCGGGTATGGCTCTTAAGGGTCCAGCAGATAAGATGCTTCAGAGGTTTGGCTGGGAGGTTTCCGCTTATGGGGTGGCCAAAATCTATGCAGACTTTCTTGATGCTTTTGTGATTGATGTGAAGGATGTTAAAGAGAAGAGCCGGATTGAAAAACTCGGCATAGATGTCTTGGTGACTAACACCGTGATGAAATCGCTGGAGGATAAAGTCTCACTTGCTACAGCGGTTCTAGAAAGCTAAATTTCAGGCTCAATAATCTCTATAGAATATTGGTACATCATAAATATATCCGAAGAGACATACCGCTCCAGGGGCAATCATGCAAAAGCAAAAACCAAAAAAGCAACGCACAAAAACACAAATAGAACCATGGTACTTCAGCCACATATAAACCAGCTACATCAAAAAAACCACCAACCAACAGAAAAACCCAGTTTACGCTCCCCCAAAACCAAATACATAATAAGGGTTATATCGAAGCCGAATAAATGTTTACTAACGGAGAATGGATGATATGGCAGAAAAGAAAAGCTACGATTGGTTTGAACAACGCCGTAAAACCAGGGGCTTAGAATTAGCACATGAACAGATAACCAAAGCGTTTGATACAGTAACATTATTACATAAAGCAACCAAATGCTTCTCAGAGAAAAACTTTGCAGAAGCCAAAAAATATATCGAAAGCCTCTACAAAGCCGAAGAAGAAGTAGACCAACTCCGTGAAGACACCTTTATGGAACTCTCCAAAGGCGCCGCGTTAGTTTCGGACTATCGCGAAGATCTACTGCACCTTGTCAAACGCCTAGATACACTAGCGGATCATACCAAAGACTCCGCCCGATGCCTTGAGATGCTCGCCGAAGCCGAAATTCCTCAGGAACTCACAGAGAAAACCGTCTTTATGACGTCTAAACTTGTTGAAACCGCTCAGACGTTGCGGAGCAGTATTGAGAAGGTCTCCTCCGCACCTAGTGAAGCCATAAAGGAAGCAAGAAAAGTTGGCGAAATTGAACACCATATAGACAATGAATACCTTAAAACAAAAGGCCTCTTCATCAAGTATGGGGTAAATATGAACTGCGGGGCCATGGTCATATTTGATGACTTAATTGAATTCATAGAACAAGCCGCAGATATGTGCGCTGACACAGCAGACTATATACAGGTGCTCGCAAGCAGAGAGTAATATTTCTCTTTTTTCGGGTTGCCTCTCCTATAGAATCCCCCTTTAAAGACAGAACGGCATCCTCCAAAAAGGAGCCGCTAACGAGTAGGAAATAGGTTGGTTTTTAACCAATTTAAAGACAAAACAGCATGTCCTCTAAAAAGTTAGCGGCTTTTTTGTTTTAGTAACGGTTAAAAGGGGTTCTGATTATTTTTATAGTGAAGGTTTTTGGGGTTTGCTTAACTTCCAGTCCTGTTTTTCGTATTCTTTTGGCAACAATTTGAACCAAGGAGAGGAGATTTTGCTTGTTTTTCCCGGCAAGTATCGTGCACCCAACCCTCAGGTTCCACTTGCATTGCTCTACCTGGCCTCAGCTCTATGGCAGGAAGGCTTTGGCGTACGCATCCTTGATATGCGCATAGACGATTATCATCATTTTAAACTGGGAAACCCCGTTTTTGCTGGGATCAGTTGTATGAGCGGAGGACAAATCAAATATGCCCTCGAATTTGCCCGCTACATGCGCAAGCAAAACTCCAAGATTCCGCTTGTCTGGGGTGGTGTTCACCCTACTTTGCTTCCCAAACAAACCGTGCAAAATGATATGGTGGATGTTGTGGTCCGCGGGGAGGGTGATTTAACCATAAAAGATCTTGCTAAGGCATTAACCCAAGATCAGCCGCTTGATGAAATCGCAGGGATAACCTTCAAAGCCAAAGACACAATCAAAAACAACCCTGACGGCAAGTTAGTCAATCTCGATGAAATTCCCTTAGCCCTACCCTATGATCTCCTCCAGATGGGGCAATATCCCTCGTTTAGGGCAGGGCAGTTTCATATTCAAACCAGTAGAGGCTGTCCGCATAGATGCTGCTTTTGTTACAACACCAATTTTAATCATAACCGCTGGAGAGCCAAAAGTGCCAAGCGTGTTCTTGATGAGATTCAATACATTAAAACTAAATATCCGCACATAACATGCATCGACCCCATTGATGACAATGTTTTTGTTGATGAATACCGCATCCAACAGATCTGCCAGGGTTTGATAGAGCGAAAGTTTGGAGTACAATGGCGGGCCAACTGTCGATTTGATTATCTGGCAAACTATAACCAAACTTTTTTGGAGTTATTGGCTAAATCAGGATGTGTGGAACTGGATTTTGGTGGCGAATCAGGTTCGGAACGTATCCAGCAACGTATTGGTAAAGACGTAACTGTAGAGGAAATGGTGCAGGCAGTTACTAATCTGCACCGCTATGCACCCTCGATTGAGCCCTGTGTATCTTGGATAAGTGGACTGCCGGGGGAAACAAATGAGGATTTAGAGCAGACTTTTGATTTGATGGATAAGTTGCAGGAGATTAACCCTAAAACGCAACATTATGGCATCTTTGTTTACACGCCGTTTCCAAGTCCTGTTATGGAGTTATTGCCTGAGGGGTTTTTGGCGCCGCAAACGCTTGAAGAGTGGAGTGACATTAACGTTTTCCATTTTGACCCCCCATGGCACACCAGAGCCCAAATCAGAAAACTCCACACTATCTCAGCGGTTACGCGTCTTGCGTTCTATCCCAAGGCAAGGATAGACAAACGCAATTTGGGCTTCAAATTAACCTATAAGCTTGTCAATAGGGCAGCAAAGTATCGGTGGAAACACCGAAATTTTAGCTTTCCCCTTGAACTAAGGCTCACAGATACTACGGATAGATGTTATTAAGGGGTTTAGCGGCTGTAGTCTCGGCCTGCTGGTTTTGCGCTGGAGGGTTTTGCGCCGGATTCGGGGATTTGGGGTAACGGGATTGGAGGTGGAATGTTAAGCGAGCGGGAAATCAGCACTGATTCGATGAAAACCACGTTGGATATGGATTGGATGATTATCTGTGTGGGAGGCTTTTTTTGTTCATAATCTTTGAGAATTTTGTCAACTTCATCTTTGTCGCCCATAACATATGCGGTGCCTTTGAGGTTCATCTGTGCGATGGAGGGGTTATAGACGATAGATAAAACAAAGGGTACATCAAGAGAGTTATCCTGCTTGCGCTCCATACCCACCACGTTGATGTTTGTATTTATCTGGATGGGAGGAATCGGTTTGCGGATATCCCAGAACCGCTCTGCTGAGATGCTTGAAACAGTGACGTTAACTCGAAGCATATTAGGTCAAAAATAATAGTGTAGTTGGAAGATTTAAAACTGCTTATTTTTGTTTGTAGCGTGTGAAGCCACAATGTCCACAGGTATAACGGTCATGATGGTCCGCCATAAAGTAGCCTGTGCCACACCGTTCACAGGTAGGACGGGCACGAGTAACTTTAGCGCCCTCAACTTTATACATGTCTTTGGCGCCTTTTTCAGCTTTCTTTTTTCCTTTCTCAGCCTTCTTTGCGTCTGTGGGTTTTGCTGCTGGATCAGGTTTTTTTGGTGCCATTATGCAGTCGCCTCTTCAGTTGATTTCTCTTTGGGGTTGTTTCGTTTTTGGATGTACTCGGGTTCCACCAGTTTAGCTTGGGCAACGGATTGATAAACGTTGGCAACTCCTTGGGTGATACTTGTACCGGTTTTGGTGCGCATATGTTTAATGTAAACAACATCAGCACCAAGTGCCAATTCAGCGGCAACCGCTTTTTTGACTTCTAGTCTCGGCGGAGTTTTCTCTTTTGGACCAGAAACGATAGTGAAACCTACTTCTCTCCGTTTCAGAAGCGGGTTGTCCTTGGTTGTGTCTATTTTGATTTGCATTAACGTTCACTTAAGGCGTAAATTCAAACAGTATTCCTCTTATTTAGCTTTTCGAAGTTTTCATCTCATTTAAGAACTCGTTTATCTGTATTTTTTTTTCAGAGGAGGCTTTAACGACTACAATACCGCAATAGGGCTGTCCGTAGATGATAAACGAGTCTTTAGCCGCATACACCACCGCTATTAGCGTAAGTAAATCCTCTTCGCCCTCAACAACTATGTGTGTGTGTACTCCAGATTCTAAGGCCGCCTTGATGGCCAATACAGCCTGCTCGGTTATGGTTCCTTGGGGATTTTGCACATATACTGTTTTATCTACAGGGGGTTGTCTGGGTATGATTTTATCGCGCAGAGAAAGGTAGTCGATGATTGTAAGCTGAGGGTTGATGCCGCATTCATGGAGGTTTTTGGAAACCACATCACCCACTGAAATCACTGCAGGCGGTTTCTCAGCGTTCAATAGATCTTTGAGTTTAGCCATGGTTTCTTGAGGTGTTCCCTTGATTAGGGTTCCAAGCGGCTCTTTGAGAAAGACACGCAACCGCGACGTCAGAGTGTACGCGGATTTCATGGTTAAAACCAGACAAACAAGAGTGCTAAAAAGTTAACTCTGGTTTAACGCACTTTGAGGGCGTATCTGCCTTTTTCTTTGATGTTCATGGCTTTAGCGATGGCACTGTGTCCGGGATCAAACATTACAACTAAACCGCTGTAGTCCTCGCTAAAGCTGGTGGATCTGCATTTAGGGCAGACGTTATCTTTGGTTATGAAGTGGCAGTTAGTACAGGCTTTCTCACTCATCTAATCAGACTCCTATGTTTCTTGCTTGGGTGTCTCAGGTTTCTTTTCAGAAGGTTTAGCTTGGTCCATCTCGAGCCAGTCTAGTTTGCCTAAAAATGGCTGTCGCGCGGTTATACCGATTTTACCGCTACTACCAGCTCGACCCAGCGAGACGGCGGTGATTCTAGCGCGGACTTGGTCACCTGTGACGAGTTTACGTTTAGACTCTTTACCTAAGAGAACACCTTGCTTCTCATCATAGCTAATGTAGTCATCCATGAGCTGAGATACATGGAGTAATGCATCGACGGGTCCAATGCGAACAAACGCACCAAAATCTGCGATTTCCACCACGTCACCTTCTACGATTTCTTGTATTAGGGGATAGAATGTGAGAAGGCTAAAATTTACTTTGTGAAAAGTTGCACCATCGCCGGGAATGATTTTGCCGATGGGGCTTACTTCTATACCAGTCACAGCTATAACATAGCCTAATTCTTCATCCACAATACCTTCATACTTCTGTTTCACTTGATCTTTACCCACTTTTTCTAAGGGGTTACCGAAGGTTTCAGGCGGGATGCGGATAGTATCTTGAAGAGTAATCAGCTTAAACATCTACGAAATCAACCCATCAATGTCTAGACGCGATTTTTGTCTCAGATAAATCACTGGCACACTTATATCTCTTAGCCTTCGCCGTAACAGTCGATCGTTTGTAAACACAGGAACACCCCAACTTTGAGCGACCCGCAACACAATATCATCAACCGTTTCGCCGTGAGCCTCAACAGCAACTAAGTGGCATTTCTCAGCTAAACGCAACGCAAACGCCGCCTGCCGCCGCAACTTTACTTCTTTTTCAGCAACCAGCAACTCCAGTTCATGCTTAACTGGTGAGAGTAACACAAACTCTACATTCCGATTGAGCAGAACTCTTAGCGCCTCAAAAATGTCTAGTTTGACCTCTAAGGGTACAAACAACGCATTAGAATCCAAAATGACCTTCAATGGTTCAGCCTTTCTAGATAAAACCGCCACTCTTCTGGCTCCTGTGTAGTTAAAGTTGATTGCACAGTTAAACATTTTGCAAACTATTTACATAAGGATACTGGAGAAGTAAACAGTGATATCCAAGAGCTAAGGGCACCAATTTGGTATTGATTTAAATATTAAGAGTTAATGAAATTGTTTTTAGTAGGTGAAATAAGAGTGCTCCAAGAAAAATCCTGCGGCGCTGTTATATACAGTAACAAGCAAGAGAAAACTCAGTATTTACTCCTCAACTACACCGCCGGACATTGGGACTTCGTTAAAGGCAACGTAGAAGTCAACGAAACAGAAAAACAAACAGTCACAAGAGAAATGATGGAAGAAACCGGTATAACAAATGCAGAGTTTATCGAGGGCTTTAGAGAATCCATCAGCTACTTCTACCGGCGGCAAGGCTTAACCGTAAGCAAAGAAGTCATATTCTACCTCATCGAATCCCAAACCCAAGAAATCAAACTATCCTTTGAACACATCGGCTACATATGGGCCAACTACCAAGACGCCATGGAGAAATTAACGTTTAGAAACGCCAAAGAAACCCTGCAAAAAGCACACGAATACCTACAGAAAAAAGGATTAGTGAAAAACTAGGCTATTTTATAAAGCCATATCCGATGAGTCGCCAGCGGGCAGTGATTTTTCTGCTGATGGCAACTCGAGAGCCGGGCAAGGCGCAAATGGGACGAGTTAGCTTTACCTTAATGGTGTTCTGCTTGATGTTTATGACCTTGCCAACGTTAACTGCAGCGCCAACGTGGAGCAACAAGGCTTCATCAGGGTTAATTTTTTCAACTTTGAGCAACTCTTTGGTTCCCACTACGCGCTCTAGCACATGGGTTTCCAAGGTAAGTTCGGTTACAATTGGAGGCAGTTGGTCGGTTTTTCCAACGATGCTACCGGTTAAGCCGTCAGCTTTGGAGTAGGAGGGGTCAAGCAGGGTTCCAACACCGATTAAACCGCCACAGGTGGCTTCCTTGACTTCCTGTATGCCTGAATGTAAACTGACGATTTCGCTGATAAGGGGGTTGTAGACAGTCTTGCCTTCCCGTTCTGATACGATACCGGGTCGGATCTCGATTTCTTCACCCACCGCGAATTTACCCTGAGCAATGGTCCCACCGATAATGCCTCCCTCCAAGCCATCGATGGTTGTGCCGGGTTTGTTGATATCAAAAGAACGGATGATGTACATAAGCGGTGGCAGGTTGGGGTCACGTTTAGGTGTGGGGATGATAGTTTGGATAGCCTCAAGGAGCACATCGATGTTTATGCCCCGCTGGGCCGAAATTGGAATGATGGGCGCGTTTTCTGCTACCGTTCCTTTTACAAAGGCTTTGATTTCTTTGTAACTCTCAAGCGCTCGTTTTTGATCAACTATATCGATTTTGTTTTGAACAATAATGATGTTTTTTACGCCGCTAACTTCAGCCGCGGCAAGGTGCTCGCGTGTCTGAGCTTGGGGACAGGGCTCATCAGCGGCTATAACTAGTATAGCGCCATCCATGATAGCGACACCTGAGAGCATTGTTGCCATTAACGCTTCATGTCCAGGAGCATCAACAAAACTGATGGCGCGGGCAAACTCTGCCTCACTATTGCAGGCTTCACACACAGGTTTTATGGTGTAGTTTTTGGGTGGAGGACACTTTGGGCACCTATAAATGGGCATATCGGCATAACCAAGTTTGATGGTGATGCCGCGTTTTAGTTCTTCACTGTGACGTGATGCCCACGTACCTGTCAGTACCTGAACAAGAGTAGTTTTACCGTGGTCAACATGCCCAATGGTACCAATGTTGACTTCGGGCTGTTTTGGTAAAGTCTTGGTAGCGTCACTCATAGAGATCTTCTCGTCTAATAAGCCTGGATGAATAAAGGAATTAAATATGGCACTTTATAAGGGTTAAGCATGCGCCCTGACAAAGAATTATTGTTCAGGGGCCTGTGCCGGCTCAGCCTTAGTTGGCAAAGCAATGGGTATCGCGCCAGCGGGTCGATCGACAATTTTCATGTTGATCTGAACGATTTCGTCGGTGATGATATCACCACAGACAGTCTTGCGTCTACGCTCACCTTTTCGTTTAGCTTTAAAGCCTGCACCACCGCTAAGAACAACGGCTCGGCGCATACCGCCATGAACGTTTGAGCGCATGGGAACGCCATCACTATCAGAACCACCCGTAAGCTGCACTTTGTGCGCTGGTAAATCAACGACTGCACCATCTAGGGTTTCGCCCAATTTTCTACCGATAAAAGGGTTTGCGCGTGCTTCTTCGAGCTCTACTACTTTGGATGCACCCGTTTGTGGGTCGGAAACTATAATTTTGAATTTGGCCATTTGCAGATTTACTCTCCAGCGGGAATATGAAGTTATGCAACTCCCATTTAAGCATTTACGTCATTTTAACGCCCAAAACCAACTAGATGCGCAATCTGCCGTTTTGGGAGATTCTACTTCAGAGCGAGGTCACGCTATAGAAGATGAATCTTAGCACCGTATAGATGACAACGCCGCTCATAGTTTAGTGGTGGAGGCGCTTAGCTGATGACCGACTGTGCACGTATCAGATTTAGAAATCAGATAAATCCTCCTATAAGAAAGATGTTTTCCTACAAAGAGCCCAAAATCAAAAAATATCCCGACATGCCACAAAAATTCCATCGCTGACGCTTCGAACTAAACAGTGTTTGTTTGAGCTAACGTTTTAATCTGTGCTCTGGTGGTGTGTGATTATGTGGCGGCTTGGGTTTTTCTTCCACGAGATGGCCTTTGGCTTACTAAGTGTATTCATACCACTCTACTTGGTCGCGTTCAACGACACAAGCGTGCTAGGTGGACCTTTAGTCGCGTTAGGCATCATGACATCCATTGCAGTGTTTGCCTCAATACCGGCATCATATATTTGGGGCTACCTCTGCGACAAAACACGCCGCTACAAAACATTCATTCTGCTCTCTTTTGCTTCCTCAGCCATAATGCTGTTTATGATGACATTACCGTTTGCACAAAACATACTGGTATTTGTGGCTTTGTATGTGGTAATGCAGGTACTCCATATATCCCATGAAGCCCCAAAAAACGTGCTGGTTGCCGAAAATTACAGCCGAAATGAGTGGGAAAAATCCTACGGCCTATATGAGGGCTTCACTGAAATCGGCTACTTCATCGGTTTGGGGATCGGCTTAGTCTTTACAGGAGGGTTATTCGCGTTTGCCGCTTTGGGTCCAACTATTTTGGCAACCTATACACTATATCTGTGCAGTGCACTTAGCGTGGTCGCGTTTGCCCTTTCAGTTACCCTAGTTGCTGACCCTATGATTATTTTCGAGCGCCGCTTAGTCAACATCGAAAGAAAACTCGATTTTGCCTATCGCGGTATGCAAGCCTATGGAATGCGCCGACCCAGACTGCCCAAGCAGGAAAGCTTTGGAGGATTTGCCATCGCGCTTGTTATGTTTTCTTTGGCTACAAGCATATTCTTTACACCATTGCCGATTTTTCTAAGCGATATCGTGAGTCAGTATCATATCTTAGGGCTGACTTCGACAAGCTTTGTCTATTTTGCATATCTCCTCAATTCTTTAGGTGCAATGGCTGGGTACTTTTTTATTCGTAACCGTGCACTCTCGATGGATCTAAGAAAACAACTACCCCGCTTTGTGCTCATTCGAAGTCTGCTCATTTTTGGTTTGGTTGGAGCAGTCCAGTTCATCATTGCACCAAACATCATAACAGGACTGATTTTGGTTCTGCTAGGCTTTGCCTATGGCGTGTATCATATTATGATGCTTTCACTCTCAATGGAGCTTATACCCCAAGGAAAATCAGGTTTATTTGATAGTCTTATTGGGCTAGGCACAGGCATTGGTTCATTTCTAGGACCCTTTCTAGCAAGCAACCTCAACTATATGCCCACCTTTATAATTGCTGCAACGATCTTTCTGTTAGCCTTCATAATTTTGAAGTTTGTTGCAATAAGAACTTGACAATAAAAAGAAAGAGGAAGGAGTTCTTCGCTCGGTTTTGTTTATTCGGTATGGACTCTGTAGAGGTCGATGTCTTCGCGCATGGCAGGTGTTAGTTCGAGGAAATCTCGGACTGCGCGTTCAACGTCTCGGCTTTGAGTGACGTATCGGCCGACTATGAGTATATCTGCCCCTTGCTCGAGTGCTTCTTTAGCGGTCTCGGGAACAATACCGCCTGCAACTGCGATGAGGAGTTTTTTGTTGGGGAAGGTTTTGCGGATGAGTTTTATGCGTTCTAGTCCGCTGGTTTGGCCGCTTTCTTGGTCTATACCGCGATGTAGGATAACGACGTCTGGGAATTCTTGGAGTGACTTTAGTTTTGTCAAGATGTCATCTACGTTTAACATATCGATAACTGCATAGATTCCAAGGCGTCTGGCTTCATGCACGGTTGCATCAAGGGTCTCTGGCGACGCTAAGCCTGCTGCGACAACTGCGTCTGCGGTGTCTTCATATGCGGTGTCTACTTCAACTTTGCCTACATCAAGGGTTTTAAGGTCTGCTATGATGAATTTGTCTTTGGCGATTTCGCGAATTTCGTTTATGACTCTTGTGCCGTAACGTTTGATGAGGGGTGTTCCAACTTCAAGGATGATTCTATCGCTTCCCGGCAGTTGCTCAATAACTTTCTTTGCGCCTTCAAGCGAGGGTGCATCTAGCGCGATTTGTAGATATGGGGGTCTCCATAGGCGTGGAACTTTGAAGCCCATGATTGGGTGCTTTGCACGGTCTTTATCGTAGATGAGTTTTTCTAATGAGGGGTAGTTCTTAAGTGCACGCTGAAGAGCCATTTTTGTTGCACCGTAATTGTATTGGTAAATTTTGCGATAATTAGCCGCTTGGGGGTGAATAAAAACGCTTGCAATAATTACCCAATCGTCAATTTTTGCGGCTGGAATGATGCCCTCTTCTGTTGCGTCTGCAACTGCTTTGGCTACTGCTGCTTGAGCGGGACCAAAGATTTTTCCGGTGTCAGCCATGTTTTTAATGGTGACTTTGGGCACGATAAGTGTGTGGGGTTTAGGCGGCAGGTTGGGACGGATAACCGCCAAAAGAGGCGTGTGACCTGCTGAGAGGTTTGCCATACCGGTGGCAAATGCCTGCCCAACGGGACCGGCTTTGTCTCCTATGAGGAGGTCTACGTGTGCAACTTCATTTCCTTCGCCGACAAGAGATTCCCCAATTAAGTATGTTGGGCCGCTGGCGCGGTTTTCTGGCTTTTTAACCTCTGTTCCTGACATATAGTTTACCTAAATCGTGTCTGTATTACACGCCGTATATAAGAATGCCGGATACACCAGAAACGATTGAGCTTTAGGGAGGATTCTTTAGCGGTTAATAGCCGTTTAAACCATTTTTTGATGCACAAGGATTCTACGCAACGGATGCAATCTTTATATCCCAACGGTGAATACTTAATGCCCCATATAGGCGAAGACGTATGTCTTGGATTGACTGGACACTACTATGTATCATCATTGGCGGTTTTCTGCTCTTTCTCTACGGCGCCAACAATTACAACCCAACCGCCGGCTACGGTGGTATCACCCTCTTCATCGGAGGCGCTGTAACATACATAATTATGTTCACCTATCGAGAACTCAAAAGACCTGCCCACACTGATTAAACCAAAAATTACCAATTTTCAGTCATATTTTAGAGCACAAGGGCAGAAATCATAGACAGGATAAGAGTGCTCCGGCCGGGATTCGGACCCGGGTCGCCGACTCGAAAGGCCGGCATACTTGGCCGGACTATACTACCGGAGCGCATTTGTTGAAAGCACAAGCAGAATACAAATTCCCATGAATAAACCTTACCCTTCAGGAATTCATCTTTTGACTGCTAGACTTGGTTTGCTTACCTTTTTTGGGTGTAAACAGAAAACCGGTTATCTGCTCGAGGAGTTTTGTTTGGGACTCGAGTTTTTTCTCAAGGTCTTCTATCCGTTTTTGGAGGTCATTGGAGATTATTTTACCTTCGATACGGTTGGAACTGCGGAACATAAGTAACATTTTAAAGACTTCATGAACCGCTTTTTTCTGATCGCTCTCTGAGGCAGGTTTGATACCTACGATGATGGAGAGCAGGCCTACATAGTGTTCTTTGATTTTGAGCTCAGCGTTCACTGAGGGATCGACTTGGAAGGAGAGGTTGATCGGGTTTTTTTTGGCGAGTTCGGCAGCAGTTGGGAAACGAAGGATTATGTCACCACGTATCCATGAAGATATGAATTCTGTGACAATGCGACGGACATCTTTGTCGGAAAACAGCTGAGGAGGGTCAGCGTTCGCTTCAGGTTTACGTTTAATTCTTACGCTAATTATTTTTTTGTCCTCAGCGTTGGCTTCGTTTGACATTTGGCTCTCTTCCCACGCATATAGTATGCGCTGTATTCTCCTTAGCAAGACTAGTATTTAAGAAACAGTGTGTCGGATGCTAGAAAGAGATTTTGGTTGCTGAAGGAATCTGTCCTAGCACATTAGCGGTGGCTTTCTCGACTTTGGATCGGTTTGTTTGGTCGGTGTAGACGCGCAGGATGTTCATAAAGCCCTTGAGGGTTTCAAAAATTTTGGAACTCTCGCTTAGGCGTTGAAGTTTCTTTTCGCCAGCAGGGCTTCGCGTGAACACGGGAATCTCGGTTGATTCCACTGCGTGATGGTAGGGCACTGAGGGCACTGTGGGAACGTCGATAATAACGGTTTCTAGTTCAACACCTGCTTCCTTAGCGATTTCGCCGCGTATCTGCAACCGATAGGATTCCTGTCCAAACAGGTTAGAGATTAGTGCGTCTTTTTCGTAGAAAGTACGTTCATAGGCGCATTTAAGCATACGTCGGTTCTCTAAATTGTTGATAATAACGTTAGATGCAGGGCATTTTTTGAGCATCGCCCAAACTGTGTAATCATCTAGTGCGAGATATTCCTCGGGGGTTTTAAAAGTAGTTAAGCCGAGTTCGTTGTTGGCCTTATCCATTGCAGATGCCAGCATAATCTGCGCCGCGCGTCCGACACGGTGGAAGTAGATGCTCTTAAAAGATTCGATGCGAGCGATAACAAAGGCCTCCAATGCCGATAAGGCACCTAGTTCAACGGCCAAGTTTTCACCTAAAAGATCCAATGCGTGGATAAGACGATAAACGTCTATAAAACCGTACTCAGCGCCGGTGTGGTAGGTATCTCGAACGATGAAATCCTGCTTGTCCACGTCTACAGCGCTGCTTATGATTTGGTCAAGGAAAGCGTGGTCTTTTTTGTGTAACTTTCCAACGGCTAATCCAGCGACCTCTTTTGGGTTATAGCCCATTTTGGATAATACGTCAGCTACTTCACTGTTTTCAACTATCCAAGCGGTGATGTCTTCGTGGGTTTTATTGAGTTCTTTGGTGAGAAGATGCTCAAACACATGTGAGAAGGGGCCGTGGCCGCAATCATGTAACAACGCAGAGAGGCGGCACATATCTGTTTCCTCATCAGACACAGCCCGGGAGATGTGGGGGTTTACCAGCACCTGGCCTGCCAAAAACATAACGCCTAGACTGTGTTCGAAGCGGGTATGGTTAGCGCCGGGGTATACGTACTCAGAACCTGCCAACTGGCGAAGCCGGCGAAGCCTCTGCATTGGATAGGTATCTATGATTTTTTTCTCTGCGTCAGTTATGTACACATAGCCATGTACGGGGTCTTTGATTTCTCCCCAGTAAGCTTTAGGCACAAGCGCTACCTCTTAACAGGTTATATTTAGGGGTATCTCCAATTAATGTATAGCGCAGATGTAAAGTTGAGTATTATGGTAGGAAACGGAATCTTTATGGTTATCGAGGGATTGGATGGAAGTGGGAAAACCACCCAAGCCAAAATCTTAGCCCAACGCCTCTCCGAAACCTATAGCATTTATCTCACTGCAGAACCCAGCCGAGGCAGAGTTGGCACTTTTATTCGTGAGCACTGTCTCTATGATCAACTCCGGCTTCCAACAGAAGCAGAAGCGCTTCTCTTTGCTGCTGACCGCATCGAGCACATGCAAACAGAACTCAAACCTGCTCTTGATCAAGGTAAACTGGTTATCTGTGATCGTTATCTCTACTCGTCGCTGGCATATCAGGGTAGTTCAGGCCTGAACTTGGAGTGGATTAAAAGCATTAACGCTTATGCTATGCAACCTGACTTTAGCATTTTTCTTGATGTACCTCCTGAACATGTATTGGAGCGCCTGCATCGTAGGAGATCGGTGATGGAGACCTTGGAGATGCAACGCAAAGTTCGAGAGGTTTACCTAAAGTTTGTAGAAAAAGGGGAACTGATTGTAGTTGATGGTGATAAACCCCGAGAGATAGTGGCAGATGAATTATATACTAAAATTCTAGATCTACTAAGACCGGTTAAGGGCTATGTTTCGTAGGCCTAAACCAAACACAATCTAGAGCAGATAACAGTAAGAGGGATTTGTTGTCTAAAATTGGGTTAAATACGTCTCAAAATTCTTTCTATCCTTTAAACATTGAGAACAAACACAACTAAACGGAAGATTTTTAGTGGTACATAAATCGATATAGTTGCAACCTCTACATGAAAAGTCTTTGCCGCAACGGATGCAACTTTGCAGAAAAACTACGTCATCTTTCAAAATGTCGCTGACGGCGTCGATAACTTTTTCGATGTTGTTGTAGCTCTTAATGGAGAATAATCCTGCATTACGGTCGTAATCTAATCCCAGATGGATGAGGTTAACGAATTTTTCTTTCTCCACCCGTGGAAGTTTAAAACCTTTGCCGTTTAAAACAATCGTCATGTCTTAATACCTGCTCATTTTCGTTAGGAAGTCAACTTCTTCGGGGGTAAATTTGAACCATACCACAAGGGGGCTCTTGGGTTTTTTTTGCAGTATTGCTCTGATGTAGGGTACAAAGTCATGCTTGGCGGTTTTGTGGCTGACGTGGCATTGAGCGCCGATTTTGCCACATATAGTATCGAGCATGGTGCGTTTGCCCTTGGTCCAAAACAGGGTGATGATGCGTATGGGGGGTGTAACAAATGTGAAGGGTTTATAGGATTGGGGGTTAACTGCTGAGGCTTCGGCTAAGGCGTTGTAGAAGTATTTGAGCAGATGCCAGTTTTCTGTGCCGATTCGGCCTCTAAACAGATCGGCGTGGGATATGTAGTCGTAGGCTTTGGCAAGTTCGGTGAGGTCGGTGTAGCGTTTTGGAAGGTTATCGCTGATTGAGAGCAGAAAGTCATCGTAGTCTACGCTGGAGAAGGCCAGCATGGTTGAGGTTTCGGCGATGTTTTGTGTGGAGAAGTATCGTCTGAGGGTTTCGTCCATGCTTATGTCTTTGTTGCGGGATGTGAGCATCATTGTATCTTGGAGGCTTAGGCGGTGGTTTTCTTCACTTAGGCTCTGGAGGTCATTTATGGCAGAGCGTACATCGCCTTTGCTGTTCTGTGCAATGCGTTCGAGCGCTTCGAACTCGGCGGTTATATGTTCTAATAGACAAATTTTCTGTAACAAAGCAATTATTAGCGGGATACGGACTTGTTGGAAACGTATCAGCAGGCATTCTTTTTTTAGAGGGCGTAATTTCTCGATGTCTGGGTCATTTGCCGCCATGATGATAGGTACAAGGGATGCTTCGATGATTTTTAGGATAGCGTTTACTCCTCCGCGGTCTTCGTTACCAGCGATGCCATCGACTTCGTCAAGAAACAGTACGTTGCCGCTTACTTTGGCGTTTTCTGTAAAGTTGTCTAATGCCTTGTAGGATGTGGCGGGTTTAGCGATGGCGTTGATCGCCTTTTCGGAGCGGGTGTCGCTGGCGTTCATTTCGATGACTGAAAAACCTAGTTCTCGTGAAGCTGATAGAACCAGTGCTGTTTTGCCTACACCGGGAGGGCCGTAGAGTAATACAGCTTTTTTGGTGTGGCGTTTGTTTTTGAGCCATTCAAGAAAGAGTGCCTTAGCTTCGTCGTTGCCGGTTATGTCGTCAATTTTTTTTGGACGGTATTTTTCAACCCAGAGCAGATCAGTTTGCGCCTGCATAACTTTCCTCTATGTCCTTGCCGAACTTGGCAAATTGCGCAAGTAGCGCACTTAGTTGGATATCGCTGTTTGCGCCCTGTGTTAGGCGGTAATCATATTCGCCGATGACGCCTGAGAGATTTGCTTTCTGCTCGGCGGTGAGGTCACTCATTTTAAAGATTTCCCGTTGGACTTGGCGGATGATTTCGGTGCCGCTAAAGCCAAAGCTGCCCATGATGTCATACATGGTTTTGCGGGCTTCCATAAAGTCGCCGTAGAGTGCTTTGCGTATCATCTTTTGCACTTGGCTGGGGCTGGCTTCTCCGATGACTAGTAACACTGTTTTTTCGTCTATGACACCTTCTTTGTATGCTGAGGCGGTTTGTAGTGCGTTTATGGCATGGCGTAGGTCGCCTTCGGCGAAATCAACGAGGCGGTCGGCGGCTTCAGGAACTAATGTGTATCCTTCTTTTTCTGCGACATCTAGTAGATGCTGTTTCATGGCTTGCTTGTCAACACGACTGAAACGGAATATGGCACATCGGCTCTGGATGGGTTCGATAATTTTGCTGGATTGGTTGCAGATGAGTATAAAGCGGCTGGTGCGACTACCGATTTCCATGATGCGGCGCAAGGCAGTTTGGGCGGGGCCGGTCATTTGGTCGCATTCATCTAGGATTATGAGCGCGAAGGGGATATCGCCGCCGAATCCGGTGCGGCTGTAACGACTAAAATCTTTGATACGGTCTCGAACGGTGTCTATTCCTCTTTCGTCGGAGGCGTTGAGTTCGAGGGTGAAGCTTCTCCAGTTTGCACCATATAGAGTGTGAGCGATGACAAGGGCAAGTGTTGTTTTGCCTGTGCCTGGGACACCTGCAAACATGAGGTGCGGCATTGTTTTGGGGTTGCGCATAAACGCCTGGAGACTCTCGACGATGTCTGCTAGGCCAACGACTTCGTTGAAAGTTTTGGGGCGGTATTTCTCAACCCACATGAGTGCTTCTTCGTTAGCTGTCATTAAGCATAACCTTCCATAATATGCAATACAATAACCTCAGCCATAATTAAGTTAACTTTTCTGTAAAGGCTCGGTGGTTTGGGCTGTTACTTTAACGTATGAGACGGTTTAGTCATTGGTAGGTAGCGGTTGAAAAATAATAGTTAAGGGGAGGTTTTAGTTGTGGAGTTTATTACCTTATTTTGCTTCCTTCGGCAAGGTCTATTTGGGGTTGTAGAATTGATACGTTGCCCGTTTCGTCTTCTGCTGCCAGAATCATGCATTGTGATTCATATCCTGCTATCATTCGTCGTTGCAGATTTAGCAGAAACACACATTTTTTGCCTGCAAGTTCGTCAGGTTTGTAGAATTTTAGCAGACCTGCGATGCATTGGCGTGTCTCTGAGCCGAAGTCCACTTGGATTTTGATGAGTTTTTTACTTTCAGGAATTGGTTCTGCTTCGATGATTTTACCGATTTGTAAGTCAAGTTTTCCGAAGTAGTCAAAGGTTATTTCTTCTGCCATCGAATCACGCTAGGGTTAGTTAGTGTGGTTTTCAAATATTTACTTTGCCGTTTGGAATTCGAATCGGGTTTGGGATCAGTTTGTGGTTTTTTGGGGATTTGGGTTTTATGTTTCCGCGGTTTTTGTGTTTTTTAGTTTTTGTTTGCTTGTTTGTCTGTGTTTGGTTTGGGTTGGGATTTCGAATTTTTTGAGCTGGTCTTCGAGTGTTTTTCGGCGCACTTCAAGGGTGATGTCGCCGCGGGTGGTTTCGATGATGCGACGTGCGATGTCAGATTTATGGCGTAAACCGGGAACCAGCATGTAGGCTTCGTCAAGTGCTAGAAGTTGGATGAAGATTTGGTCCATGATTTCAAGGCATTTTACGCCGTTTTCGACTTTGCCTTCACGTAGGTAATCTAGGGCAAGTCGTCGGTATTCGCCGATAACGTCGGCTAAGCCCAAAATATAATCGGTTGGGGGTACATTGATTTCGGATGGGAGCATGAATCGGTCATCTTTAATCAGGGTCAGGATAATGTTTGCCTCTGAGTATTCTTGTAGTGTTGCACTGAACATGCCGCTGTAGATTATTTCGGGGTATTCTTTGGCCTGTTCTTGGAGGTTTGTGATGATGTTTTTGGCGTCGTTGAGCATTTTTTGGGCGTTGTCAAATCGTTTTTGGTGTAGAAGCAGAATTGATTGTTTTGAGAGGCTGGAGGCTTTGCGCATGTATTCATGTGCATCCTCACGGATTTTGTTTTTAGCTGTGAGTTCGTTTTTAACTTGCTGGATTATGGTTTCTAGAGAAGACAAACTGTGCACCGAAGAGTAAGTAGGCGGGTTGTTTATTTATCATATGTTGCCATATCGGCATATGGTTTGAATGCTTCTTTATTTTTTTATATAAATGGCTATAATGCCCAATGAACTTATTAAGGGTATAAAAATAGCGGCCAAAATGGTCCAGGGTAGTTCAGAGGGTTTGTTGCTGTTTGTTGTGTTTGCTGTATCTTCTACTGTTAGGGTTGTATTGTGTGTTATAGGTATTAGGCCTGTTGATATGGCTGAGGCGAAAAGCGCGATATTTATGATAACAACCAACGCTGTGACTCCGATTACTTTTGACATGCTATTCACGAAATATGTTTTTGGTCTTTCACGGTTTTAAAACTAATTTCAAAACAGGAATACATCCAAAACCACAATATATCCAACCACAATATAACACACAATAAACCAAAAAAACATTTAAAAAAATTAAAAAACAAAAATATCTAAAACACTTACCAAAAAAACAAATCCAAACACCTAAAACCCCTACAGGATAAAAATAGGGTCCACCAGTTCAGATAGCTAAGTTGCCTGCGGCCATTTCTCAACCATAAGCTTGCTGTCGCCCAGCAAAAAGCTTACCCTAACAAAGATAGTATCAGAACCCTTAAAGGGAAACATACTGTCTTCCGCTAAATCTTTAGGCAGATAAACTAGATATTTACCATCTTTTCGTCGAAACAGTCGACCTTTTCCTTCGCTCACCATAAGAGTTACCGCTCAGTTGATGTACAGCATAAGGCAAAACTTAGGTATTTAAGATTTATTACAAACGTTCTGTGTAACCTCGCTATAACCCTTCAAGCTATCTGCTTCCCACAGAGATAGCCTTCTCCAATCGACTCAGCAAAACCACACGACTCTCAGACGCCTCATTGATAATCCTATACCCGGTATGCTCAGCCAATTTTTGGGCGAAATCTCTGACTTCTTCATGCAAAGGCATGCGATCAAAACCTAACCGCAAATTAGAGAACCCTATATGCATATAGGCCTTAGCTTCGATGTAGGTAGGCTGAGCTTTCTCTATAAGCTTAGCGTACCCCTCCACTTCATCCATGTTGTGACCTTTTACCATGGTCATGCGTGTGACAGTAGGACAACGAAAACTTTTGAGCAACTCGAGGGTTTCATTGAGCTTTTCCCATGCCGCTGAGAACTGGGGCCGACAGACTTTGTTATAAACTGCCTCGTTTGGAGCACAGAGCGAAACATAGAGCTGGGTGGGTTCCTGGCTGAGTTTGGAGAGTTTTTGGGGCAGATTACCATTAGTTACCAGAAAAGTAGTTAGACCTTTTTGATGAAAAATACGAAGTAAATCACCCAGCGGCTCATAGAGAGTAGGTTCACCGGTGAGGCTTATAGCAACCTGATTGGGACGCATTGCCTCTTGGAATTTGCGCCAATCAGTCTTTTCATTACCCTTATAGCCCGAGATGATTCTTTCTTGAGCCTTAAAGCACCCCTCCACAATCTGGTCAGGCGTGTCCTTGTTGGGATTGTGCATTTCATCCCAGTAAACCTGCATATCACCACTTTGAGCCCTCCAACAAAACAAACACTGTTGCGTACAATAATACAGAGAGGGCGTCATCTGAATACAGCGGTGACTTTGGATACCGTAGAATTTTTGTTTGTAACAAGGCCGATTGTTGACAATAGACTCGTAGAGCCACTTGCACCGTTTCACTGCGGAATTGGCACCGATTAGGTGATACTTTTGTTTTTTGAGCGCAGATAGAAGAGGAGATGTGGAAGATTCTTGCAAACTGATGCACCAAACGTTCTGTTATAGCTACGGTCTTTTAAAAAGACCTCCGCCGAAACCGGCTTTTAACAATAAAACCGTCGTGACTGTAAAAACCATTTGGATGTCCCTTAAAGAGGCTAAATGACAAAATTTAAAATAGTCATAGTGCCTAACATCAGTATTAATCATGCAACGTTATTTCGGGAGAGCAAGAAAGGGTTGAAAAAGAAATTTATTGCACTCATTAGCCTGATCCTTATGTTTTCTGCCGCTTTAATGGTGCCCCCGGGAGCTTCACAAACCGAGATGGGTGTAAGCATCTATCAGATAACTCCCAGCTCCGCCAGCGGACCAGCAGGATCTATCGTAAACATCCGCGGTACCATCTACAACTCAAACTCATCCTACCAGATTGTACTGGGAAAAACTGTTGTTGCCAGCGGCATCTCTGAAGGCTACTACGTAGACAAGAACTTTACCGTTCCCGAAATTTCAGTAGGACCATACCCACTCATACTCCAAGATATAGCCGCCAACATGAACACAACATCTAATCGTTTCACAGTTTCTATGGGCTACAACATCAGCATAGCCCAACCAGCCGTAAAAGAAGGCGACAGCATAACGTTTAACGTCTCAGTTACCGCCGGCGATCTCGATGTTAACTATTATGCAAAAATTGACATAGTCTTGCCTAGCAACACAATCTATACAACTAACGTAAACCTAGGCACCATTAACCAAAAAGGTACGGCAAGCGCACAAGTTACCTTCCCAAACAGCGACTTTTCACCTTCCGGAGGAGCAATCAACTACGCCGGCACCTATACCATAAAATTCAACAACACACTTGCCCAAAGTCAATTCACCGCTAACATTCTAGACTCAACAGTATACCATAGGGGAGAAACAGCTATAATCCACGCCACAGGCTACCAGCCCAACCAAGCAGCAAAAATAACTTTCACCAATGGCGACAAGACAATAGGAACACTATCTGTTAGCGCCTCTGCAGACGGCATAATAAGCAATACTTGGGTTATACCTGATAACGTCGCCATCGGAAGCTACACCGCAGAAATCACCCCTGAAGGCATACAGAAAACCGTACAGGACCAACAGACATTCATAATCCCTGGCCACCAGGTGAAAATACAGGTTACTAACCTCTCAGGGAGAGTAATCCCAGATGTTTCTGTTAAAACCACTGATACAGCGACCAACATAGTCTATACCGCTGTAAGCGGCTCCGACGGCATCACAACCCTTAGGCTAGAAAATGGCCCCTACACCATAACAGCCACATGGAATGAGATCAACGTAGGAGAAGCAAACATAATTATTAAAGAGGAGGAAATTTTTACGCTACGCTGCCAATTAACCGACACTACAATCACAGTTAAAAATGACGACGGCATCACCATACCCTTTGTAGACCTAAACATAACATACAACTACCAAAGCGGCACGATCTCAAAAAGTGGCAATACCACGGGTAAAACAGACTACACAGGCAACTATATTCTAACCTCCACCTTAGCCGGCACTACCTACACCGTACAAGCCTCACGCTACGACCGAATTTTTAACGCAAACAACAACACATTTACCAATCACCGTGATCAAGCCGTTGCAAACGTGGTTATTATATGTCCCACCCAAAACGTTTCCATAAACATAATCGGATATAACCATAAAGCCATACCCGAGGCCCGCATAGAATTCGTGGAAAACTCAAACGGACTCTTCTATTCGGCAACAACCGACAGCGAAGGCAACTCAGCAACAAAAATAACCTTTGGAACGTATCGCATCAGAGTATACAGCGAAAACGCCCTAATCAATGAAACCGCCATAGAAATTTTTGGCAACAGACAACAACAAATCCGCTGTACACTATATGGTATTCATCTCTCCGTTTCAGTTGTTGACCTCTTTGGTTCCGCTATCCCAAACGCCAAGGTAACCCTCAACGGACCCGCAAAAGTTTCAGCTATCACCCAAAGCAATGGTATAGCAACCTTTGACAACATCATCGGCGGCAACATACAAATAATCGCTCAACCCCAAAACATAGCTGAAGCTTCACAAGCCAAAACAGTCAACATTAACGAACCCACTACAGTCCAAGTGAAAATAGACAAATACACATCCTTTGGAGGCATGCTCATACAGTCAAGCACCCTAATCACCAGCCTCATAGTACTGGCAACGATATTGGGTTTCACCGCCGTCGAAATCTACCGACACAAAAGAATACGTATCGTAAAACATAAGTCAGCAACTTAAATTTCAGCTCTTTTTAGAAAAAAGTTTATTAGGCGTCCAATTGACAATAGAAAAAACATAAACATGTAATATTTTGACTCCCTGAGGTGTATCCTGTTGGCTCAAGCAAAATCTTGTTCTCCAACATGCCAATCCTTCAAATGCGGCAAAAATGCAGCAATTTTCCGAAGAGATTCAGTTTGGTGTAGAGATGGAGAAGAACCCTGCAGCGTCGCTAAATGCACATATTCGATGTGCTTTAAACGACGACTGCTTCCGGGTGCAATCTGTGGTGAAACAGTCCGACGAAAAACCGCTGAACATGATTTAGACGACGACTTCTACAGAGACACCAAACCCTCTGCCTCTGTTAAACTCAAAGGAAAAGCCCTGCGCAAACTTGGAGACCAAGATTACTACTAAAATAGAAAACAAACAAAAATTTGCCCGTGCTATGCACACGAGTTTCTTCTCTATTTTGATTGAACCCGTTTAACTACCGGAGGTTTAACCTTCTTTAATATACGATACCCACAGATGATGCATTTGGTTTCTCCTCCTCTGAGCTCAAGTTCTTCGGAGGGTACTCGCGAACCGCATCTCATACATTCATAAACAATTCCCGATTTTTCCATGCGCAAACGCCTGTGTCTACAAAGAAAAGCAATCTACTTTTAAACGTTTCCAATAGCTTAATGCAATGAGGATATGCAGATGAGAGTACGCCTCAAAGAAAAACTTACAAACCAACTTCCGCCTGACTCTTTAAGCTGTATTTACAGCGCTTTTGACATAGTCGGCGACATAGCCATCATCAAAGCCCCCAACAATCCAGGCGACGCGGAAATAGTCGCAAAACAGATAATGCAAACACATAAAAAAATCCGAAGCGTTTTCTCCCAAACCAGCCCAGTTGAAGGCAATCACCGCATCCGAAAGCTGACATTACTAGCAGGCGAAAACACCACCCTTGCCAAACATAAAGAAGCCGGCTGCATCTTTAGGGTAGATGTAGAGAAATGCTACTTTTCACCTCGGCTCTCCTATGAACACCTACGGGTTGCACACCAAGTTTCAACAGAAGAAACCGTGGTTAATATGTTTGCGGGGGTAGGCTGTTTTAGCGTAATAATCGCCAAAACATCACCAAAAACAAAGGTTTACTCCATAGACATCAACCCCGTTGCCTACCAGTTCATGATCGAAAACATACAGATCAACGGCATCAAAGACAGCGTCTACCCGATGCTTGGAGACTCCAAAGAACTTGTGGAAAACCAGCTTCAAGCCACCGCCGACCGCGTATTGATGCCCCTACCTGAAAGAGCACTCCAATACCTGCCCACCGCTGTATCTGCACTCAAAAAAACAGGCGGATGGATACACTACTACGATTTTGAACATGCTACTAAACAGGAAAATCCAGTTGAAAAAACTCATCAGAAAGTGGCAACAAAACTGGACAGTTTAGGTGTCAATTACAGGATCGGGTGTGCTCGCGTCGTACGCAACACTGGACCCAACTGGTACCAAACTGTACTGGATGTCCAAGTTACACCCTAAACCGGAAGTATTTGTAGATACTCGGGCTATATTTTTTAGTCCTGTATTTTTCAACCAAGTTAGAGAAATAATCGTACTTAAAGCAAGTTTTAATAACTCAGTATCCACATAGCTATTTTGTGGTTCATTATGAAACGTAAACTCATGGAAATCCTCGCCTGCCCCATAGACAAGCATCATCCCCTTGACCTCTATATCTTTGAAGAAAAAGACGAAATAGTAGAAGGTCTAATTGTATGCCCCCAATGTGGCCGCTGGTACCCCATCCGTGACGAAATCCCCGAGATGCTCCCAGATGAGTTACGCAAGGAATCTGAGGATCTGCCGTTTCTTAAAAAATGGAAAGATAAAGCCCCTCAAAATATTGTTTCTGAAGGTAAACCCTTCAATCTAAAATAACCCTTTTGGGTTTAGTCTATATGTATTGCCTTGTTTTGAGCTGACGACTCTATTGCGGCAGCGGCCACTTTTAGTGCTTTTATGCCGTCTTCACCAGTTACCAACGGCTTTTTCTTCTCTGTGATGCATTCAACAAAGTGTTGAAGTTCAGCCTTTAGAGGTTCTTGGAAGGGCAAACGTGGCTGTACGGTTTCAGTTCTCTGTTCAATCCAGAAATCCTGTGTCATGTAATCGAGCCGCATGATGGCATCGCTTCCCGTCACCGTCAACGTGCGGGTCTTGTAGGGTGTGAGCCAATTGGATTCGATAAACGCTGTTCTGTCACCCTCATAGGTCAACATTATCTGGGCGTAGTCCTCGAACTTTTGGATTCTCATGCTACCCATTTTTGCATAGACAGAGGTTGGCTGTTGATTGAAGAGGAAATTCATGACATCAATGTCGTGAATGGCGGTGTCTTTGACAACACCCACATCACCGATACGCTCCGGCCACTGTGAAACACGCTTGGCGGTCGCACAAACTAATTCGCCGATTTTTTTGTTTTCTGCGGACTGGCGGATTTGTTGTAAACCGGGAATGAAACGCATCAAAAATCCCACGGTCAAGTGTAAACCGTTTTCTTTGGCGGTTTTAACGAGTTGCTCTGCCTGCGAGGGAGTAGTCGCCATGGGCTTCTCTACTAAGACATGTTTGCCTGCGTTTAGGGCTTTTTGGGCTTCTTGGAAAAGAATAGTAGACCATGTGCAAACGTTAACGGCTTCAATCGAGTTGTCTTTGAGCATCTCTGCGCTATCGCTGTAAGCCTTAACACCATATGAGTCAGCCATGGCTTTAGCACGCTCCGCATTAACGTCGCATATTGCAACAAGTTCTGTTGAGGGAAGCTCTTTGTAGACGCGGGCATGATTTTTACCCCATTGCCCCGTGCCGATCACCGCAACGCCTAATTTAGTCATTTCTGGTCATTTCCTTTTCCGAGTCCAAAGTATAAGAAGCCTTCTATCGCTACGTGATTTGCGTCGAATTTTCCCGCCAAATCCACCACCGAAGGCGACTTCATGAGTGATTTAAGTTTTTTGAGGTTTAGGCGGCTGAGTGGTTCTTGTCCGCCAAGTACGATGATACAGTCTGCGCCTTCCACGGTTTTGTTTAAACTGGTTTTTATGTTGTCTGATTCTTGTGCTTCCTTCTTAGCAGATGGATCGTATATGGAGACTTTGGCGCCTTTCTGCTCAATCAGCTCTACAAAGCGGTCTCTTGCCGGAGAGGAGCCTAAAACTGCCACTCTGCCCCGACGCAGAGTTTTGCCGCAACTCCGCAGTGCTTCCTGCGTTAAATTCACTGCATGTTTAACCATCTCTTCGTTTATTTGCCTCGCCAGTGCCGGTAGCCTCAGCTTAATGTTTAGGTTTTCGGCGTCTTCGAGTAGTAAATAGGCGCCGTCGCAGTTTTCTTCTCCAGCGATAGTTGGTCTAAAACAGGGTATGTTGAGGTTTAAAGCATCTAAAACTTTAAAGTAGTCGGCGTTGGCATTTTCGCAGAAAACTGCAAACTCATTAGTCAGCGCTGAGAGGGCATCTTGTTTTGCAATCGTGAAAAGGGCCGCTATCTCGGCTGTTTTTAAGTCTGTGATTTCCTTAACGTTCCCTGTGAGGGTTTTTAGAACAATTGAAGCGGCTTCTAGGCTAAATTCATCAGATGCCGCAACAGTCAGCACCAAATCTGCGGGTGGAGCATTTGGTGCGATTAGGGGACTGTAGACTAAACCGAAATCCTGTCCAGCCTTTAATCCCGAGGTGTTCTCCAGCAACTCCTTAACGGTGCCCTCAATGAAGCCTACACCGGCGATGCCGCCATAGACTACAAGTGTTCCTCCATGAAGGACTGTTCCAATATGCTTGCAGATATTCACTAATTCTGTGTAGTTGTTTTTTTTCTGCTCATCGGTCTTGGCAGTTAGAGCTATAACCACTATATCGCTTTGAGAAATCGCTTTTTTTAGTTCACTTGTAACGTTGATGTTTTCTTGGTTGATGTGTCTTTTGAGTTTAGTTTCCGTCTCAGGTAGAGTAGAGGCTATTTTTCCCTTAGCGGCTTTTTTTACAACACTGGCATCAGCGTCAGTGCAAACCACATTAAACCCTGCATCGGCAAACATGTTTGCATATAGGATACCTTTGTGTCCACACCCCACGATGGCAACAGTATACTTTGAGCGTTTTGCTTGAGTGTCTATTTCTTGTGGAGTTAGATGCAGGACTTTGGGCATGGACTTATCACGTAGTTGATCTATAGGGTTGAAAGAATTTCTTTGAGTTTTGTAGTGTAGCTTTCAACCAATTTTGAGGCTTTATCGGAGTCTTTGGCTTCAGCATACAATCGGAAAACGGGTTCAGTGCCGCTTGGGCGAATCAGTATGGCGCTGCCGTCGCTGAACCAGATTTTTACTCCGTCTATGGTGCTCACGTGCTCTGTTTTGACTTGCTCATAGATTTTCTGTTGTAGAATCTCTTTTTTGTTATCAGGGCATTCTATTTTGCCCTTCTCTATGAAGTATTGCGGTTGCTCAGCTATGAGTTCAGTGAGAGATTTTTCTGTATCGGCCATGATGTTTAGAAGCAACGCAGTTGTCATGGCACCATCTCGAACGGCTTGGTGAGGACGATAAAAGACGCCGCCGTTTTCTTCGCCACCTAAATTCGCGTTTTCAGCTTTCATAGTCTGTGAAACCGTTACGCTGCCAACTTTAGTCCAGATTAACTCGCCTCGGCCCGCTTCCACCGTATCTTTGATAAGAGTTGAGCTGCTCACCGGCGTGACGATTTTTGCGCCAGGATTTTTGAGGAGATACTGTTTGATTACGACAGCAAAGGTTTTGTCGCCCCAGTAAATGGTGCCTTGGCCATCACAAAAGATGGATCGATCGGCATCTCCGTCGAAGGCTACGCCCATGTCAGCACCTACGGCTACCACGGTTTTAGATAAAACACCAAGGCTCTCAGGTCGGGGTTCGGGGAGACGTCCAGGAAATGTACCATCGATGTTGGCGTTTATGGTTGTAACTTTGCAACCCAATTCACGGAGAAGCACTGGGCAGGTGATGCCTCCGACGCTGTTGGCGGCATCTACTACCACATGGAAATGCTTTGAAGCAATTTTCTGGGGATCCACATGCGCTTTGATGGCAACTTTATATTCATCGTTTACGCCGGGTAGTTCACGTTTCTGGCCTATTTGAGTCCAGGGAACATAGACGAGTTTGTTGTTGAAGTATATGTTTTCGATTTCTGTTTCCTGCTCATGGCTGGTTTCAATGCCGTCGCTCCAAATTACTTTGATACCATTGTACTCCGGCGGGTTATGCGAAGCAGAAATGATTATACCACCGTCCAGCTGGTGTTTTTTAACAGCAAACTGGAGGGCAGGCGTCGAGGCCAGGCCCACAAAATACACATTGCAACCAGATGCGGTTAAACCTGAAATTACAGCTTTAGCAAACATAGGTCCACTGGTACGGGCATCAAAGCCTAAAACTAGATTTTTACCTTTGCCAAAAAATGTTCCAACCGCTGCTCCAACCTTAATTACCATCTCTGGCGTTAACTCAACGTTGACTAAACCACGGATACCATTTGTTCCAAAAAGTTTTCTTGTACTCATGTACCTTCACTCAAAGACCAAGTAACTATCTATAGAACAGTCAAGCAGAGGCTATAAAATGTTTTCAGAAATCTCCTTAGCGGGACAAACTGTTGAACCGTCACGCAGGTAAATGTTTTCTCTAACCTTTGCTTGGTCAGCAATTATACAACCATAACCTATGTTGGCGTGTCTACCTATATAGGCACCTTCACCCACAACTACCCCATGTAATTGGACATCATCAGCAATTTCTGCATCTGAGAAGACAACAGAGTTGGTTATGGTGACGTTTTTTCCGATTTTGACGTTTTTACCTATGACGGCGTATGGTCCAATAACTGAATTTTCACCCAAAACCACGCCCTGATCCAGCGCTACAGGAAGCCTTATTTCAGCGCTGGATGTTTGGGGTTTGGATATTGTGGGAGAGATTGAATCAAGGAGTAATTTATTTGCTTCCAAGTACTCTGCAGGTTTGCCGATATCCATCCATAACCCGTTTATGCGACAGCCTACAAGCCGGCCGGCTTCAACAATCTGGGGAAAGATTTCGCGTTCAATCGAAACAGCTCGGCCCTCAGGAATAAGACCAAAAACCTCAGGGCTTAAAACATAGGCACCTGCATTGATGAGGTTACTTGGTGCCTGTCCCTTTGGCGGCTTCTCTATAAAACGCTTAATGCAGTCACCCTCACATAACTCCACAACACCAAAACGGCTAGGGTCCTCCACACGACACAGCGCTATAGTGGCAAGGGCATTAGTTTTTTTGTGTGTTTCTATTAGCTTTTTGTAGTCTATATCGGCGAATATATCACCGTTTAAGACGATGAAAGGTTCGTTATGACCAAGAAGTTTCTCAGCTTTTCTGATTGGCCCAGCAGTTCCCAGAGGACTTTTGTGGGGGTCAATGGAGAAGTGAACCCTTAAGCCACATTTAGGAGGCTTCTGCTGTCGGATATAGAACTGGGTCAATGCGTTAACGGCTAATATGGCTTCATCTACGCCGTCGTGAACTAACCGCTCAAAAATCCACTGTAGAAGCGGTTTGTTAACTATAGGAAAAAGCGTTTTGGGTCTGCTACAACTTAGAGGCCGAAGTCTTGTGGCAAAGCCGCCAGCTAAAATTAACGCTTTCACAGTTTCACCGATTATAGAGTACATTAATTTTTATTTATATAAACAAATAGGGAACACAATATTGCATGTGCACTAGAGTTCTTTGGCGTCATAAAAGTTAAGGGTTTGGGTGATTATTCCCACTCTATGGTTGCAGGGGGTTTATGGGTTACATCATAAACCACACGGGTCACCTGTGGAATCTCGTTGGTTATTCTTGTGGAAATCCGCTCCAAAACTTCATAGGGTATTTTAGCAAAACTGGCGGTCATGGCTTCTTTGCTCTCCACCGCACGCACCGCAACCATGTAGCCATACGCTCGTGCGTCGCCTTTGACGCCGGTGGCTTTGGTGTCGGTAACTACGGAGAAGTACTGCCAGAGGTTCTCAATGAGGTCACATCGTTCGATTTCTTCGCGGACGATTTTGTCAGATTTTTTGGCAATGCTGACTTTTTCTTCAGTAAGGGGTCCGATTATGCGTACTGCTAAACCTGGACCGGGAAAGGGTTGGCGGTTAACAATTTCTTTAGGTAGCCCTAACATCCTTGCGACTTTGCGGACTTCATCTTTGTAGAGGTCACCTAGGGGTTCGAGGATTTTCTTGAACTTGATTTTCTCGGGCAGTCCTGCAACATTGTGGTGACTTTTGATTTTATCACTGTTCTTGCGAAAGCCCGACTCGATACGGTCGGGATAGATAGTTCCCTGTATGAGGTACTCAGCTCCAGATTGAGCTGCGATTTCCTCAAATACCCGAATGAATTCTTCGCCCATGATTTTGCGTTTGGTTTCTGGTTCAATGACACCTTGGAGTTTGTTCATAAAGCGCTCCTGAGCGTCGGCAACTATGAAGTGGATGTCAAATTTTTCAAAGGCTGTGCGGATAGCTTCAGTTTCACCCGCCCGCATAAAGCCATGGTCAACATAGACAGCAGTTAACTTTTCACCCAAAGCCTTTGCAGCTAAGGTAGCAGCGACACTGGAGTCTATGCCTCCACTGAGCCCAATAATAGCTCTTCCACCGCCGGTTTCAGTTTGGAGTTCTTTAACCATTTTATCGATGAGATTTTCCATCTGCCAGTTTGCCTGTGCCCTACAGATTTGGAAGATAAAGTTCTGGAGCATGTGGGCACCGTTTTTGGTGTGGATAACTTCGGGGTGCCATTGTAGGCCATAGAGGGGTTTGGTTTTGTGGCGAAATGCCGCTACGGGGCAGTTATCGGTGTGGGCTAAGGCTTCAAATTCTGGTGGAGGTTCTACGACGGTGTCGCTGTGGCTCATCCAAACCTGCTCTGTTATGCTCAAGCCCTCTAAGACTCCTACAGGTTTGTCTATGTTGACCTGCGCAGCGCCATATTCTTTGCATACGGCAGGTTCAACCTTACCGTTAACCAACTGAGCTAACAGCTGATGACCATAGCATAAACCCAAAATGGGAAGATTAGTTTCTAGGATGTTTGGGTGTAGTTTGGGGGCATTGGGTTCATAGACGCTTGAGGGCCCGCCTGAGAGAATTAAACCCTTAATGTTAAATTTCTCGTCTAGAGCCGCTACTTCCTGAGGTGAAATGTCATGGGGAACGATTTCGCTATAGACGCCGTGTTCTCTGATTCTTCTGACGATAAGATGACAATATTGTCCGCCGAAGTCTAAGACGAGGAGAGTATCGTATTTAGCAGGCATATAGGTGACTCCGAGTTATGTGGAGTTTAGGCTCTAATTTAATATTGCTGTCTTTTTTCTGTCAAATACAATCCTGTCAACTCGATTCGGCATACGGCGTGCATTGTTATGAGCTAAACTTTTATTAGCGTAACCGTTTGATTATCAAAAGTATGTTCCATAAATCAGGGTTAAATTGAAAAAACGTGCAGGAAGAGAGAACTATGGAATTAACTGAAACGGACATAAAAATCCTCAAGGGACTCTTAGATGATGCAAGGTTTAGCAGCCGCCAAATCGCCAAAAACGTCGGCGTATCCGTCGGTACTGTCCTGTCTAGAATCAAAAAGATGGAAGACGAGGGACTCATCAAAGGCTACTCAGCCATACTGGACCATGAAAAACTGGGCTTCCAACTAACGGTAGTCACAGAAATAACTGTGTCAAAGGGCAAGTTGGTAGATACAGAGAATGAAATCGCAAAAATCCCCAATGTCTGTGGAGTCTATGACGTCACAGGCTTAACTGATGCCATTATCGTTGCCAAATTCAAAAATCGTGGAGACCTCAGCACTTTCACCAAAAAACTCCTCACACTGCCCTACATCGAACGCACCAATACCCATATCGTACTGACAACGGTCAAAGAAAACTTCCGCCTGCTCTAAGCAACATCTCAACCTCTTTGAGACCAAATATTCTCTAGTTATTTGCATATTAATAAATAAATCTTGCAATAAAAAAATGTTTAACCAAAAAAATCATTTCGATTTATAAAAATAGAAAAATATAAATTAAAAGGGGATTGGTTTGGCAGACTTCTGTTGGAGTGCCGTTCAAATCTTCAATGAACTCAATGATGATCTGCTTTTGTTGGTCTGTTGTTCTAATATCAATCGGTGTTACCAATCACTCCATTGATTCTGCTTCCGCCAATTTTCAGTGGTTAGACTCTATTGGTGAAGCGTTGCGATTTTTTTCTGTTGTATGCGTTTTGCAGTTACAGCCAATACTGATACAAGGGCGCTAAGCAACACCACCAACGCTGCACCTAAGGCACCTAAACCAAACATAACCGAACCCTCCGCAGGGCTCTGTGTTAAGGCAGGCTGAGAATCCAAAGCAGACGAAACCGATGGAACTGGACGCGCCAAAGACACATCAGAAGAAGAAACAGCACCAGATGTACCAGCATCTAAAGACACCGGACTAGACGAACCTGAACTGGATACAGAGGAGCCTGTTGAAGTTGAACTGGAAGTCGAGGAGCTTGTGGTTTGGGTTTCAGCAATGGTTCCAGTTGAGTCAACAGTAGCAGTTTGGGTGTTATCAGTTTCTATTTGCATACTATCCAAACCTTCCTCCAAACCCTCAACTACATCACAAAGCTCAACTGTCTCAGCATCACTCCAGATGTCTTGAGAATTACCGACAGGTTGAGGAGGACAGACAATGGGGGGATTGCAGGGAACTTGAGGTTTGTTGCAGTCCGGTCGGGGGTTGTTGCAGTTGTGTTTGGGTTTGCATGGGAGTTGAGTTGGAGGACAGAGGGGTTTGCATTGGCAGGGTTTTTGATGACACTCACTACAAGGCTTACACTGACAGGGCTTTTGATGACAGTCGTTGCAGGGGTTGCATTGGCAGGGCTTTTGATGACAGTCGTTGCAGGGGTTGCATTGGCAGGGCTTTTGATGACACTCATTACAAGGCTTACACTGACAGGGCTTTTGGTGGCAGTCGTTGCAGGGGTTGCATTGGCAGGGTTTTTGGTGGCAGTCGCTGCAGCAGTCGGGGTGGGTTTGTTGTGTGTTTTGGTAGATTATGGTTATGTGGGTGCCTGCTTGGAGATTGATAAATGCAGTGCCGGTTGTGAGATCAGAGGTTGAGGTGCTGCTGGGGTCTACAACCACAATATCGGTAATTACCCAGCCGGGTTGCATGATCTCTGTGACAAGATATCTCCCCGGAGCTAACTCGCCGCTATTCCAAACCTCTCCGTTGCCTAAACTAAAGGCGCCCTCAGAAGCTGAGCTCACAAAAGCGAACTGTGCTGCGGAGTCAGTGGGGCAGGTCATTTTAACAACTGAGATCGAACCTCCCTGTGGCGGGGCTTGTGCATCTTGATAGACTATGGATACGTGGGTGCCTGCTTGGAGATTTATGGTTGTGGTGCCGGTGGATAAATCTACTCTTGAGGTTTCTGAGGGGTCGTCAAGTAGTATGTTTGTTATTTCCCAGCCTGGGGGCACTAGTTCTGTTACGGTGTAGGTTCCCGGGGGCAACATACCACTGCTCCAGCTAGAACCATCGGTTAGGCTAAAGCTTCCGCTGGGTGTGGAGGTTACAAATCTAAAGCTCTCAGATGAATCTACTGGGCAGGTGACTTTTGTGACGCTAAAGGAGCCCATATCGGGGGTTTGTTTTGTGTTTTGGTAGAGTATGGTTATAGTCTCTCCGGGGTCTAGGGCAATAAAGACTGTGCGTGATGCTAAATCTACTTGTGAGTTGTTGGTGGGGTCGTTTATGATGATGTTGGTTAGGTCCCAGCCTGCTTGTGCGATTTCGGTTAGGGTATAGTTGCCGGGTGTTAGTGGGCCGCTGTTCCAGGTGGTGCCATCAGTTAAGCTAAAGGTTCCGGGTGGGATGGAGGTGACAAAGTTGAAGCTATTGGGGGCATCTGTTGGGCAGGTAGTTTTAACCACATTAATAGAACCTGTTTGGGGTTGTTGTTGGGTGTTTTGGTAGAGTATGCTTATGGTTTCTCCGGGGTCTAGGGCAATAAAGACTGTGCGTGATGCTAAATCAACATAAGAATTGCTGGTAGGATCAAGAACAATAATGTTGGCTAAATCCCAACCCGCCGCACCAAGTTCAGTTAACGTATAATTCCCAGGCGCTAAAGGACCACTGCTCCAAGTCGTGCCATCAGTTAAACTAAAGGTTCCCGACGATGCGGAGGTAACAAAGCTAAAGGCTGTTGAGGCACCAGTTGGGCTAGTTAGTTTGGTGACACTAAAAGAACCCTCAAGGGAAGCTTCCTGCCAATTAGCAGTTACCACAACATTTGTGGGAGGCATAATAAACGATGCAAGGGGCGTGTTGGGCAGAGTGATGTTGCCTTCATTAACGGTCCAGCCAACAAAGTTGTATCCGGGCCGGGTACCAGCATTAATGGTGACGTTTTCACCTTCAGCATAGCTACCCGCACCAGTTATTGATGCAAAGCTATTGTTTACAGTCACATTGTAGAGTACAACGTAGGGTGTGCCGTTTGTGTAGCTTATGTCATAGTTGTTGTATCCCTGTGTGAAGGGGTCAGTCCAGATTACGTTGGATCCTATTTGTTCGTAGTATAGAGCATCATCTATGGGGTTTCTATTGTATGCAACTGAGGCACTATTATTGGAGAAGACCATACCGTTATGGACAAAGAGTTTGTCTAGGTCTTCATAGGCAACCCAAACCCCGCCGCCATCAACTGTAGCAGTGTTACCCGAGACTGTACCGCTAAATAACTCGACAAGATTACCGCCAAATTGGCCGCTTGAGAGATATATACCACCACCGTTAGAGCCAGCGGTGTTGTTAGCGATAATTCCGTTAAACATTATAACGTTTCCATAGAAGGAGTTGAATATACCACCACCGTTAGTGATAGCGCTATTCTCGGTGATCATGCCGTCAAATATGGTAAGGTTACCTTGGAAATAGTTGTAGACACCACCGCCAAATAACGCACTATTATTTGAAATTACGCCGCCAAACATGATAACATTGCCGTTATCGGTGGTTATACCTCCGCCACTAACTGCGGTGTTGTTCGCTATCTGGCCATCAGATATAACAAAGTCGCCGCTATTGTATACGCCTCCGCCACTATTTGCAGTATTGTTAAATATCTTACCATTAGACATACTAAAGCTACCGCCACCGGAAAACACACCACCGCCATCAATGGTTGCTATGTTGTTGGAGATTTCGCCGTTTAACATAGTAGCGGTACCATAGTTTGTGTTACCTACGCCGCCGCCGATTGCTGCTGTGTTGTTTGAAATTATGCCGTCAACAATAGTAAGGCTACCGCCTTCATTGTCTATACCACCGCCGCTCCCCATGTCCGCTGTGTTGTTTGAAATTATGCCATTATACATACTAAAAGAACCAATGTTTCGCACACCACCGCCAGCACCAAATTCAACTGTGTTACCAAAAATTGTGCCATTGTACATATCAAAAAAGCCGCTGTTTTGTATACCGCCGCCACCATTACTGGCTATGTTGTTGTATATTTCGCCGTTAGAGAGAGTAAAGGTACCCGTATTGGTTATGCCGCCGCCGTTTGTTGCTGTGTTGTTGAAAATTTTGCCGCCAGACACAACGAAACTATTTCCATAGTTGTATATGCCTCCGCCGTTTGTTGCGGCGTTGTTAGAAATTGTACCATTTGACATAGTAAAGGGGCTGCCGTTGTATATGCCGCCACCGCTACCCACAGCGGTGTTGTTAGATATTGTACCCCCCGACAGAGTGAGACTGCCAGAGTAACTGTATATGCCGCCGCCATACCCAGCGGTGTTATTGGCTATTGTGCCCGCGGTCATAGTAAATTGGCCATAGACGTTGTATACACCGCCGCCAGACACAGCGGTGTTATTGGCTATTGTACCTCCAAATAGGCTAACTGTGCCACCAAGGTTATCAACACCGCCGCCATTATTGGAGGCTTTGTTGTTAGATATCGTGCCGCCAGTCATAATAAAGTCCAAAGTGTTGTTATCAACGCCGCCGCCATCTGTGGCTGTATTGCTAGATATCTCGCCATCAGACAGCATAAAAGTACCAAAGTTTTCTACGCCGCCACCAGTACCACCAGATGTATTATTAGAAATCCTGCCGCCAGACATCTCAAAAGTACCCCCATTCTGTATACCACCGCCTTGCTGAGCAGTATTATTTAGAACTGCACCATTAGACATATTAAAGGTACTTCCACTCCAAATCATTAAACCACCACCACTAACGGCACTGTTGTTTGATATTTCGCCACCAGATAAACTAAAGTTGCCCGAATTGTGGTTGTCTACGCCGCCGCCCGCAGCAGCTGTGTTATTAGAAATCTTGCCGCCAGACATGCTAACGTTACCGTGGTTGTTGTCTACGCCGCCGCCAAAACCACTTACAGTGTTATTAGCGATTGTACCCTCCGTCATAGTAAATTGGCCAAAAAAGTTGCATACGCCACCGCCCGTAAAGGCCGTGTTGTTGGATATTGTACCCCCAGACATGGTGAAGTTGCCATAATCGTTGTATACACCGCCGCCACTATTACTTGAAATGCCAATATTTGTGTTGTTGTTTATTGTGCCGCCTGTCAGGGTAAAAGTGCCGCGATTATGTATAGCGCCAAAGTCGGCTGCGTTACCTGATACTGCACCGTTTGACATGACAAGTATGCCGCCAATCTGAACATATACCCCTAGACCAGAAGTGCCGCTTGTGTGAGTTACAGTGATACCCGCAAGTTCCAGCCGCGCACCATTTGAAACTGTAATAGTATCTTGACTGGCTACGCCAATCAACTTAAAAAATGCGCTCGGACTATTACTTGTTAGGGTGATATCTTTGCCCGCGACAAGATTTAGTGTTGTGCCTGTAAGTTGAATATCGGCTGTAAGCGTAATAATCGTGGGTACCACAGCATCATTAACTGCATCCCTAAGTGCACTCTCAGTCCCAACATATACTACGGACTGCGCATTTGTGGATGGTATGTAGGCATATAGACAAGAAGAAAGCAGCAGTACAAACAAAGAAACAAAAAACAAACCCTTGTAAGAACTGCCTGATTTAAAATTAAAAATAGGTTTAAAATTGTTGTTCATATTAAAACTCGGCAATGTCCTAATATAGAATATGTTTTATAGCTCGGTTGATATGTATACTATTTGTGAACAACATGCCGCGAGGTAGACATAGAAGTCAAAATAACGCTGTTTGCCAAAACCCAAAATGCATCCGCTACCTAAAAGAAAAAGACAAACACATCACAAAAGCAGGAAAATACAAAACAACAAACCACCAAAGATACCACTGCCACCACTGCAACACCTACTTCATGGAAACCAAAGGCACCCCCCTCTACAGAAAACACC
>WQVG01000004.1 GCA_009781675.1 Candidatus Bathycorpusculum acetigenes | reverse complement strand
TTAAGGTGTTTAAGATTGTGGCTAATAGGTATCGTAATCGTAGAAAACGGTTTGGACTACGAATGGCACTAATTTGCGGCATAATTAACTTTGAAAACAGGAACTAAATCCCGAGGAGGTCTAGTATGTACTGGTACTCTGTTTGTTTGGGGGCTATTTTTGGGCTGAACAAACAACGATCCATTTAACATTGTCAAAGCCGTATTTGGATATGAGGGGATCGAGGAAATCTGGAGCTAAGTCATCCTCGATTTCTGAGAAAACAACAGCATCACCGATACGATAGATAACTGCGATTTCTGTGAGGTTTTGTAGGGCGGCATATTTGCCTTTGATTTCCCAATAGTTTGGTTCAGATTTGACCTCCTGCATAACCCAAGTGTACTTGTCTCCGGGGTGTTCACCGTCTGTGGAGTTGAATGTACAGACAACATTGCCAACGATTTTAGGGTCATCGGTCGTTTTAACATAGAGCCAGATAGTCACTTCTTCTTCCCACCGATAATGAAATAGCATTCCCTCCTTAAAGCGTTTATGATTTATTTAGACACAATCAAGCGTTTAGCTTCTATGAGCGTGATGGTTTCAAAAAACGGCAAACTACGCTCAGCCACCACGCATGCACTGAGTCCCTGCTGGTTAAATCCGCTAAGTGTTTTTTCGAGACCTGTGAGTGTGGACTGCATCAAAAGAGCTTTACCAGCTGGCTTAAGGTAAGCAGAAACCTCTGTGATGAAGCGGTCAACTACCACCCGACCGTCTGCACCACCTGCCCAAGATCGTCCAATCCATGTCGCTTCTTCATCTGGCTCAGACGGCAGATAGGGCGCATTGAACAAGACTAAATCAAAGCGAACACTGTGTTGCAGAGCACCAAACAGGTCACCGCGCAGAAAAGTGATCCGATCACGCATGTCATTTAGATATGCGTTTTGTTTGGCACATCGAATGGCAAAAGGATTTAGGTCTACTGCAATCACCTCGCCGCCTTTTTTTGCTGCCAGCACTGCAAGGATCCCACAACCAGTCCCCAGATCCAAAACATGCATATCTGGGACTATTGGGAGATTTTCGACAAATAGGGATGAATCCTCAGCCGGCTCATATACGTCTTCGTAAATGTCAAAGTAAAACCCGCTGAAGCTTAGGCGTTTAGTTTGGTAATGCATCGGCGATTGCTCCAAAGTCTTGGGGTGTCAGTTCCCGTGGGCGACGTTCCGAAAAGGGTAAGGTTTTGGCTAGTTTTTCTGCGTCTGGTTTACTGAGTTTTAGGCGGTTCCGTAGGAAAGGTGTAATGGCTTTGGAGAATTTTTTGTTACGTTCACTAAACAACCATTTGGTTAACTGCACAAAGAGGGTGTGGTCTTTTACTTCAAAGGGTTTTTCAGTCCAAGGTTTGAGACAGAGAATAATGGAGTCCACTTCAGGGGGTGGATAAAACTTGTCTTTTGGTACTGTGTCCAAAAGGATGGCTTGCGCCTGCTGATGGGCGGTAACTGTTAACCAGCTGTATTCTTCACTGCCAACTGTTGCGGTGAGGCGCTCTGCGAATTCTTTCTGTACAATCATCACAATACAGTCGACTCTTTGTTCTAGTAGGCGCATAACCAGCTGGGAGGATAAGTAGTATGGAGGTATGGCAATAACTTTGTTGAACTCGGGTAGAGGTATCTTTAAAACATCACCCTCCACAATAGATACGTTTTCTATATCTTTGAGGTTTTTGCGCAACACCTGGGCAATCTGGGGGTCTTTCTCCACAGCCACCACTGCACGGCATTTATCAGAGAGGAAACGGGTGAGAAATCCAAAGCCGGCACCTACGTCCAAAACTACATCTGAACCATTTAGAGTGCTGTATTGGCAGAGTTTGGGATAGAGGTCAGGGTCAACCATGAAGTTTTGACCCAGAAGTTTGTTTGGAGTGAGGTGATGTGCTAAAAGCAGATGTTGGATTTGCTCTTGGCTCATTGTTTATCCTACTGTGTCCGTGTGAACAGCCGGTACTTGCTGTCACCCTCGAGTTCTTCAAGGACACGTTTGGTAATCAGCTTGACAGGGTTAGGCAACTCTGTGCGTTTTTGCAGATCTTCAAAGCTCTCAAAGGGTTTACGCTGGCGTTCGTTTATAACTTGCCACATGTATTTTTTTCCTATACCCGGAACCAGTTCTAAGGCATGCATTCGGGGAGTTATGGCACGTGCAGTATTGAAGAAGTTGACAAACCATTGTTCGCGGTTCTGCACCACTTTGGTTATTACGATTGGAAGTTCTGCTCTTGCCGCCGCGGTCAACTCTTCATAGCCGATACGGCCGATGATGTAGGTGACTTCTTCACGGCTGTTTTTGCCCACATAAACACGGTCCCCGGGCTTAAGCAGTAGACTTTCTTTGACCAGTGCTTCTAAGACAGTGAAAAATTCTTCACCGATACATTGAATAAGTGCGCCTGCACGGTAACCGGCTCTGCCGGTGGGGCGAAAGCCGGGTTTGCCATGGGATAGGAAGTCTAAGACGTAAGCATTCTCTTCATAGCGTTTTTCCATAACTGCCAACTCATCTACCTATAGAGTATTCTCGGGTCTACCTAAAAATACTTTAGTCACATGACTACTTGAGCAGACGGCTCTCGTTTAAAAGTTCGCTGATTTGACTTAGTTTTTGGGCCTCAATGATTTTTTTGCCGCCAGCCAAGAATACACGGAGTTCATCGACTGTTTGGGGCATGCAGTTTATGATTTGGACCGCTTCGACTTCGTCGATTTCATAGTCTTTGGTGAGTTTTTGCAAGAGATCTTCAGCTTTTTCCGGTTCTGTTTTTGAGAATTTGCTCACATAGTCAAAGGTACGGCGCTGGAATTGGTCAAGGTTTTCTTCACCAATAGTTTCCAGTAGTTTTTTAACTTGTGGCAGGGTTAGACGGTTTTCGCTTACTTCGCTCTTGCTCATATCCTTTCACTCACTGACCGGTATATGGTTCTAGATGGTCTGGTCTGACAATTATGGTTTTGATAGCTTCGCCCTGTGGAACACTGATCACATAGGCTCTACCCCGTTTCTCTATGATTTGGCCGATTTTACCGTGAAAGCGTTTATGGGGCATGCTTTTCTGGACGCTGGAATTCATCTTTATAATGACTTGGTTGCCAGCTTCGTATGGATGGAGCAGTTTTCCGATTTGGGGTTTGCCTTTGGCACGAGTGGGTTTGCGCAGAAGACTGCGTGTACCCGAGTAGTAGCCTTTTGAACCTCTCATCAATTTTCACCTATTATTCCATTATTACATTGAGAACGTCAAGCTTAAGCGTCTTCGCTGGATTATCAAGCAAAGCCGACACGTTGGGTACTGTACGTCCTTCATCTCCAGACACCAATTCTTTTACGTAAAGCCCGCCCTGACAACGAATTAGGAGCAGAGCTCTCTTAAGCGTCACCTTCTTAACTTCAAGCTTATATATGTACCTTTCTCGCACAATGTCGGCACGACGATGCACAACACGCAGGGGAGTCTGTTGCCTAATTAACGTGCCTGAAAGCTTCTGTTCTATTAACCGCAAGTTTTCATCAGCGAGATCTTTTTCGAATTCAGCCAGAAGTCGATACTCCTTCTGGGCACTCTCACCCCTCTTGAGATGTCGTACATCATCTTTGGAGGCAAAATTCAACTCAGAAACCTCGACCTTATCAACCGCACCAGCGTTAATAGCGGCTTCAATCTGTTTTAAATCCACAGACCTTAACTTTGGTTTGGAGATTTCCACTATGAAGGGCCGGCCAGTGCCCAGCATACGAGCATCGATATCTTCTCGACCAGAAGCATGAAAAAAGGATTCTTCACCTTTTGCAGCTTCAAGCACTGGCTTAGACGTATAAGCCTCAACCGATTCGGGGTAGAGTTTACCTGTACCACTGCATTTGACGCATCCTTTACCTCTGCAGGAACAGAGCCACTCAGATTGGGGAATCGTGCGAACGAGTTTACGGTATCTACCCCCGACAAACAAAGGATTGATTTGGAGTCGGATTTTTTCTTCAAAGGGGTTGATTATAACAACAATATCGGGCTTTAGGTATTCTGCTTCTTTACCGGCGGCTTTAGCAAGGGCTTTGCCTAGCACCCGTCCAAATTCATGGCGTATGCTCTCGCCGTACTGGATGTTTTGGGCCGCTTTGAATTCATCCTCGCGTTCCTCCACTGCTGTGGGTAACTCGATACCTACTAAAAAGGTGGTGAATTCGTAGTCTTGAAGGCTTGTTTGGGTTTTCTCAATTAGGTTGTTGACTAATTCAAATTTGCCTTCACAGAGATGGCACTTATCGGGTTGTTTGGAAATACGCTTCTTTAGATGTTCGAGTGTTTGCTGTGCAGTTGCTGAGAAGCCGTTGGTGGCTAAAATTTTGAGGCATTTAATGCCTTCGATGTTTTTTTCTGCGGTAGTTGATTCATTGGCCTGCATGGTCAGGGTGGTTTTCAATACAGCACCGCGAACGTTGTTTTCCATGTTATACCCCAAAGAGGCAAACTGCCGGCCCAAGCAATGGTCGCATAGGGGGTATTTACTAAGCAAGTCATAGCTTTTTTCTAAAATGTCCATGACGGCACCTACTAGTAACCCATTGGAGGCATTCCTTTGCCGCCGCCCAAGCCGAAAGGCAACCGTTTTTTACGTTTAAACATCTTTAGCATCTTACGCATCATAACGTACTGTTTGAGGAGTTCTTTGACGTCTTTTTCGGTAGTTCCTGAACCTCGGGCGATACGTCTGGCACGGGAACTGTTGAGTATTTTGGGGTTTTCTTTCTCTGCGGGTGTCATGGATTGGATGATTATTTGCCAAGTGTCAAGGCGGCCTTCGGCGTTGTTGAGCATCTCATCGGGAATGTTTTGCTGTGACATACCGGGTAGCATTTTCATAACTTTGCTAAATGGCCCCATGTTTTTGACTGCGGCGAACTGTTCATACATGTCGGTTAGGGTAAAGTTGCCGCTTAGGATTTCCTTGGCTTTCTTGGGCGGCACTTTAATTTCGGCGTCATGAACTTTTTCAAGGAGCGTTTCGAGGTCGCCCATGCCAAGGAGTCTGCCGACGAATCGGGAGGGCACAAAGGCTTCAAGGTCCTCTATTTTCTCGCCTGTTCCGATGAATTTTATGGGGGCGCCTGTAGCTGCAACTGCAGAGAGCGCACCACCACCTCGGCTGGAGCCGTCGAGTTTAGTGACTATAATAGCGCCAATGGGAGTGGCTTCATGGAAAGTCTTGGCTTGTGCAAGGGCTTGTTGACCAATTGTTCCATCGATAACCATGATTATCTCGTTAGGGTTAATGCCCTTCTCGATATCTTTCATTTCTTTGATAAGGTCTTTTTCCTCTTTATGGCGGCCTGCGGTGTCAACTATGATCAAGTCTCGGTCCATGAACTGTTTGAAGCCTTCCTTAGCAACCTTAACAGGATCTTTGGCTTTAGCATCGCCATAAATAGGAACGTTAATTCGGGCGGCTAATTGTTGGAGCTGGGCATAAGCGCCAGGACGGAAAGTATCTGCGGCAATTAAGCCGACTTTTAATCCGCGTTTTTGGAAGTATCGCGCCAGTTTTGAGGCCTGGGTTGTCTTACCGGATCCTTGGATACCCACAAGCATGATAGTTTTCTTTTTGCCTGGTTCTACTTTAAGCGGGACAGGCTTGTCGCCTATGAAACGGGTGAGCTCTTCGTAGACCACCTTTATGACGTGTTCACGTCTAGAAACTCCCGGCGGTACCTTTTCTTTTAGGGCGCGTTCCTCGATGTTTTTACTGATTTGGAGCACCAATTGTACATTAACGTCAGATTGCAACAGTGCCCGTTGGATGTCGCGAACCAATTCCTTCACTGCTGCTTCGTCCACTACGCCGGCTTTGAACAGTTTTTTTATGGCGCCAGTGAGTGAGGAACTTAATTTGTCTAGTGTCATCAGAGTCTCCAGCCTTACATTTTGTTGCCCCTTTAATTAAAGATTACACACCAATTCCGGTAAATTTGAATTATCATCCTATTTCCGTTTCAGTGAAGCCTCAGTTTAATTTCCCCATTTAAGCTATTCTTCACAATTCAGACGGCTCTTCATGCATCATTGGCTTCACAGTGAAGGCATCAAGCTAGAACATAAATGTTGATGGAAAATCTTAAAACCTCATACAAACAAACACTTTCAAACAGGCAGGTGAAAATTTGGGCGCTGAACGTTTAATCCATGCATCCATATTCATGTTGTTGCTGGCTGGACTAGCGACTCTATGCGTCTGGGTAATCTCTAGCTACATTCCGTTTGAAGATAACATGATTCTATTCATAGCTAGCCTGCCGCTTAGCTGGGGAATAATATTACTTTCGATGTACTTGAGTTTTAGCAAACTAGGATGGAAATGGTGGAACTAGATAATAACTAAAATAGAAAAGAACAATTAACAAAGAAGTGCAGGGCGCTTATTTTGCCCGTACGATTTTAACTTTACCAAGAACCTGCCAGTATTCTATTTCTGTGCCGGGAGTCAGCTTGGCCTTAAGGTCTTCCTCATCTGGGAATGGCGCATCGATATATTCGTAGGATTCTAGGTCCATAATTTGAACGCCGGTGGGGTTAACTGCGAAGATCTGGCCGGGACGTTTGTCGATTATGGGTATTTCTGCGGTTGCATCAACCGGTTTAACAAACTGACGCTTCTGATTATCAAAAACGCCTATGGCAACGATTCTAGCTTTGGCTGCGCCATGTTTACCGGGTTTGGATTTGGCTATGTCGACAATACGACAGGGTTCACCCTCAATCATCATGTAACCGCCGACGCGTAATTCTCCGACATCTACTGGTCTGCTCATATATAATCACCAATTTTCTAACAATGCATTCTCAACAACGCCATATATAGATTAAGGTAGCTCGGAAGTATTGTCGACACATTTAATGCTTAATCGTTTAGTCTTGTCAAAATTTTGGCGTAACTCAGCATAGACTTGAACTTTAGAGCTTCTTTGAAGACAAAAAACTCAGAAAAGGAGCCCGCATCGTATGGGGTTTAGAAAAGCAGTCAAGTCTTTAAACATTAATCATATGCATTAACAACCTGTTATAAATAACTGCCAATTCTTCCAACAACATGTTAACCCATTGAATTCATGGACCAAAATTGCTGGTGAAAAAATCAAAACGATAGTGTAAAAAAACAAGACCCGGCGGATAGGCTAAATTTTAATAGGGCTATTTGATTTCATAGTGCCGACCGAGAAATGGAGACAGATAGTTCTCTTAGCCGCTCAATGGGCAACGCCAAGAAGCATTATTCATCTTTGTTTAGTCTGCCTTCATATAAGAAATCGCTTCTCTATGTCTCGGTTATCTGTATTGTCGGGGCTAGTTTTACTGCATACACTTTGGATAACTTTTTCAGTTTAGCTTTGGGCATTTTGTTTTTTGTGGGGACAATGTTTGCGGATTTGGTTGTCAGCAGGGTTATCCTCAGAGATGATCTCATATTTAACCTTCGTAGGACATCAGCGGTGTCGTTAGTTGGCTGGCTTATCTGGCTGGTTTTTATGGTGTTGGGCACTGTGCTGGGTTTGATTTTTGACAGTATATTGTGGGCTAAGTTTGTGTTGTTAGGATTTGCCGCTAGCTTAACGTTACGCTCACTTGTAATAATGGCAACATCAGAGAGTGGGGTATGGCGACAGGTTATAGCGGTTTTGTTGCAACCGGTCCTCTGCATGATAGCTTTGTTGGGTTTTTGGGTGGGTCTCTCAAGCGGATTTAGTGTGCGGTTTTTGCCCTTTATAATTTTGGCACCTGTGATCAGTTTTGTTGCAGTGTATCTGTTTCTTGGTACCATAGACCGTTTAGGAAAACCTCAGGGTATGACAGCTATGCCGCTGTTTAAGGCGTTTCTGCTTAACTGGACAACTGATCTTAACGCACCCCTGGAGAAGCATCTGGAAGCTATGGGTGAGAATGCTGATATAGACATAACACTGCTCAAATTTGATGCCGCTAAGCCTCAAGCAGCTATCATTGTTCCTCAAGTGCATCCTGGACCCTTCAAAAACATCGGTAGCAGTCTGTTGCCATCGATGCTCAAAAGCCGGTTTGAAGAGGAAATTGGTTGTACCGCCTGTACACCTTTGGGCATTTTGGGACATGAGCTCGATTTAGCCTCTCAAGCGCAAAACCATCGGATAGTCAACGAGGTGCTATCTTCCGCCAAGTTCTCAGCATTATCTGCTTCTGCATCGCCCTTTGTACGTGTTACCGATGGGGTTGCTACGGCTTCCTGTCAGATCTTTGGTGATATGGTGTTTCTCTCCTTTTCACTTGCCCCCAAAACCACTGAGGATTTGCCGCAAGAACTGGGGCGATTAGTAAGTGAGGAAGCAAAAAAGTATGGGCTTAAGCATACAATGGTTGTTAATGCCCATAACTGCCTGGATGTAGTGGTGGATACCAATGAGCATGTGGAGGAACTGGAGCGTGTGGCATTGAAGTGCCTTGAGCAGGCAACTCAGCTACTGCGTAAACCGTTTAGAGTTGGTGCCGCTACTGTGTTTCCCAAAGAGTTTACTCTAAAGCAAGGTATGGGAACAGGCGGCATAACAGCCATCGTGATCGAAGTCGAGAAACAAAAAACGGCATACATCATTATCGATGGAAATAACATGGTGCCGCATCTGCGGGAAAAAATCCTTGCCGCTTTGACTTCGGGAGATTTTGCTCAAAGTGAAGTTTTCACCACTGACACCCATGCCGTTAGCGCTCTATCTACGGGCAGTCAAGGATACCATCCAGTTGGTGAAGTTATCGCTCATGATGTGCTCATCAGATACATAAAAGAAGCGGCAGATAAAGCCGTGGCTGACTTGGAGGATGCCAAAGCAGGTTGTGTTGAGTTTGTTGTGCCGAAGGTTAGAGTTATTGGGGAGAAACAACTTGAGGCCATAACGACATTGGTAGATAAGGCAATAGGACAAGCAAAAAAAACGGCCCCAGTAATCTTTGGTGTGGAAGGTTTGCTATTTATTCTTCTGGTACTGTTGCTCTAGCTTGTTGGCGTTTAGGTTTTCTTTTCAGGGCTGTGCCGCAGATTTGACATTCTTTGAATTTGTTGTCAGACGGGTACTGTTTATGACAGGCGGGACAGTATCGGATCCATTCTAGGAGACGTTTTATACCAAAGGTGGCTAGGGCCGAAAACTCTATGCTTAGCTGTTTGGCGACATTTTGGATGGAGTAATCGTCGGTGACTATCTGTGGCATCAAACCTTGCTGTTTTAGTTCAAACGCCAGGGATAAAAGCTGTAAATCGGTCTCTGAGAGTTTAGGATAGTCTCCAGCTTTGCTAGCGGCGGCTTTTGTCTCAGCGGTATACTGTGGTCTGGGCGCTTTAACTTGGACTTTGCCGCTTTCTAGGGCAGTTTGGAAGCGCAGTTTAACCATGCTGTTGCGCATAATTTCCGCTTCAACCTTGGGAACTGTAACCTGTTCACCGCTCATTGCGAAGGGATCAAACCCTGCTAGAAAAGCAGACGTATCTAGCACGGTGATTTTTTTTATCGGGCTGCTGGGTTGGGTCATTCGGTTCCCTTGAAGAATAACCTATTGCGAAGCCGATCATAGAAGCTGGTTTCAAAGCGTATAAAGGAAGTTACGTTCTTTGATTTTGTCACTTTTACTGTTAATTCATCGGTGCTTATCTGCTTGCGGTAGTTGCCGTCTATTAAAAGCAACATCTTTTCTTTGAGTACGTTGAAAGTTAGTATGGAATCTGCAGGGAACACTAGTGAGTGGAATACCGTTAAGGAGCAAATAGGTGTCAGTACAAATGCATCAACCTCAGGGTCTAGCACTGGACCGCCTGCGGAAAGCGAGTAGCCGGTGGAGCCGGTTTGTGTGCTGACGATTAGGCCGTCAGCTTGGCATTTAAGAAGGGGTTTGCCGTTCTTGCAGATTTCCGCGTAGAGAATCTTTGAGGGCTCTCCTGTGGAGATTACGACGTCGTTTAGGGCGTCAGGGAGGGTTTCTTTGCCGGCGCATACGGCCATCTTTGTGGATTTTTCTATATGATAATCGCCTTTTAAGATGCGGTCCACTGCAGTGAAAGCATCTTGGGGTTCGATTTCAGTTAAGAATCCTCGGACGCCCATATTGATTGTGAGAAGAGGTGTTTCGGGTTTTGGTGCGGTTATGGCAGCTCGGAGTATGGTGCCATCGCCGCCGATGGTGATTATAAAATCGGTTTGCATATCGGCGAGGGGGATGAACTGTTCTTTGCTTGTGATACTGCCGGCAAGAGAATCGTCTATGTAAACCTTTAAACCCTTCTGAGCAAGATATTCGGCTAGCGTATCAGAAAGTTTTAGCGCCTGAGGTTTGTCATATCGGGAGACTAAACCAACGCTTTTGAACATTATTTCGCCACTCCTAAATACGGGTAACCCTTAATCTATATTAACATTCGTAGAGAGACTGTTTTTTAAGCCGCCAAAGGTTTTTACACGCAACAACATGTAACGGCTTGAGAGTATGCTATGAGTAGTGTTTGAAGTTGCCATTAAAGACATTAATGTTATAACATAAAAAAATTTAAAGTTAGATTTTAACATAAAAATAGCAAAGTTAAATGGGAGTAAACAGGTTTTTGCCGTTTAAAACCGCCAAACCAACATACCCAAGCACAGATACGGTTTTATCCCATAATCGCTATCAATAGTATTCCCTGAAGTCTTATCTATGCCCGAGCAAGAGTTGCCGCCCTCCATCTTCTATATGCTGGAGCGAAATGTCGGCAAAAAAATCCGAGTCATTCTCGATCCCTCCTACGGTTTTGAAGGTACCTTAGTAGCGGTTACTCAAGCACCTCTCTCAGGCATCTGGCTCTCCGATGCAGAAGTAATCGTTTTGCGGTCCACGATGGCCCAACCTGTCCCGCAGGTAGCTAGCCGTGAAGAAAGAGGCGAGTTGTATCTAAATCTAAACTCAGTTCAAAGGATAGAAATTCTGCCGCCTACCCAACCCAGAGCCAACAGATAGAAAACAAGAAAAGAGTTCAGGCCCAGCTAAAAAATCCTTAAGCAAAAATTTGCCATTCAAAAAGGAAGATCATAATCACAATCTGTCGTTACAACGTGACACAATAAACATGGACATCACTTGATACCTCCATCGGAATAAAGAGACCTTACACCTGATTCTCGGCAAAATTGTAATAAAACACTAAAACCTCAGATACCCCGGCAAAGGGGTGCTGGGAAACAAAAATTAAGAGAGGGTGAAGGAAATATGGTAAACTATGGGTAAGGCTGAGTTATTATGTAAATTAGCGCAAAATGAGACGTGTTTTGAACTAATAAATTCATGGATGGTCGTTATGCCGTGTGTTTTTGCAAAGTCCACAAGTTCTTCTTTAGTTTTTAACTGTACAGAGCCTGCGTTTAGGAAACTTCCCAGATCTCGCCAATCCTTCGGAGGGTCATCGTGGGCTATAATTGATAATTCCTGAGACGTAAAGTAACTGATGATCGATTGTAGTTCTTGCTGAGTTATTTTTGGAGAAAGGTCTATAGTGAAGGCTATGGTTTTGCAATCGCCAATGTTACCTTCACTATCAAAGGCATAAACGGTCAAGCTATTAACCCCCAATGTCCAGTAAAACTCTTCAGCCAGTTCTTCGGTGTAAGTGCTGTTTTCATCTCCATTTAAACTGTAGATGATTTTTGCAGTTGCATTATTTGCAGTAATATTGAGTGGAACATTGTATCCTTGGTAGGTAACGTTATCTTGAGGTGAAAAAATTTGAATCTGAGATTTCTCAAGAGAGCGCTCTAACGGTCCATCTTTCGAAGCAGGGACATAAACAAAGACATAACCGCTGACCAAAAGTAAGCTTGATATCACACCGACTAGGACCAATACAATTATGCTTTTTGAATGCTTCATTTTTCCACCCTTACTGCCTTTTTTAACCCTGGTTCGGCGGGCAGTTTACTGTTGTGAGAAGGGTCATATTACGTTTTCGATATTTCATCGGGAATGGCTGTTTTAGTGAAAAATACGTTTTTTTGCCACCGTTTTTTTGTTATCGGCGTAAATTTTGACTTAACTATAATATAAGCAGAATTAATAAGACTTCAGCTTTGATCTTTCAGTCGTACCGACTGTCGGAATTACATCGGCAAACACTGGATAAATGATCTCAAAAGCAACAAATCAAACCGATATTTAAGAATGCATACAAGTTCTAATGCAGATTTGTCAAAAAAGAATTGTTTTTAGAAGAAGACCTTAGCTAAGACCGAAACAACAATCAGCGAAATAGCTAAAGCAACGAGTAGTTCGGGGCGAATTTTTATGCCTTCGGTTTCTTCCTCAAAGAACCTCAGCAAACCGGCGCTTGCAGCAGGCATTGGTCCGCCCTCTTTCTTTCGCTTTCTCATACCCATTAAACATCGCGTCCTAAGACTGTAATACATGCCTAATATAGGCTTAAACTAATTAAGCTTATGCCAAAAATCTAGACAAACATGCCGCTGTTACATACAGAAGATGACGTCTGTTGCCTCAGCAATACCCCTATCTATACTGCATAACTGAGCGATAATCAGTATTTCTGCGCGTTTGTCTATAACTTGCACCATTTCTTGGAGTTCTAACTGTATGTTTTGGTATACAAAAGCATCAACCAAACATATGGAAAACTGTTTAACTTTATAACGCACCTAAGAATAACTCTTTGCCGAGGTTAATCCTATGCAGATAAGCGAATTTCAAGAAATGATGAAACGTCTCTATTTCGATCGGGACAGCGCGCGTGGCACTTATGGCACCTTTAACTGGCTGGTAGATGAAGTGCAGGAGTTAGGTGAAGAACTCAAAGGCAACGATCGTGAAGCTACCGAGAAAGAATTCGCTGATGTCATTGCTTGGTTGGCATCACTGGCAAACATTATGGGTATAGACCTTGAAAAGGCGGCATTGGCAAAGTATCCAAACAAATGCCCCAAATGTTATTTGTCACCTTGTCAGTGTACATTTTAACCAAGACGTCTCTGCCCCAGACCCGTTGAGAGCCAGACATAGCGGTGGTTGCCTCTACGTTCGACAGTTCCATCGCATTTTAGAAGCCGAAGATGATACAACACAACACTGTAGTGTAACTTAGAGGTTTGAGCGAGTTTAGCAGTACTAAAGGGCTCGCGATCAAGCAATACCAAAAGTTTGGTTCGAGCAGAAAGACCACTGCGAACATTTCGAATACTTTTTAGGTAAGCATTGGGATGCCAGGTTTGCGTTATTTACCTCACCACTAATTAGTGCACAGCCATACTTGAAAAGCTTTAAGCTATTTGAAGTCAAAGAGCGTAGCCTGTTTGGGTTTTTTGTTATCAAACATCAAAGTAATTTCCTCTTTGATAAGGTTCATGCGTTGGGTATAATAGTTGGGCAACCCGTATTTGTCAACGAGCTGTTGGGCGGCTTTGAGGTATTTTTCGATGTTGCCACGATAGACTGTAAGGGTAAGGGCTCCACTGCATCGGGTGCACTTACCGCTAAGGGGTAAACGGCGGTATTTTGCGTTGCAGGATTTACAGCGGAACCCCTGAGTGGAAAACGCGCGCATATTACCGGCGATGTCACGCATCAGATGTGTGTTGAGAACTTTTAGGGCAACCCGTTTGGCGTCAACAGCGTCTATTTTTTCGCCCAGCCCCAGTTGCATGTTGAGTTTGTCAGTCATGGATTTGAATTCTTTGTAGCTGCTGTTGGCGTTGCCAAGGTTGATGTCGGTACAGGGGATAGTGAATTGGAAACCTTCAAACTGGCCCTCGGTGCCCAGTCGGTGGCTGATGACGTCCATAAACGAGCTGACTAAGCGGGCTTCACCTTTGAGTAGGGTTTGCTTGTAGAATTCTATTGGATAGGTTATGCTGACATCGAAGTCATGGGCTTGTCGTTGCACCTCTTTTGTGTTTACAAAGGGGATGAGTAGAATAGGGGCGTCCATGATACCCCCTATTTGTGCGGGCAAGAAGTTACGAGAAAAATTAAGCAGAGTATCAAGGGCTAGCATGATGGCGTCTTCGTCGCCGTCGCAGTCTCGGCGCTTGGCGGAGTGCCAGACAGGGTGAGCATATATTAAGTTGCGGGTTGTGTAGCCGACGACTCTGCCCAGGATACAAGCACATGTGTGAGGAGCTAAGCCAAAGATGAGGTGCCCAACCATGTCTTCGGGTTTTGTGACGTTGTAGTAGGCGGGGAGTTTGTAGATGCGGATGAGGAGTTCGTCAATAAAGCTGGCGGTCTGCACCAAGTATTTTCCGGCGCTCCAGGGAATAACGACGTCTTGGATTTTTAGTTCGCAGACTTGGTTGGGGTTTGTTAGGGGTAAGCCGTGGGTGTCGGCATGGTAACCCATTTGGTGCATCTTTTCAATAGAAACGCCGATTTCGGCAGGTGTGATATGGGTGAGAGGTGCATTGGTGCCATCGAAGCGTATTGTACCATCCTTATATGTGGATACGCCATGCTTTGCACGCAGAATACCTTTCTCAATGATTTCAGGCATCTTGTCGGCATTGGTTAAGCCCTTCACACCCCGCAACATTTTAGGGGTTGTGCATCCAAGGTTACGACTTGCAGTTGATAGCAGTTCTTTAAAGTTAAGAGGTTGACGTTGGTAGAGCACCGCATCTGCCCTGCAGGTGCCACAGTAATTGTCTTTGAGGGAACGACTGCAACGAGGGCAAACTTTTTCTGGAATCGTTGAGGTTTCGCAGATATCGCATTTTATTTTTATGGTGTAGGTTTTACAAGTGGGACATTTGCGTTTGGCGATCTCGACAAAAACGGGACTTTTTTTGGCGGCTTCACAGAAGTCTCTGTGGGATCCGCCTGCTAAACCTACGGGGAAAAGTACATGTACCATGGGACGCATTTCACGGTGTTTTGCTTTCTCAGGTCGGCCCATACGACCACCCACGTAGGTTGGTGCTTTATCTTTAACTTGAACTCCACACAGCACACTTAGTAGTTCCAGTACTGTGGTTGCTTGTAGGGGTTCAGTTAATCGAGGAGTCCCATAGCCGAGAGTAAACGCCATTGCGGCGGCATCTTCGCCGGTCATAATGATTTGGTCGTCGATGATTTTATGGGGGGCGAAAATTTTGCGGAGGGTCTTAATAGCCTCGTCACTGGCTATACCGATAATTTTTGTGGCTGCGCCGTCTGTTAGGGTAACTTTGCAGGTTAGGAGCCATTGGCGCAATGGTTCTACTTCTTGGGGTGTAGAGAGGCTTGTCCAGAAGAAAGTTGCACTGGGTGAGAGGGGGATGCCTAAGTTTTGGCTGAGGGCGGTGGCTTCTTTGGTTGTGGGCGTGTTTTTGAAGGGGTCACATATGAATTCTTCGAGACGGCTGGCGGGGACTTGGCAGTCTTTGGCGGCTTTAGTGTAGTCGCCGGCATATTTTGTAAGGGCGTTTTGGAGATCTTTTATCCACCATTCTTCCACGTATCCCGAGGGTGGAAGCGCCTTGTTGCTGTAGAGGAAGTCCCCAAAATCGATGAGCATATCACCTAAAAAGAGAATTTTTTGGATTTTACCCTTAACGGTGGATTCATAGTTTTCCAGCGACACCTTAACTACCGAGTTATCTTTAAGTAATACCACGGGTTTTTCGAGACTGTCTACGGGCAGAGTAACGCCGCCTTTGCCAGGAAGTTCCAGACGCATCTGGGTACCAGCTGCTAGAAAGCTTTCCACAACGAGCATGGTTGCGGGATGGATGCCTACAGCGGAAAGACCCGTGTTTCTTGATCGTCCATATCGGAGTCTAAAGCCGCCGCGTGTTGAGGGGAATGCAAAGATGGGACGACCTGCAATCACGTCGTCCATAAAACCGCCAGATTTCTTCTCAGATTTTTTCTTGAAATTTTTGAGCCATTCCCAGCCTGAGAATCCGAGTTTGTCGATGATGACATAGACTTTTAATGCGCGACCGACGATACCGTCGTTTATGACTCGAAGGGCGCCTCCTCGGACACGATTGGTTTCTACTCGTTCTAGGTTGCGGTAGGAGGAGACTTCGACGGGGTCTGATTCGGTACCTGTACATTCAACGGGAACAAGATTGAGCGCTTTGCGAAGTTCCTCGTCTGGGATGTGATATTGGAAACGACCGACTGAGCGTTCGTAGAGTCGGAGTTCTTCTATGAACCGAGAGATTTCTTCTTCGGTTGGTTTGTAAACATCTAAACCCAGTTCTTGTCTTACATAGTCGCCAACGACAAGGGTTAAAGCTTGATCGGTGCCTCCGGCTGATCGGATAGGACCGGCAAAGTAGATACCTAGATAGCGGGTTTGGTCGGTGTTCTTTTTAATCTTCACCTGTGCGATACCTTGAATTGGTGCAGCGGTTAAGCCTTCAGTAAAAATCGCCAATGCTGTACGGATGGCTTGCTCTGCAAGTTTCTCAGGGGCCCTTTCCTCGTCGGTTAGGGCGAATTTACCTTGTGCGATTTCTTTAGCGGCATAGAAAGCGATTTCTTCTCGGGGCATAGTCTTGCTGAGTTCACGAATACTAATAGCGACGCCTTTAGGTCCAACCAAACCCTCAACTAAATCCGCGATATCTTGTGCTATAATGCATTCAGTTTTAAGTGCAGGATCTAATCCCAGAGATCGGGCGCTATCGCTTATGGTGTAGAGACGTTTGAGTTCGTCTTCCATGTTTTGGATGTATGTTTGGTAACCTTTACTTATGTTCAAGCGGTCAGCTCACAGCCAAAGTATACACTGAGAGTTATTTTGGTTTCGAAAACAAATAGAAATAGAAAAGGTAAGAGATAGAGAGAATGGATGGCTACTTTTGTTGTTGTAGAATCGCCTACTAGCTTGTGGAGGTTTTTCTTGTAGGACCGTAAATTCTATCTGTTAACATGCAGTAGACATCAACCTCACTCTGTGGGGCTTTAATTGTGAATTCTTCTTTGAGACTACAACTACTGCATTGGGCAACAGCACGTCCGCCTTCTTCTCGGAAAATTTCTACACGCACGGTTTCTTTTCCGCACATAGGGCAGGAGAAGAATTTCGGTAATTTTCTTCTTGGTATGTGAACAACTTTTTTTCGTCTTCGCCCCATACAATATCCTTCTTTATTATCAGATGATGGAGGATAATATTTATGCCTGTCCTTAAATACTTGCCTACTCACCATGGATAGGACGTGGATATCGTGAAGTTAACGCCTTCTATATTAGAGATGGATTTTGGGGAGGTACAGAAAAGGATCTGTTGCTTCATCAAGGAATATGTTGAAAATACAGAGGCAGAAGGCATTGTTTTGGGGTTAAGCGGTGGAATCGACAGCGCAACTGCAGCAGCGTTGGCAAGCTTGGCTGTGGGAGGCAAAAACGTCTTGGCGCTTTTGCTTCCAGAAAAAGAAACCAACAAACAGAAAGATCTCGATGATGCAAATGCCATCGCTGATCAATTCCATCTGCAGACACAACTCTGTGATATAACAGAAGCTCTAAACGGTATTTACAATAGCATCCCTTCCTATGACCATACTAACCGTCTTTGTAGAGGAAACATCAAAGCCAGAACCCGCATGATTTTTCTCTACTACTACGCTAACAGCCAAAACCGTATTGTCTGTGGCACCTCAGACAAATCTGAAACCATGATGGGTTACTTTACTAAGTGGGGCGATGTAGCCGCTGACATTACACCAAATAGTGATCTCTACAAAAGTCAGGTGCGCAAGTTAGCCCTGCATCTGGGAATCCCAAAAGAACTAGCGCTGAAACCCGCAACGCCTGCTCTGTGGCCTGAACAGCTTGCGGAATCGGAGCTGGAAATTAAATATGAAACTCTCGATCTGATCCTCTATGGGTTGGAGCGATTTATGAAGCCGGAGGAAATCGCTGGACAATTAGATATCGAACAGGGTGTCGTTGATAGGATTAAGACCCGGTGGCTGGCAAACGAGCATAAACGCAGATTGCCTCTTGCGCCTAAACTTGGTTTCCGAACTGTGGGAAATGATTTTAGGCTTCCAAGACACACCTACTAAAGAGAGAGTATCATGAAATCTAAAATCAAGCTTGCCCTCTGCCAAATCAGCAGTAAACGAGAAAACAAGGAAGCAAACTTTGCCCAGTTCGAAGAATTAATGTTTAAAGCCAAGGAGCAGGGAGCAGATTTAGCGATTTTCCCTGAAATGTCTCTGACCGGCTACATTCTTCATGATCAGGTTTATGAGCAAGCTGAACCAATCCCTGGACCCTCAGTTCAAAAAGTCGAGGAATTATCCAAAAAGACCGGCGTGTATGCCATTTTTGGGATGCCGGAGCTGAGTGGGAAAACCCAAGCCACTCTCTACAACACTGCTGTGTTTGTGGGACCAGAAGGATATATTGGTAAATATCGAAAAATGTATCTGCCCACTCATAGTGTGTTTGAAGAAAAACGGTATTTTCGTCCGGGATATGAGCCGGCGGCGTTCCAAACCAGCATAGGTAACATTGGTTTGACGATTTGTTATGATGTTTTCTTTCCTGAAGTGTTTAGGTTACCTCGGTTGAAGGGTGCTCAGCTTATTGTTTGTATTTCTGCGTCTCCGGCGGTGCGTCGAGGTTATTTTGAAATCTTAACTGCTGCTCGAGCTTTGGAAAATACGGCATATGTGGCTTATGTTAACCTTACGGGTGTGGAGGATGGCTTACAGTTTTGGGGTGGAAGCCGTCTTGTCAGCCCCACAGGGGATGTTTTAGCTAAAGCTAAGTATAATGAGAGAGATTTTGTGGTCTGTGAAGTTGATTTTTCAGATTTACGGATGGCTGAAACGTTTATTCCTACTCTGCGGGATCTGCGTCCGGAACTCTATGATAAACTCAAGCAGTTTTCTGAGGAAATCTAGGTCACATATAAGTTTGATGCTTGATAAACTGCATCACAGGCGCATCACAGTGCGTGATATCAGTGATTTGGAGTGAAATCACGGTGATTTAGGCGTGATTAGGTGATGTCACATATGTTTTTGGCAATATTAGGGTAAGGTTTGGAGTGTAAAACTGTGTTTTGGTGCTAGTTTAGCGCTCAAAAAATGTGTTTTATTTCGCTGGACATGTTAAAATTGGGCGGGTGGAGATTTTAAGGTGTTTGCAAAAGTGCATTTTTTGTGTAAAGTTCAGGTGTACGGGCGTAAAAAAATACCGAGAAATTAGCCTTTTCTATGTCAACTGGCATAAATTAGGTACAGAGTGTCGAAATATAGATTTTATACACTTATTTTTATGAATAGGGACTAAATTACCCGTATTTTATTAGAGTAAAATGGGTTTTTGTGGCATTAAAAGAATAAAAACACGAGTTAGTATACAAATCTGTATCCATTTAGACTATGGAGGAATACAACAGTTTGAAACTAAAAGACGGTGTAACAGCCTGGTTAAATGGGGCATTAAATGACCCTATTGTCAAAATATTGGCCAAAAATAGCCAATTAACAAAAGTCCAACTCGAAACTCTGCTAATTGACGTTTTATCCGAAAATATATCGGACAAACAGTTAAAGTACGATGATAAAGCGGCCTTACGGTTAACAAAGGCTAAAATAAGCCGTGGCAGCTTTAATAGGACTTTAAAACAGTCCCGCGAAAACGTCATTAAATCCATCTACACTGTGTTACTTTTGGGATATTTGGGTATTTTTGAGAGTACAACTCTTGATCCGTATCTCGAAATAGCTAATAAACTACACGAATATGTCGAGGCTCACCAGAACATGCCAGACAAAGAAGGGGAACTAAAAGACCATCAAAAAGTCATAGAAATCATCAGAAATGAGCTAGAAACGAGCCTAAAACGGCTTTCTAGCACCTCAGAAGGGCCTCTGTGACGTCACAAATCACAGTTTTTCCCATTTTTTCATGCCTTTTTTAGGAAGTAAACAATCTCCCAAAAATAAGCTTTATTCAAGCGATAATTAGTTAAATAACCCTAAATTTTCGGGTTTTTAGTCCATGGATAAACACAAGAATCAAAGCCTTAATACATGTTGTGATGTGTGATATCATACTTTTCATGGAAACATATCACCGATAACCTTAAAAGTCCATGGATAATACTGTGATGTGTGATGTAACTGTTGAAATCACGGAAAATCACGGTTGGATCACAAGTAAATCACGGAGGGAGAAATCACGGTTGATCTCACACCAGTAATCTTGGGCATTTTAATAGCCGTCACAGCAGTAGCGGCCTACCAATACTACAAACACATACGAAGAGCACAACATGAATATGAAAAAGCCAATAATGAATATGAAAAAGCCAATAATGAATATGAAAAAGCGAGTCAAGAATACGAGAAAGCCAAAGATTTCCTCGAAGATATTGTGATGAGCTTTGACCGTGAACTTAAACGTGAATCAGCAAAGTTTGATACGATGGTATCAAAGGTTGAGGGAAGCTATACCACTGCAGATGTGAGCTACAGAAAAGCAGAGACAATCGAACGTAAAATAGAACCTATAGAAACTCAGTTAGATGTTCTCGTCCAATCATATCAGGCAATGTCACAAGAGATCACAGAGAACCAAACAGAAAATATACAATATAATTCAAATGTCCTCTCAGGATTGTCTGGTCTGGAAGTAAAACTAAAGAATATAGATGCCACACAGGAAACTCTCAAAACCAAAATCACAGATCTTGAAGAACAAATCAAAAAGATAGTTAATACCCCGCCACCTCAATCTCAGGTCATAGCTGAAGTTATGTTACCGCCTATACCCATCAAACGAGATAAGGCACTAGCCACACTAACAGATACCGAAATCCAAGTACTGGAAATGCTCTCCAAGGAGGGTTCCAAAACGGCACCGGAAATTAAAGAGAGAATACATTTAAGCCGAGAGCATACAGCACGTTTGATGAAGAAGCTCTATGAGGAGGGATATTTGGAGAGAGAAGCAGGTAAACTTCCGTTCCGCTACAGCATAAAGAAAGAGATGGAAGCTCTATTACAGAAAGTGGAAAATTCAGCAGTTTAATAGGTATATTTTGCGGTTGAAAACCGCTTCACCGCAACATGCAGACGTATATCTGGAACTATCCCCAAACCGATTCTGAGATAACATCAACGACGGATGATTAGTACAAGCTCAATCGATGATTGAGGGGTTAGACTCAACCGACACGCATCTTACGATTAATTGTTTTTAGTATTATTTAGTGCACTATTTATGATGGCAATTTAGGAATAAATTTTCGGCCTACAACAATAATCAGTACCAACAAAGCGATAATGCTACCTATAATGAGTGCTATAACCCCTATCAGGAGTGTCGTTGTGGTTATGTTATCTGTTGGTTGTGTCTGATTGTTGTTGGTGTCTTCTTGGGTTGTTTCTGTTTGTTGCGGGAGAGCGGTAGTTATCGTTGGACTGGGGGTAGTGACGAAAACTGTCTCAGTGTTTATGCTGATTGTTTGAATGCTCCAGTCGCTTTCTTCATCGGTCGCTATATCATACAAGGGTATTATCGGACGCCCCGCTAACGCATCATAAAAATATCCATGTATTAATTGAACTCTAAAATCCAGCTTGGCCCCATCCGGATAATCTGCGGGACCAGATAGAAAGGTGTATTCAGAATTTGATTGATTGATTACATTAGCTAAGGTTTGAATATTTTTTACTTGGAAATCTTTCCAATCTTCGCTAAAACTACCCTTGACTTGGACTCTGTAGAATGGGTTGAGTCTAATGCCGTCTGCATTAGTGTAGGGTGTAAAGGGCCTGTTTTTTATTGTAATTTCTATCGATCGGTTCTCCACGCGATAACCTTGATTTGTTGTTGTAGTTTTTTCTCCAGTGTATGGATCGATCCATGTTGTCGTAGTTGTCGGTACGTCATAGGGATGCGATGCGAGTTTTACGCTAAATTCTGGAGCAACCGGTTTATGTGCCGCTTGTACGATTATGGGTTTAGCTGTGAACATAATTAGACCTGGCAACACCAAACAGAGGATAAGTATTAGTGCCAGAATTTTACTCATCGTACCCATGGTTAATATACTGCCTGATCCTGTTATATTGCTTTGTATCAATAGCCCTTCTTATTTGTGAGCATTCTTAGATTGGGCGTACGTATGTTAAATGATCCAAAATTTATGCTTAAAATACCAATATCTCCTACATACGCTAATGAAATACACGTCCCACCAGCCAAACACCAATTGTGACTAAGGCCGAATATACTTTAGAATTGTGTGAAGAATTGTGAAGTAATTGTGAACAGTAGTGAAGCGCCTATTTTATTATGCGTTGTTTAATTGCTGGTGTAATGTTTGGTGCTGTCTTGTATTTTAGGCTGTTTGAATTGCCAGTTCTAAGCAACATGCCTTTGTCGACCATGCGTGCTAGATAAGTAGATATGGTGCTTAGGCTAACGGGTTCTTTGAGTTCTGTTTCATATATGGTTTGAATATCTTTGGAGGTGAACCATACTAATGGAAAATTCTTCTGGACAACATGTTGAACCTTTTCAAAACGTGATAGCTGCTGATTAGGCATCGTTGGACTATGATTAATAACGGGATTTTCACCTGGTGCACCGCCTAGCAACTCGACTAAATCTAGAAGGCGAAGAGCTTTATCGCGGGTCACTTGACCCTCAAAAGCGATGGTATATCGATTCCCATCGCTGTCGAAGAGCTCAACACGCATTTTACGAGCAGGCACACTGTACACCTATAGGCTGTTCACAACTCTCTACTTCACACCTTATAACTGTGATGGTGAAACAAGCAATATAAAAAAGATCAAAATAAGAAGATAATTGTTAATAAAGCATTTTTTGTAAGTTTTTTGGAATTACCAGCTTCACAGAAAAACAAAATTGTGAAACAACTAACTTGATGGCTTGGTTTAGGTTTTCCAGTAGAAGTGTAGGGGTGCCTTATTCACTGTAAAAGGACAGAAATAGGGTAATTCTTAGGAAAAGCGGCGTCGTAAAGCGGCAGATTTAATGCTATTTTACATGTATTCACAGTTTTGTGAACGGAAAAATATCTGTGAAGCCCTACTAGATTTAGAGCCATATTTGTTGCTGAAAAAAAGTTCAAGCTATACACAGTCCAAGTTGATCAGCAGTATTTTTAACCTGATTTCCCATGAATTTAGGGCTAAAGGGGCACCCCTATGTTTCCGCTCGAAGATTTTTAGACAAAAAAGAAGTTTAGAGAGGCAGAAAAAATATTCACAGCAAGTTTGTCTAATTTCTTGGACAGCAATCATTAATATATATTATTCTGATTTACAACTTAGAGTAAAGATCTATATATATTATTTATAGCCATATTACTTTAATGACAAGCTTTTTCCAGTAGAAACTTTGGGGTGTGTGTTATTCCTCTCTGCTGTCTGATTTCCCCCTCTTTTAGAAATGTTTTGTACTAAAACCAGTTTTTTGTACTGCATCCTTTATCTGTTCCACCCGAAATATCGGTTGTACTTCTGTAGAAAAAGGAAGAAGGGGCCACATGGGAAACTCGGTATTAGATGATGTATTTGATAACTTTGTTAACGGCATACGACTGTTCAAAGATCGTGAAGTCTTAAGGCATGACTACATACCAGACAAATTACCGCACAGAGAAGACCAAATCCGTCTCTTAGGTTCAACAGTTGCCCCTGTACTAAAAGACGCCAGATGCTCAAACATATTTATCTACGGTAAAACCGGCACAGGAAAAACTGCTGTCGCAAAATACGTTCTCAGCCATCTAGAATCAAAAGCTAAAGAATACGGCGCCCAAGTAAAATTCTGCTATATCAACTGCCGCATGACCGGCTCAGAATACCGCGTATTTGCCAGCCTCAGCCAAAGCGTAGGTCTGAGTATCCCCTTCACAGGACTCTCTGTCGGCGAGGTCTTTGAACGTTTCCGCTCCGGACTTGACCAATCCCGCATAATCTTCATAATAGTTCTCGATGAGGTAGATTCACTAATTAAAGACCGCGGCGACGCCTTCATGTACGAACTCACCCGCATCAATGAAACCCTACACAAAAGTAAAGTCTCAATTATCGGTATATCTAATGATTTACGACTAAAAGAATTCCTTGACCCCCGTGTATTTAGCTCACTTAGTGAAGAAGAACTGGTTTTCCGCCCCTACGATGCAGGCGAACTACGTAATATACTACTCGAACGCTCCAAACTTGCCTTCCAAGAAGGCGTCCTCTCTGACTCAGCCCTAAGCATCTCCTCAGCATTAGCCGCCGCCGAACACGGTGATGCACGACGTGCACTAGATCTGTTACGGGTTGCAGGCGAAGTGGCTGAACGCCAAGGCGCAAAAGCTGTAACCGAAGAGCATGTACGCCAAGCCGAAAAACATATCGAACACAACCGTGTTATTGAAGCCCTCAAAAACCTAACACTACACTCAAAGTTGGTGCTCCTAAGTGTATATCACCTAAACAAACCCAGCGCAACCACAGGTGAAATCTATGATGTCTACAACGAGTTATGTGGTGAAATGGGCGCAGGACTTCTGACACAGAGACGACTTGGCACCCTTGTTAATGAGCTTGATTCCATGGGTTTGGTGAACGCCAGAGTCGTCAGCATGGGCCGATATGGCAGAACAAAAAAAATTCGACTTGAAATCAGCCGCGGCTTAATCCGTGACGTTTTCGGCGGTGACAATCGCTTTAGCCAGTTGCTTTCTTATTCCCCAAAAATCACCAATAAAAGCTCAAACTAACGGATTTAGGAAATCTAAAACTGCAATCTCTCTTGTTTGCAGGTTTATCACTGGTACTTTTCCTGGCGTGGGAACTAGTCCCAGTTTCTCCATATACTCTGTCTGTTCCTGCCAGCCGCCCGAATTTACCACCAAGACACCACGGTAATTGCAAAGTCCATTGACATGGATATGGCCTGCGTGGAATATGTCTGGAACTTTGTCAATGACGAGGTAGTCACGGTTCTCAGGTGAGAGCATAGTTTTTCCGCCATATACTGGTGCTAGATGGCGGCATTGTACCAATAGTTTCATCGATTTTTCGGGGTGATCGTTATCCATGCCTGGTACAACTCCAATTATATCATTTAGACTTACACCATGAAACATCAGGACTTCAATACCGTGCAGGCTAAGGTAGCAGGGGCTTCCAACAGAGTGAATGTTTGGTTTGTCCTTTATGGCTGAGAGATAGTCTTCTGGAATGGCGGGTTGTGGCTGAGATTTGCGTGCGGCGTCATGGTTGCCTGGCGAGAGCACGATTTCGATATAACTGGGAATTTTTTCTAAATATTTGGTTGCAAAATTATACTGTTTGTGTATATCTCGAATAGTTAATTCTGCCTGTTGTCCAGGATAGATGCCAACACCATCGACGATGTCACCAGCAATCAAGAGGTACTTTACGCTACCCGCTATTTCCCGCATTGCAGGTGTTCCATATTTTCCTCTGAGCCAAAGTATGAACCGTTTGAATGCTTCTTTGTTGAATTTTGTGCTGCCGATATGGATATCTGAGGTGAAGACTGCATAAACAGGTTCCTGTGCATGCTGGGGTATTTTTCTACCGACTTCGGGAAAAATAATGTCTTCTGCCATCAAGAGGTTCGTTTTGGTCTTAACGACTGCAGCGCAGAAGATGGTATCGGCCAGAAGCATAAGCGCTTTCTTTTTGACTTCTTCAGGCGCTTTTAGTGGAACTAAAATAGTTGCGTTGCCGCTTAAGTCCTCTACTGAGAGAATAGTGCTGTTTTTTGAGTCCCGCTTCTCGGTCAGCATGCAGATGACTTTAAGCTTGGTTTGGGGCTGTGACTTGAGAGCCTCCACAAGGGGGGTAGCGGCTTTAACATCCATCCGCTGTCTTAGTATTTTTTCTAAACGTTTAAAGCGATCTTGAAAGAGCTCTTTGTACTCTCCTAGGGTGCCGTTGGAAGTGAGTTTGCCTGTGGCATCATCGAGAATTTTGAATTCTGAGGGAATATATTTGGCATAGGGATAGAAATCGCTGTCTAAACCGTTAAACCGTGGTTCCACTGTAGATTCAGTATAGTTTGCCTCTGAAGCTGGCAGGGCTTTTTGCATGTGTTCCCTGACTGTTTCCTGGACAACAGTGGCGGCTTGTTGTATAACTGCTTCAAGAAAAGTACGTTCGATAAACATGGGCTTATCTGTTAGGGCCTCAATCTTTTGTAATGCCAGATTCATAATTTCAATGGGGTCACTGGTTTCTGCGTTCTGGATAAGGAATTCAAAGGCTTCGCTGTTTAACTGGTAACCTGCGGCAATAGTTGTTTCTATGGCTCTTTGGAGTTTATCCTGTATGCTCATTCATTCTGCCCATGTTTGATGCTTGATTTGATGTTTAGGCAGTATTGTGTTTGAGTTATTTACTGTTTTTCATTTGCAGGTTAGCTTTATATGCCGCCGTCAAACTGCTGGGTTCATGTGGCTGGATTTACTTAATTGTATTTTTATCGTGTGGATATATCCGATTTGAAACAATTCATATAAGCACTCAAATGTTTAGATAGATTGTATCTTGGTGGCTATATGGGCGAACTGCGTAAGGTTCAACAGACGCCGACAGGCACCTTCTTTATCTGCCTGCCACGCGATTGGGCAAAAGGACACAATCTCAAGAAAGGGTCTCAGGTAAATCTAGACGTATCAACTGATGGTAAACTCTTCGTAGATACTCAATTTGACGTAGAACCACAACCAAAGGTGGTTTCGCTTCAAGTAGGACCCTACTTAAGCCGTGAAATTATCGGTCACTATCTCTTGGGTTATGATGTAATTCGAGTTGAGGCCAAAGATCGCATAGACTCAGTGGTACGTAACCAAATCAAATCTACTGCGAATTCTCTGGCGGGGTTGATGCTTGTGGAAGAAACCACTACAATGATGACCCTTCAATGTATGATGCAACAGCCCTTCACCTCACCAAAAAAACTGCTCCAACGTAACCAAGGTAGCGCCGCATTGATGGTTCGAGACGCCGCCAGCTCTTTTATTAACCGCGATACCGATATGGCAAAAAACGTCATCGAACGTGACGTTGAAAACAATAAATTCTACTTCCTGCTCGTTCGAATCTTACGTACTATAATCCAGAACCCAAGACAGGGCGAAAAATTCGAAATAACCCCCATCGAATGTCTAGACTACCGCCTAGCCGCAAGCCTAATCGAGGACATAGGCGATGTTTGTGTCCAAATAGCAACCACCACTCTATCACTCAACGACGCCAAACTCTCCGACGAAGTACGCAAACTCCTCTCGGAGTTACAGTATACTTGCTTTGAAGCCAATGAACAAGCATTCAAATCCTTTTTAAACAAAAATATCGCATTAGCTGAAAATGTACGCAGTATGCAAACAAAAATCGAAGCAAAATCATTAGAACTTGAAGATGCCGCAAAAAATTCTTCAGTAGATTTAATGCCACAAATACTGGTAGTAAGATCTTTTTTAAAACAAATCTATGCTGGCAGTGTCGACATGGCCGATTTGGTCGTCTAACCCTTCCGAAGTAATGATAGAAATTTACCCGCCTTTCTACTGAGGCTATATCTAACGCATAAACGTTAACACCTACCGTTGATTTCTACAATTACAGATCAATAGCCAAATGTATGAGGTCACTTCTACCTCTATGTTTATTGGTTGCCGATTTACAGAATAACCTGAGGGCCATTTAACCATGCAATCCACAAACCTCATAGTTGAAGCCATGCTAAAGCCGGAAACCTACCCTGAACCAGTCAGCAAAATAGAACTCATCCAAACCCACATCTCCTTTGTCTTCCTCACTGAACAATATGTTTATAAAATCAAAAAACCCGTAAACTTTGGCTTTCTAGATTTCTCCACCCTTGAGAAGCGTCATGTTTACTGCGAAAAAGAACTCCAGCTCAACAGAAGGCTGTGCCCTTCAATATACCTCGAAGTAGTCCCCATCAACAAATCGGACAAACTCAAGATAGGCGGAGACGGACAAACCATCGAATACGCAGTCAAGATGCGGCGTCTGCCCCAAGAACAACTAATGATTCAGTTGTTGCAGAAGGGTAAAATAGATGAAAAAATCATCGATGAAATCGCCGCTATAGTTGCCAAATTCCACTCTGAAGCACAGACCAGTCCTGAAATAAACGTGTTTGGCGGATTGGAAATTGTGAGGACGAATTGGGTTGAAAACTTTGCTCAAACCCAAAAATATATTGGTCAAACCATATCCGTAGTTGATTATGCGCTTATCCAACAAAAGATCAATCATTTCATGGACAAAAACCAGATTCTCTTTGAACGACGCATTGCTGATGGGCGAGTGCGTGACTGCCATGGTGATCTTTACTCGAGTAACATCTTTGTAACCGACCAAATTTGCATATTTGATGCTATCGAATTCAACGATCGCTTTCGCTATAGTGACGTTGCCTCCGATGTAGCCTTTCTAGCTATGGATCTCGACTACCAAAACCGAAGCGATCTATCTGACTACTTTATTAAACAATACACTCTCTACTCAAAAGACGCCCAATTGGCTCAGATGATACCTTTCTATAAGTGCTACCGTGCCTACGTGCGAGGTAAAGTAGTCAGCTTCCGCATAGACGACCTAAACATAAGCATACAGGATAAAACCGCGGCAATCAAAGAGGCGTCTGCCTACTTCCAGCTAGCTGCAAAGTATGCACAAAGTCTCTAACAGAACTGATCCACTACCCAACCAGGGATTTTAACACTGCCCATGATAACGGGTTTCTGGTGGCAATCACTGCCCCCCGTCATGAGCAGGTTGTGTTCTTTTGCAAATTTGATGTAGTGGTCGGTGGTTTCTGCTGTATGACTTGGATGCCAACATTCTATGCCATCGATGCAGTATAACATGGTCTCTTGAATTATTCTGGTCTGCTCCTGCGAAACTTGAGTTATTGGCTGTAGTGAAGTTCCACAGACATCGGTTGGGTGGGCAAGCACAAGTTTTCCTCCCGCATCTCGAATGAGTTTTGAGGCTTCCTCTAAGTGCAAAGGATACTTTGGGACGTCACATTTCATGAGGTACTTCTCGAAGGCTTCCTGGCGATTGGTTACGATTCCCTTTTTGATGAGATACTCAGCGATGTGTGGTCTTCCCAAAGAGCCCTCCACGGTTTCTTCAATCCTGCGCAAGTCCTCCTCAGTTAGGGCTGAAATGTTTTCCTTTTCGAATTCAATATTGAGGTTATCTAAGATTTTGGCTGCTCGATCTTGGCGATAATGTGCTATCAGTGCCAGCTTGTTTTGAAGTGCTTGGTTGGTGGGATTAAATTGGTATCCCAAGAAATCCAGTGAAATGGGTCTTCCATTTTTGTATTTTTGGTACGAGAAGGTGACATTTAACTCGACGCCGCTGATATAGTGAATACCTGCTTTTTCTGCTTCGTTGATGGCTTGGATTTGGCCGTTGATATTGTCATGATTAGTTATGGATAAAAAGGTGATGCCTCGAATTTTAGCTTCATTAAAAATTTCTTTAACGCTAAATTTGCCATCCGATACAGAAGAATGAATGTGTAAATCAATAGCCAAGTTGAGTCCCTTACCTTTTTTCTTCCTTGTTTATGGTCCAATTGTCCCTTCCGTACTGGCAGGTGTTAATTGTTAAATACACAATTTTTAGCGCTGGAAATTTGGCTTTTATAGCTTCTATATTTATCGGTTCAAATTTGTCCTTGTTAGCCAAGTAGGCTTCTTGGGTTAGTGCGTTGGATTCATATTTTTCTCTACTTCGATTTCTAATTCGGGATAGCGCGATTTCTTGGGTGCAACTGGTTTCAAAGATGGCAAATGCCAAGTCGTTGTTTGATGCTATCTCTGCCGCGCGTTCCCGTAGCGTTTGAGTGATAAATGTAGCATCCAAAATCACGCCGTTTCTCCCAGCGGCTAATATGTTTGCACGCCTAAACATTTCTTCATAGACAGCTAGCCGATTGTTTATGTTTCCCGCAACTTTTTGATCAAAGATATCTTTATCTTTTAGGACTTCCAGTCGAATTGTGTCACTGCGCAGAATCGGGTAGCCCTTAATTTTTGAAATTTCTTCTGCAACTCCGGTTTTTAAGCTAGCAGGTAAACCGCAGGTAATCACTAAAGTGCGGGGTTCAAGTTTTGTCTTTACAAAACCGGCAAAAATATCATTCAAATTTGATGCGCTCTCTTTAGAGTTAGCTTAGTATGGTATACTTTAACTTTTCCGGCAAAAGGGTGTGTTGCCACACCTTACACCTTATGAACTGTAGGTAAATTCTAAATAAGGAGAACTCCCAATTTCGTTAAAGAAGGAACCGTTCATGGAAAACTTTCAAGTTAAGGACATAAAATTAGCACCACAAGGTCACTTACAGATTGAATGGGCTGCCAAGCATATGCCCGTTTTAAACATCATTAAACAAAGGTTCGAAAAAGAGAAGCCCCTCAAAGATCAAACCCTTGCGGCATGTCTTCATGTCACTAAAGAAACTGCGGTTCTCATTGAAGTCCTCATCGCTGGAGGCGCAAAAGTCGCATTATGTGGCTCAAATCCGCTGTCAACCCAAGACGATGTAGCTGCTGCATTGGCTGATAGTGGCGTACATGTGTTTGCCTGGAGAGGGCAAAACACCGAGGACTACTACAGATGCATCGAAAAAGTTCTCGAATACAGCCCGACCATTACTATGGATGATGGTGCAGACGTTGTGGGAATGCTTCACAGTAAACGTCAAGATCTCATCAAAAACATAAAGGGGGGCTCTGAGGAAACTACCACAGGTGTAGTTCGCCTAAAAGCCATGGAGCAAGACGGTAGTCTCAAATATCCCATTGTGGCCGTTAACGAAGCCCTTACTAAATATCTCTTTGACAACCGCTACGGCACAGGTCAAAGCACCATTGATGGTATTTTGCGTGCAACCTCCGTTCTTTTAGCAGGTAAAAACTTTGTTGTCGGTGGATATGGCTGGTGTAGCCGAGGAATTGCTATGCGTGCACAGGGTTTGGGTGCAAACGTCATAGTCACAGAGGTACAGCCGACTCGAGCATTGGAAGCAGTTATGAATGGTCTACGGGTTATGCCTATGTCTGAGGCGGCCGTTATAGGTGACATCTTTGCTACTGCAACAGGTGATATTCATGTTCTGCGCAAAGAGCACTTTGAGGTAATGAAAGACGGTGCGATTATGTGTAATAGCGGTCATTTCAACGTTGAAATAAACATTCCTGAATTAGAATCATTATCGACCTCTCACCGCACGATGCGTTCTAACATGGAGGAATACACTCTCAAAAACGGTAGGCATCTTTATCTCCTCGCAGAAGGTAGACTCGTAAACCTTGCTGCCGCTGAAGGTCACCCCTCCGAAGTTATGGACATGTCTTTTGCCAATCAAGCATTATGTGCTGAATACATTACTAAATCCGATAAGCTTGAGACCAAAGTCTATGTAGTTCCCCAAGATATCGATGAGAAAATCGCGGAACTTAAACTGCAGACCATGGGTATTAAAATCGATGAGTTAACTGAGGAGCAGAAGAAGTATCTCTCAACTTGGGAAATGGGAACAACCTGATGAGTGTGTCTCCTAAAACATGGTAAACTTTAAATTGATTGACCGAATACAATGGCTACTAACGTGGTGAATCACTAAATGGTTAGCAAAGATCAAGCAATAGGTGGCGCAATACTCCTAGTCTGCACAGTCGTCGCTATCGTTTATTTGGTTGCACTCTTCGGTTATACTCAACTCATCCAGCCATGGCTTGACGTTGGCTCTGTTGAAGCCGTCCGCTACTGGCTCATTGCCGTACCTGTTCTGGTAGCTTTCGTTGCTATACTCTTCATAGGTGCATGGATTGGCTGGACGATGGCAACAACACCCCCGCCAAAACCAATCGAAGAAATCACAACTGAAATAGAGGATAAAAAAGAGGCAGAGACCGTAGTATCTGTTTCTGAAGAAACTGTAGCCGCCGAAGAAAAAGCAGCAGTTAAGAAAAAATAAATAAATCTCTCTAAATTTTATTCTTCCTTTTAATTTTTTTAATTCCTTGTTCACAGATGTTAGCGGATTATGCCCTGCATAAACCTCTACATTTGCTCTTTTTCCTCACTAACACACCCCTACATATTGTATATGTAGACTTAACAGTCAGCACTGGTGTGCTGTATATCTGCCCCTAACCTTGAAGTAAACAAATTAAAGAAATAGAAAACAATAAAGTCTCCGGCGAATGGGACGTCATCATAAAAGCAACAGCCCCTGGACTACCCCTCCATCTGTTTAGGCTAACCCATAGGCTTGATGATTCATCCCTTCCCTAAGATTAAAACTAAACCCCAATCTTGTTCAATGGTACCTTTCGGTTTTTTAATATTTGACCAACTTTGAAGATACTGCCTCACAAAAACGCGAAACGCAAAGTAAACCAAACGCCGTGTGGATATCCTACGTGTTCTCAGTGTCTTCTGAATCATATTCCTGCGTTGGTGCTGCCAGTCTCTTTAGGGCATCTGTGCCCTCAGCATATCCACTGGCCACCAAGATATCCCCTGCTCGTATTTTAGTATCAGGCCTTGGACGCACACACCGATCATCGCGTTTTATAACCAGCACCCACATGCCTGTTTCATCATGCACCCTTGCCTCTTTTAAACTCTTACCTATTAACGGTGAATCCGATGTAACACAGGCTTGCATAACGGTTTCTTCAGCTTCTCTGATAGCTAACATTAGGATAGGATGCGGTTCAATACCCCGTAATACAACCTCTGCTATTTCCGTGGCGGCATCAGCGATTTTCTCAGTTGCCATGCCAAGACGAATTAATCCCAGAAAACCCGGCGCTTCTTCATTCTTAAAACCACTCGTTAAAGCCAGCAACTCAAAGTCTGTATGCATATCATCCATACGCTCTTCAAGCCGCTCAACTTCTTCTGCAAGATCTTTACTGTTAAGCATCAATGCGGAATACGCTAAATCCATCATCAACTCTGAGGTATCTTTCAATTCCACGAAACGAGAAACAATCTCCTCGAACTTGACCCGGTTTTCCGTATCCATCGTGGCTAGATTGCCTTCTGCTAAATCCTTAAATTCCTCTATACCCGACGGTGCACCACGTGTAATGAGAATATCTTCCTGGTAAACCCGTTCCTGCTTGTTGGGGTTAAGTATCCAATCATGGTTTCGGCGGATAGCAATTATATCTACACCCATACTTGCCGCTAAATCAAGCTCACCAATTTGTTTTTCAATTAAGCTCGAATTGGGTTGCACGGTAACTTTCATGAGCCGTTCTTCAACTTTTTTAAAAATTTCGCCTATAATAGGATGAATACCGATGCCACGGGTCACAATGGCCGCTATGTCACCGGCAGCATCAGATATTTTATCGGCCGATGCCGCAACCGTTGAAACACCGATGAGTTGTTCGGCATCTTTGGGATCTCTTGCCGCAAGCATAATCTCCATCTCAAGCAGATACGCCAAATTGTCAACTCTGTATTCCAGCGTCAACACATCTTCAGCCAAGTCTTTATCGTTATAGAGAGCGGCAGAATAGGCCAAATCGATCATTAATTCAGAGATATTCTTCATTTCTAAAAGTAGCTCTCGGACAGGGATCGGCTTATACTCTACTTTTTCGAATTGATGCACTTAAGAGCGCTCCAACAAAAGAATACCTGTGCTTATCCTATTTTAATTATGCCCTCTAAAACAACAACAACAATGCAACAAACAACGCTATGGTAGTTAGGGCATCAGCTAAGGCACTTACAAGAGGAATGACAAAATTGTCGGGGTCCAAACCATATTTAAACGTTAAAATCGAGATAACAAAGAGCACTATAACAATGGCTGTAAAGGCAATCACATTTGAAACCAAAAGAATCAACATCAAACTGTATAATGTTGCCGCCGTAAATGAACCATTGATTGCCAGCGCTAACACTGCCAGAACTGTAAAGAACATAAGCGTCGATGCCCATGCGCTTAAAATGCTCTTTGCATGGTTCTTAATAGCACCAAAGGTCGGCGATAAAACTCCCAGCGTAAGTTTCACAGTGGCAGCAGAGCTCACTACTAAGCCAGCATCACCCATCATATCGATCATGGCAGGATATACAGTGTAGATTACTCTGTTGCCCCGAACAATATTACTTATGCCCTTTAGGAATGTGCCTGTAATGTTTACCAGAAAAGCAACTAAGAGTATGGTAGGTAAGGATTCTTTGATGATTTTCCGAAATTCCCTGTCTCGGGAATTTAGCGGCAGAATATACAATACTAAAAACACGTTAATTAAACCAAAGAGAATAATTGCCCACTGTCCCACTGAGAAATACAAGTTAAGAACCCCTATGTAGAGAAAAGTCATGATTATGTTAGCTAAGATAGAAACTGCAGGGTAGACAATTGTATCGGGATCTAGACCTCTTTTGAAGGAGATAAACGTGAATTTAATCGTTATCAGCGTAATCAGTAGCCCCAGCGATAGGGTGGCAACCATAACTGTGAGAATGGCGGGAAACTCGCTTATTGTAACTCCCCAAAACAGTGTGCCAAACAACATTGCGACTAAGCTAATGGTTGCACTTGTTGCCAAAGTTAAAACGACCATGGCACCGATGAGTCTGTAGAAACTTTTAGTATTGCCAAAAAAACGAGGATAAACCGTTCCCAAGTGTAACGCGGTGCTTAAGCGCCCTGTAAGTAAACCTGTAATGATGGCCTTTACACTGATTACTGCTGGATAGAGAGCTATCGCCCAAGGTGTGGTGTCAAAAATATTAAGTTGTAGCGCAATCATAAAGCCGGCAAGTAAGCCGCCCATATCAAGGATGCATGCCAGAGTAGTCTCTTTAAATGTTCCAAAGAAACTCTGAAATTTGCCTACATGCATATCTACGGCCTCTATTATTATTGCATAGTATGTTGAAGTCCTCTTAAGTTAAAGGTTACCCGCCAAAATTACGATTACTCTCTTAACAGTTGATTGGTAGTGTGGATGTATGTTTACCCCCTTTCTATTTTAATGGCCCCCATCACACAGCAGTTGTCATGTTAGTGATTGTTCAATGTTAACTCTCAGTTGAAATTTTTGAAAGAGGTAGATAGTTTTTCGGTTGATAAACACACCAGGGGTCTTCAGCTAAGTAATCCTTCTTTTGCTCAGATGGCACATGGAGATCTCCGCAATAATCGATAAAGTCGCTGGATAACCCATATGCGCGGGCTCGACAACCGCCGCATTGTATTTTGTATTCACAGGCGCCACATTTACCTTTGAGACAGTTGGGGTTGCGAAGATTCTTGAAGATCTCAGAGTTAAACCAGATATCTTTGAAGCTTTGCTCTCGCACATTGCCCAGTTTGATTGGCATATAGGGGCAGGGAGTTACATCGCCATTGGGGTAGATGCGACAGTAATACATGCCTGCAATGCAACCTCGTATCCACTGTCTCATATCCATGTTCATGCCTTGAGCGATACGCATAAACTGTGGTGCACAGGAGGGGCGCACGTTTAGGCGGTGACGGTGAACTTTGGCAAACGTAGTGGTTATCATATTTTCGTATTTTTGGGGCGAAATATCGGTGAGTTTAGTGCCGCGCCCGGTGGGTACTAAAAAGAATAGATGAAAGTTTTCAACACCAATAGATTCGGCTAGACTCATGATATCATCTATTTGATTGTAGTTTTCGTGCGTAAGGGTGGTGTTGACTTGAACAAGCACATTATTTTTCCGCAGAGACTTACAGGCGTTGACAGCCCGTTCCCATGCATTATCTACTCCGCGAAACTCATCATGTTGGGCTGAGATGTGCGAGTCGAGGCTAATAGATACCGTTGCAATGCCAGAGGTTTTAAGCTTCTTTGCTACAGCGTCATCGATGAGATATCCGTTACTTCCCAACCCCATTTTGATCCCCTTCTTGGCGCCATACTCGATGAGTTCAAAAATATCGGGACGTAACATGGGTTCACCGCCACTAAGAACAAGTAAGGGACGGCTGACTTCATGGATTTGATCCATCAGTTGCTTGCCCTCTTGGGTGGAAAGTTCGTTGCTTAATTTCTTTTCATCGGCGTTTAGATAACAGTGACTACATTTGAGATTGCATTCGCGGGTAACATTCCAAGACATAACCAGTGGCACAAACCGTTCTGTTTTCTGGGCTTGGGGTGAGTAGGCGAGTTTAAGGTAGTATTCACAAATACCCTCACTGGCAAGACGTTTGGGTTGCCAGAGCGTAAAGGGAAACGGCAGAACCGTGTCGAGCATGGCTTTAGCATGGGCAAAGCAGAAGTGTCTGCAGAACAACGCAGTAGTTTTTGGGTCAACTCCGTACTTTTCTTCTGCGAACCGATGACTTCCATAGATGGGACAGTTGAGGAACTCCATTTTGCCATCAAGGTTCTCCATACCCATGTTCATGTTGATGAAGTGATCGCTTAACATGACTGCTTGGAGTTTTTCTCGCCGCATGCCTACTTTAAGCGTCACATCAAGGGCAATGTTGACGGTTTCCTGTCCGAACTTGTCCTGTACCTGTTCCATCGCCGTTTCTACGGTTTCTAAACCCAGTGTTTTTACAAGTTCAGATAGAATCAGTAGCCCCCGGATGGTTTCGTATTCTTGGAGAAGTCGCATCAAGATAACTTGTTCTGCCCAGTCCCCAAACAGCTTTTCCAAAGCCTGCTCGGTTTTGGTGTCTTTGTTTGATAGTAATGTCTCGGCCTTTTTCTGTTGCTCTTTTAGTTTGTTGAATAATTCGATTTTTTCTTCACTGCTAGGGCGTTTGATTAAGGCAATTTTTTGTGAATCAAAATTAAGTAGCATGAATTCTTTGACGAGTTCTTGAGCGTCAGCGTAGAATTCACCATAAATCTTGGTTAGTAAGGTAGAAACGTCTGGCGGACTGATGTCTAGCTTGTCGAGGAGCACCTGCGTTTCAGACTCCATTTTGGTAACCATTGCCATGTGATAGAGCAACGAACCCGCCATGCCCGGATCAGCTTGTTTGCCGCCCATAACGCCGGCAAAAATCTGTGAAACCAGTTTTTTGGCTGAATCAAAATCTTGTTTCTCAATGGCATCCAGCGCGTGGTCAAGTTTTACTTTCCGCTCATCGAGTAATTGTGCCCATTTATGGCATTGCCTAACATCAAAGTTTGCCATCTGTTCACCCAAACTCATAGAGATTGCTGGTTGACCCTAAAAAAGATTAGCAAACGTGCCAACTTGCTAAATACCATGGTATCTTAAGTTTCAACGTTGACCCAATAGCCTAATTAAGCCCCAGAGAAACATAGCCAAAGGCAAGGGTGAACCAATTGGAACTCAACATTAACTTAATCTACGCATTAGTTGGCTTCTTAATCATGCTGGGTGTATTAGGCGGCATAGGCATTAACAAGCCCCGTGGCATGAGCGTTAAAATGTGGTGTGTCGGTTACCTCGTTGTCGCTATCGGTTTTGATCTCCTTGTTGTACTGGCTTTATTGGGGCAGTACGAATGGTTAAACAACCTGCTTATAGGATTATCCGCCGGTGCCGCAACAGGCTTAGGTATACATGTCCTGCACCACATTAACGAAGAAGGTGAACACGAACATAGCATGATGGGCATATAGCCCAATTGTCTCCTTCAACAAGCCGCTAACAAGTATGATAACTAATTACCCAGTTCTCGCACCCGTTCTTTTTGTATCCCCTTTATTGTTTCCTTGCTAACCGAAACCGCGTATGCTTATTCGACTAGCGGTTGTATCCCCATCTGTTTCACCTAGTGTTATGTCTATCTATTATGTTGACTATGTCCATGAGCAACATTTTCCAAAACTATCCTTAGGACAAATATTATTTAGTTTGTCTCCAATATAATGCTGATAGAGTTTTAACGGCTAAACAGCAAAACTATTTTCAAAAAACGCCGATGGCGTATTTTCGTTAAATCTCTGATGAAAAATTTTGAGGATACATCATTGCATGTGGGCGCGGATTTTCAAAATGGAACTTGCCGTTTCATAGTGTGGGCTCCAAACCAGCACCATCTTACGCTTGTGTTACCCGAGGAAAACCAGCGTTTCTCCATGGATAAATCCGGGGACGGATATTGGATCTATACCCTAGATGGCCTTAAAGCAGGCACCCGCTACCTCTATGAGCTAGACGACAAAACCCAAAAGCCCGATCCCGCCTCACACTATCAGTCCGAGGGCGTTTTTGGGGCCTCACAGGTTATTGACCATGATGCTTTTTGTTGGAGTGACCAAAAATGGCGTGGTTTAGGCCTCAAAGATCTGATATTTTATGAGTTACATGTAGGCACCTTTACTCCTGCGGGTACTCTCAAAGCTATTCAGGGTAGGATTAAGGAGCTTCACGAATTGGGCATAAATGCAGTGGAACTCATGCCCATCACGCAATTTAGCGGCATACGTAACTGGGGATATGATAGTGTCTTTCCTTATGCGGTACATAACAGCTACGGCAAACCTGATGACCTCAAAGCACTAGTCAACGAGTGCCACAACCATGGCGTCGCGCTGTTTATGGACTGTGTCTACAATCATCTGGGGCCTGAAGGCAGTTGCCTAAACAGTTACGGTCCGTACTTTCCCAGCACGCGAATCGGTCGTTGGGGCGCTAGTGTGAATCTTGACGGCCCCCAAAACGAGGGGGTACGCAACTATTTCCTTGAAAACCTCATCCACTGGTTGAGTCGCTACCACCTCGACGGCATACGTCTTGATGCCGTCCTCTCTATGCACGACAAAAGGTCCCCTCACTTCCTAGCTGAGCTCAACAAAAAAGTCTATGGTTATGCCAAAACCGTAATCAGAAAAACCTATCTCATCGCCGAAAGCGGTTACAATATTCCCCAAGTTCTCACTCCAATAAATAGGGGTGGTTTTGGTTTTGACGCACAATGGCTCGATGATTTCCAGCATGCTCTTTTTGCACTTCTCACCGGCGAGCGTGAAGGCTACTACAACGGCTATGGCAGTGTCCAAGATCTAGCCGAAACTTTAACTGATGGTTTCGTTTTTGTTGGAGATGAACCTAACTATAAACGCAAACGCCCCGACGAATCCTACAGCTGGATACCTGCTGACCAATTCATCGTCTTTAGTCAAAACCATGACCAAGTGGGCAATCGCCTCTTAGGTGACCGCTTAACTGCCCTATCAGGGTTTGAAGCAGCAAAACTAGCGGCCGGCGTTATATTGCTTTCACCATATGTTCCATTGCTGTTTATGGGTGAAGAGTATGGCGAGACTGCACCGTTTCAGTTCTTTATAGACTACCAAAGTAACGAACTCGCTGAATCGGTCAGGGCAGGGCGAAAAAGAGAATTTGCCCTTTTCCATTGGCAAGGCGAAGTGCCTGATCCCCAGAACATCCAGACCTTTGAGAAGTCCAAACTTAACTGGCAAACCCGCAACACAGAGCAGGGCCAAAAAATCCTCTCATATTACCGCGCATTGATTAAGTTGCGAAAAAAACACCCGATTTTTCAACCTCAAACCAAGCGGCAAATTAAATGCATCCGCACAAAGGCCCAGGTTTTGTTTGTGCATAAACAGAGCCATAATGCAGAAGCAGTCATAATCGCTAACTGCGCAAAAACCCCCGTGCGTTGCGATTTCCCCCTCGAAGACGGTACATACGTGAAAGTGCTGGATTCTTCAGATTTTGTTTACGATGACTTAGGACCAACACTTCCAACTTTTACAATCAAAGATGGTTATACACATACCCTAAGTGCCTTCAATTTAGTGGTGCTTCTCAAAAAATCCCAAGGTGACAAACTGGTTGATTGAGCGCTTTATTTGTATTCACGGTCATTTCTACCAGCCTCCCCGTGAAAACCCTTGGCTTGAAGAAGTTGAATTCCAAGACTCTGCTCAGCCCTACCATGATTGGAACGAACGCATCACTGCTGAATGCTACGCCCCCAATGCCGTTAGTCGTGTTATGGACTCACAGTGGCGCATTATCGGATTAATTAACAATTACAGTCGTATCAGCTTCAACTTTGGACCCACTTTACTCTATTGGTTGGCTAAACATAAACCACAGGTCTACCAGTCTATCCTTAACGCTGACAAGGAAAGCATGACTAATTTTGGGGGCCACGGCTCTGCTATAGCGCAGGTCTATAACCACATGATTATGCCGCTGGCTAACCGCTATGACAAGGAGACACAGGTGAAGTGGGCCATTCGCGATTTTGAGGTGCGGTTTGGAAGGTTTCCTGAGGGCATGTGGTTACCTGAGACGGCTGTGGATATGGAATCTCTTGAGGTTTTGGCGGAGAATAACATTAAATTCACTATCCTTTCGTCCCATCAAGCTTTACAGATGCGCAAAACAGGTGAGGTAAATTGGGTTGATGTTTCTGGCGAAAAAATCGATCCCAGATATCCCTACTGGTGTCATCTGCCTTCAGGAAAATCGATTATACTGTTTTTCTTTGATCGACGCACGGCTGTCGATATTTCTTTTGGGCATCTACTGGAAAACGGGGAAGCCTTCGCTAAGCGTCTTATCACTGCTCTAGATACCCAAGATGACGAGGTGTTGCTGGAAAGTGTTGCAAGTGATGGAGAACTCTACGGGCACCATCACCCTTATGGTGACATGACTTTGGCGTACTGTATATACTACATCGTCTCCAACGAAACTGCCAAACTCACAAACTATGCCGAGTTCCTCGAAAAGCATCCTCCGGTGCATGAAGTGCAGATAGCTGAAAACACGTCTTGGAGTTGTAGCCATGGCGTGGAGCGGTGGAGAAGTGACTGTGGTGACAACATGGGTAGAGCCAGTTGGCGACAGGCCTGGCGCAAGCCTCTCCGGGAAGCCATGGATTGGCTTAGAGATACTCTCATAGCCCGCTTTGAACAGGATGCTGCCCAGTACCTAAATGACCCTTGGGGTAGCAGAAATGACTATATTGCTGTAGTTTTGGACCGCTCAAGAGAGAGCATCGAGGGGTTTCTCTCAAGGCACTCAAAGCGGTTGCTAAACAAGACTGAAAAGCGGCGGGTTATCAAACTCTTAGAGATGCAGCGGCATGCCATGCTTATGTACACCAGTTGTGGTTGGTTTTTTGATGAAATCAGCGGTATTGAGACAGTGCAGATCATGATGTATGCTGCACGTGTAATGCAGCTAGCCAAAGAACTCTTTGGTCTTGATTTAGAGGCTAAGTACATCCAGCTGCTTGAAGGCGCACCCAGCAACATACCTGAATTTGCTAACGGCGCTAAAATCTATGGTATATTCGTAAAACCCGCCATAGTGGACTTCGCCAAGATAAGCGCTCAAAATACCATGCGCGAACTTTTTGCCGGCAACATAGAACCCGCCTCAACTGCCTCCAAGATACATGATAGCTGTTTTAGCATAAAAATGGAAAATATCGAAAAACGAGATGATGGAAAATTCCGCATTATCTTTAACCGCTCCACTGTTTTCTCCACCACAACCCTTGATGAACAAACATTTAGTTGCGCTGCCCTCTGGCTAGGCGACCACAACGTCCTCTGTGGAGCCCAACCAAATATGTCTAAAAAGCAGTTCCTCTCCCTATCCGCCAAGCTGATCGGCTCCTTTGAAAAGGGACAAATTAATGAGATAATCGTAGATTTATCAAAGTATTTTGGGCAGAACTATTCACTAAATGATCTCTTCAAAGATGACCAGCACTACATCCTTGAATACATTGTGGAGGGCGGCTTGAAAAAAGCCAAAGAACTCAACGACATCATCTACCATGACAACTCGGCGATGCTTCGCTTCATGAAGGAAAACCGCATTCTCCCACCCAAACCCCTGCAATCAGCCGCCGAAGCCGTCCTCAACATGGATATAAAACAGTTACTCTCCACTCAAACCGTGGATTTAGAGAAACTCAAAAAACTCATCAACGACTCCAAATGCCTCACAGTCACCTTGGACTCTCAACTTTTGAGTTTCCAAGCTAGCCAAAAAATCGCCGAAGAGTTCGACAAACTCGCCCAGGCACCAGAAAACCTCGAAACCATAAACAACATAACCACTCTAATCCGTACGGTCCACGAACTGCCTATACAGCTCGATCTTTGGCAGTCTCAAAACGTCGCATACAAAATCGCTCAGAACCAGTATCAAACCCTAAAAACCAAAGAGGATATGGCCTCGCAGGCTTGGATTGTGGCATTTGCCAGCCTGTGCGAGTTAATCGGAATACGGTTGGCATAGCCTTGAAGGTGCCCACAGCAACCTACCGAATACAGCTAAACCAAAACTTCCCTTTTAGTAGTCTAAAAGCCATAGTTCCCTATCTCAGCAAGCTTGGCATATCCCACATCTACGCCTCGCCAATTTTCCAAGCTGAAACGGGTAGCTTACATGGCTACAACATAACCGATCCTGCTACCATAAACCTTGAACTCGGCGGAAGAGCCGGCTTTGAAGATCTCGTGCAAGAGCTCAAGGCTTACGGGTTGAGCTGGTTGCAAGACATAGTTCCAAATCATGCCTCCTACACCCCGCAGAACAAACGGCTCTGTGATGTTTTAGCTAAGGGTACCAACTCAGCATACGCCTGTTTTTTTGATATAGACTGGAATCATCCCTCAGAGGAGCTGTCTGGGAAGCTCTTATTACCCATTCTTGCAAAACCCATTCAGCAGTGCCTAAAAAGCGGTCAAATAAAATTGATCCATAACAGCGGCTTTAAAATAGTCTCTGGCAGTTTCGAATTTCCCCTAAACGATACCTCCCAACAACATCTAGAACTAGCTGGTCCAGTCCAGCAGGTGCTCAATAAATATAATCACAACCCCAAATTTCTCGCTACACTGTTATCCCAACAGCATTACCATCTTGCTTATTGGCGAACAGCATTTAGGTGTATTAACTACCGCCGTTTCTTTGATATCAACAGCTTAATCGGTATTCGTATGGAAAACCCCTCCGCATTTCTGGAGTGGCACCATCTCCTCTTTGAGTTTGTGCGGTCCCTCAGAATTGACGGCTTAAGGGTGGACCACATCGACGGACTCTATGAGCCAGAAACATACTTCAAAGAACTGCGTGCCCGCTGTCCCGATGCCTACATAATTGCGGAGAAAATCCTCACTGATGACGAGTCACTTCCAAAAACTTGGCCCATCGAGGGTACCACAGGTTATGACTTCCTCAACTACGTCAACAAACTCTTTGTTCAAACCACTAACGAACCAGCATTTAACACTCTCTACCAAGACTTCACAGGCAACATACAAAACTTTGACGACCTCTTGTACCAAGCAAAAAAAACTGTTATAGAGACCTCTTTTTTTGGCGACGCACAGAATTTGGCAAGATTATTTACTGGTGCCCTGTGTGAATCTACGCACCCCAAGCCACCTGACCAAAGGACGATTGCAGCCGTTGTGGAATTGCTGGCTTGTTTTCCCATCTATCGCACCTATATTGATGCATCAAACAACAGCGGTGATTCGGCATTTAGGATAGCATTTGAATTAGCTGAGCTGAAAAACCCTCAACTTGCCGACAGCTTTCAAGCTTTAAGCCACTTGATAAACGAGCGCCAAACATCACCTGATGCATTGTTTGCATTGAAGCGATTCCAGCAGTTCACCGGCGCTGTCATGGCCAAAGGCTTCGAGGACACCGTACTCTACCGTTATGTGCGGTTGCTCTCGCTAAACGAGGTGGGCTCCAACCCCACTCAGTTTGGCATATCCCCTGATCAGTTCCATGCGTTTAACAGGTTACGGCAACAGAACTGGCCTCTGACACTCAACACAACCAGCACCCATGACGTCAAACGGGGCGAGGATGTACGGGCAAGGCTCAATGTACTAAGCGAAATTCCAAACGAATTCCAAGCTAATATAGAGCAATGGCAAAAAATCCTGGCCTCAAAAAAAAGCCAAATCACATGTACTCCAGTTCCAGATAGCAATGAGACCTATTATCTCTACCAAACGCTCCTAGGTGCTTACCCCTGGACTGATATAGAACAGCAAGAGTTCAACAACCGCATAGTACAACACATGATTAAAGCACTACGAGAGGCTAAAGTGCATTCATGCTGGATTGATCCCAACCTGCCCTATGAAGAAGCAGTGGTTACTTTTGTCTTATCTCTGCTATCCAACACAGATTTTATGGATGCATTTCTATCGTTCCAAAGAAAAATCGCTAACTATGGCCTTTTCAATACACTGGCACAAACACTGCTTAAAAGTGTCTGCCCCGGCGTTCCCGACTTCTACTGGGGTGCCGAGCTGTGGGACCTAACCCTAGTTGACCCAGATAACCGGCGTCCCATAAACTTTACCCTAAGACAAAGGCTGCTGTCTGAAGTTGCAACGCTAAACCCACAAAAAACCGCTACTCTTTTGGCTACCCCAAGCAATGGAAAAGTTAAACTCTACACAATATACAAGGCACTTCAGTTCCGAAAAAGCCAACCGATGCTCTTTGAGAAAGGAGCCTATTTGCCCATAGCCATCAAAGGTACACAAGCCAGACATGTGGTGGCTTTCTGCCGAAGAAACACTGATGATTATGCGTTGGTTGTTGTACCTCGATTTCCTGCTAGTCTGCCCTATAGACGGGCGGGTAAATCCAAAGTGCATAACGCAAAACATCCAACATCTGGGAACGTTGTTGACTGGGCAGATACCTACCTCAGCCTACCCGAAGCCGCACCATCAAGATGGTTCGATTTATTCACTGAGAAAAAACTGTCCTCCACCTGTGGACGCCTACCCCTAAGTGATGTGTTGGATGCTTTCCCCATTGCCCTGCTCTATGGTGATAAACATGGCTAAACATCAGCGCGCCAGCGGGATTTTGCTTCACATAACCTCGCTTCCTTCACTGTTTGGCATCGGCGATTTGGGACCTGCGAGCTATCGATTTGTCGATTTGCTAGCTGACAGTAAACAGCACTATTGGAGTATCTTGCCGTTGCTACCAGTTCGGTTTGAAGATTGCAACTCACCCTACCAAACTAGTTCCGCCTTCGCGGGAAACCCTCTCTTAATCAGCCCCCAACAGTTAGTTAAGGCTGGATTTCTACCCAAACTGGCTACCGAACAGACGTTAAAGTCCGATTCCACAGTGGATTTTGCCGCTGTCTATCCAAAAAAGCAGATTATGCTCAAAGCAGCATACCAAAACTTTAAAAAATCAAAAATTGAAACCTCCGAATTTGATGCCTTCTGTAGCCGAAACGAGCACTGGTTATGTGACTATGCTCTCTATAGCGTGTTGAGACAAAAAACGGGTAAGCCCTGGTATGAATGGTTTCCCTCCATCAGAAACCGAGAACTTAAAATAATCACCCAGAAACAGCAACAACTAAACGAAGAAATCGAAGCTGAAAAATTCTCCCAGTACCTCTTCTTTAGCCAATGGTACCGCCTAAAAGAATACTGCAAAACAAAACAGATCAGCATCATCGGAGACCTGCCTTTTTATATTGCTCCCGACAGCGTCGATGTATGGATGTATCCTGAGCTCTTTAGACTCTATCAAAACGGTAAACCCAAATACGTCGGAGGGGTACCCCCGGATTACTTTAGCACATCGGGACAATTGTGGGGTAACCCTGTCTACGATTGGCAAAAAAACAAAGAAACAGGATTTGAATGGTGGATAAACCGCATAAACCATACACTAACACTCTGTGACAGGTTGCGGCTGGATCATTTCCGTGGGTTTGTAGCTTATTGGCAGGTATCTGCGAAAGCAGAAACTGCTAAGAGTGGACACTGGATTAAAACGCCCTCCAACGCATTTTTTGAGATGCTGAAACGAACTTTTCCATCCTTGCCCTTCATAGCGGAGGATTTGGGATACATCAACGAGCCGGTTAAACGAGCAATAGATCAACTGAATATTCCCGGTATGAGGGTACTGCTCTTCGGCTTAGACGGCTCCAAAGCCAACCCCCATGCTCCCGAAAATTATGCTAAAAATTCAGTGGCCTACACCGGCACCCATGATACCAACACAGTACGTGGCTGGTTCACAACAGAAGCCGATGCTAAACAACGCAAAACCCTCTCCAAACTAATCGGCAAACCGGTTTCTAAACGGGATGTCAGTTTTGAAGCTGTCAAACTCGTTACATCCTCTTTAACTGATTTGTGTATTCTTCCCCTTCAGGATATTTTAGGGTTGGGCACTGAGGCACGGATGAATAATCCCAGTCGCCCTATAGACAACTGGCAGTGGCGAGCTACAGAAAAACAACTTACGAGCATGAGACTAGCTGAACTTCTCGAAATCACCGTTACCGCCAACAGAGATTAACACTACAACGCGCACAACAAATACAAAAGACAACCGTATCACAATTTACCAAATATATCATATACAAACTACTGCATTAAAACTAAGACAGCCCACAATGACAACTCAGAGACATAAACTTACACCGCATACCCTCAAGCAACAGCACCATATCAAAATAGCCATAACTTTATTTGTCATGCGATGGGTTTTCTAATTAATCGATTGCCGATAGGTGACTAATTTCGGCTAAGGCTTAATTTAAAGGGGTGCCTATACAATCATGGAGCCATATAAGTGCCAAAGAAAGACAGCATAGAAGTAAGTGAATCAGAAACTTTTGAATCTTATAACGGGAAGTTGAAACACAAGTATGGCGATAACTGGCTGGGAAGAGGCAAGTGTACCGGATTAGAGTTTAAACGCTGGTTAGCATTGCGTGATAATCTAACCGAAATTCCCTAATTAGCGCCCTTGTTTGAGAAAAACGTTATTTTCAACTACATTATTTTTAATCCGTAGAGCTGTATCTAAAAATATAATATATGAAAATTTCTACATATGACAAATTACATGTGATATACGAAATCAATATATGCGGTTTTTTATATAACTATCTGAGAGGGCGACGATAGCAACACTGCCATGCAAGCGGACTATGCATATCCCGTAGTCACCTTAATGTTAATCGACTGAAAAGGCTCACATTAACAAATGTGATCTTTATATGGCTACATCAAAACATATCGTGAAAAATCACTTTCATTTACAACATTTGAGTTGCTCAAATGATCAAACGTCAACAACCATGTAGCCGCTCTCGAGTATCAAATGAAAAATCAAATAGAAAAGAGGCTGAAATATTTGAATAACAAAAAAATAAATGGTAAAATAACCTTAAAAAATTTTTTTGGAGAAAAAAATAATGAAAAATAAAAAAATTGTAATTATCATACTGGTGTTGGCAATGGTGCTTACACCGCTGACGGCGATCTTTAAACCCTTACCTGCGCAAACAGTTGGAAATGAGGCCCCTACTGATCTCTATATATCGGTACAGGAAAAACTGAATCTAGCTAGAAATGAGCTCGGTGCTGATTCAGAACAAACAGAAAGAGATGTAACGTATAGTGCGACCTATGATAATCTCTATGCGTCGGTGCAGGGTGAGACAAATGCGGCTGCGGCGTATCGGGCGTTTGCGGAGCGTGCGGTGGCTGATGGTTATCCGGTGATTGCTCGTTTGTTTGGTGCGACTGCGGATGCGGAGGCTAAGCATGCGGATGATGAGTGGGCAGTTCTGCAGACTATGGGTGCTACGGTGCGTCCTACTGCGGCAGTGCCTGTGGTTGGAGATACGAGAGCGAATCTATTGGCAGCTTTTGATGGTGAGACATATGAGTATACGGTGATGTATCCTGGTTTTCTGGCTACGGCGCAGGCAGAAGGGAATAGTGATGCGGCGCGTATCTTTAGGTTGGCGATGAGAGCAGAGGAGGTTCATGCGGGCAATTATTTGGATGTGTTTGTTAATTTTGCGGATGTGAGTTATGTTGATGCGACGTATGGTACGGTGTATCGTTGTGTGGTTTGTGGGGAAGTGGTTACGGTGCTTCCTGCTAGGTGTCCTATCTGTGGCAATCCCAGCGATAACTTTGTGATCTATGGTGCTGACGAAAAAATTACGCTGACTGACTTGAACTGGAACAATGGTGATGGTAATGACAATGGCTCAAACTGATTTAGTGCGACTTTTTTAAAACTCTCGGCTTCATGCCGTTTCTCCTTTTTTTAACCGGAACTTTTTTCTCGTTACGTAGACCTATTGATTGGTGAAAGCTAAAATACCGTGCTTTGTTTGCGTTCTATGTTTTGTTGATTTCTAGCTTTTAAGTCATTCAATACTTATTGAAAACTTGGGTATATGGCATAACTGTGGTGTGATGACAACATTATTCGTTACTGCTCAGCAGGTAGTTTTTGTGCACACGTTTAGTTTGCGAATTTCAAGATATCAGATGTGATATCGTAATTTTCAGCAGAATTTTTGACAAACAACAAACAGCACATTTTTTATAAAATCTAAAAAAACAGCCCATACACACTTCATCAAACCACATATTTGCAAAAAGAAATAGATTTAAATGCGATATGATGTATTATAAATGTGGCATGTCAAAACAAATCAAGGACTTAATACTAGAAATAAAACAATTAAAAACAGAAAACAAAGCGTTAGCCACAGAAAACCACAAAATAAAACAAAAACTACAAGTCCTTGAAAACAGCATAGACCAAAAAATAGCCACAGCCATACAAAAAGCCACACAACCCCTCATCAAACAAATAAACCAACTAGAAAACGAAAACACACACAAAAACACCGAAATACTACGCCTAAAAACACAAATAAACAAAACCTCACAAAACTCATCAAAACCCCCCTCAACCAACAACCAATACAAAAAAACCATACACAACAACCGAGAAAAAACAAACAAAAAACCAGGCGCCCAAAAAGGACACAAAGGAAACACACTCACCATCCCCAAAAACCTCGACCAACTAATAAAAGAAGGCAAAGCAAAAAACACACAATAGACCAAACAAACGGCGCAACAAACTACATCTCCAAATGGCAAATAGACCTAGAAATAACCGTGGTCTACACAGAATACCGCCTCCCCCACCCAAACATACCCACAATATCCTACGGCAAAAACATTAAAGCCCTAACAGTACTCCTCTCAAACAACGGACTAATCGCAGAAGGACGTCTCTGTGACTTTTTCTACGACATCTCAAACGAACTAATCACAATATCTGATGCTACAATTGAAAAATTCAATTACCAAGCAGCACAAAACGTAAACCTTGAAGAAATAAAGCAAGACCTGCTCAACGGAGAGGTGTTAAATGTTGATGAAACCACCTCTCGTTGTGTGGAACGCTTAGAATATGGTCAGGCGGTGCCTTTGGCGGCTGTTAATTCTTCGTTTAATGCGGTTGTTCGTACGCATTCGGGTGCTACGGCTACGTTGCTTACGGTTAATCCGTATAAGGATGATGAGGGGATAGTTCGTGATGGGATTGTGCCTTTGTTTTGTGGAATTTTGTCGCATGATCATGATAAAAAGTATTACAAGTATGGTGCTTTGCATGCGGCGTGTGGGGCGCATTTGTCACGTGAGCTTAGGGGGTTGTTTGAGTTGTATCATATTGAGTGGGCTGAGCGGTTTCGGCGGTTTTATGTTGGGTTGAATGATTATAAGTGCGGGTCGGATGTCTGTGTTGATTTGGTGTTGTTAGAGTTTGAGTTGATGTATGATGCTTTGGTTTGTGAGGGGGAGGTGTTTTTGAAGAGTATGCGTTCTAGGTGTTTTGGGTTTGTGGAGTTGAGGCGGCTTTTGAAGCGTCTTAGGGTGTTTAAGGATGCGTATTTGTTGTTTATTAGGGATTATCGTGCGCCGTTTACGAATAATTTGGCGGAGCGTGATTTGCGTCATTGTAAGACTAAGCAAAAGGTTTCGGGTTGTTTTCGCAGCTGGAGGGGGCTTGAGTGTTATGTGCGTATTCGTAGTTTTCTTTCTACAGAAACTAAACGCAATCATCAACTGCTACCAGCAGTAAAAACACTATTCACCAAAACACCTACACCCTGCTGAGCAGTAACCATTATTCCATAAAATAACTTTTGCAACGGTTAAATATATGCCAGCTTTTCAATAGTGTATCTGGTGGTTGTCTCTATAACCGCAAATATTAAGCCCGAATTTGATGTTTATCACAGGAATTCGATTGGCGCTTCTTTGTTATTTACGTTGCTGGTTTTTTCTTTGTTTGTTTATGTAGGGGCAACGGATGCTGAGACTTCTTCTTTGGAGAGAGTATTGCATGTTGGGACTGAGGCTGAGCTTAGAGATGCTGTTAATGGTGCTGCTCGGGGTATGCCTGTTGTTATTATTTTTGATAAACATATTGATTTGACTGAAACGACACTTACTATCCCTCCCGGTGCAGATGTAACTTTAAGAAGTGATAGTGAATTAGTAAGAAATAGCGGTGTTGAATTTTTTAGATTATATGGTGTTAGTGATCTAAGCACGATTACTATTGAGGAAGGTGGCTTGTTAAAACTTGAGGGTATTATTGTAACACACAATGAAGGAGCATATGGAAGCGGGGTAGAGGTTAATTCTGACGGTACACTATTTATGACTGGCGGTATAGTTTCTGGTAATACCGCAGATGTAGGCGGCGGCATATCCAATCGCGGTATCTTTAGCTTATCTGGGGGTATAATTTCTGGTAATACCGCAGAAACAGGCGGCGGTGTAGCTAATCGTTATAGTACGGCAAGTTTTGCTATGTTTGACGGCGAAATATCTGACAACACAGCAAGAAAAAGTGGCGGTGGTGTATACAACAGCTTTGGGGGCGCTTTTAATTTGTTTGGCGGACTGATTTCTGGTAATATAGCTGATTGGGGCGGTGGTGTGAACAACTGGGGTAGCTACTTCACCATGTTTGACGGCGAAATATCCTACAATATAGCCACAAATACAGTTTCAGGTGGTGGCGGAGTTGCTTTTGACGGTAGCAGATTTGATATGCTTGGCGGGGCGATCACGGGTAACAGGGCTCCAAACGGCGGCGGTATGTACACCAATAACGGTATGGTACAGTTTTATGGCGGGGTGATCTCTGACAACGTAGCATCAGAGAGCGGCGGTGGAATTTACGCTAAATTTCTTGAGGTGCTCTATGTTTCGGATGGCGTGGTATTCTACAATAACCAAGCCTCATTAGCATATGATAGAGACCCCATACACGATAGAATGTACCAAGACCAAATAGGTGCTAACGTTGTTTGGACGTTTCCTTTTAGTCAGGGTTATAACAACTATGATATCAGCTACATAAGTGAAATTCCCATACAACTCAACACAAGTCCCAACAACCAATCCAGCCCAAACAGTAGGATCGCAATATATGCTATAGCATTATTAGCACTAATTATATGCATTGCAGTGGTTGTTTTAAATTTTTATTTCAAAAAATAAAGCTAAGCAAATATTTGCGTTAGACTGGCTCTTGCTCCTGTGTAGTGAACTTTTTACTGTTATCAGTTTGATTGTCAAGTAAAAAACAGGTTCTATGCATTTGAAGTAAAGCGTATGTTGGCTTATCTTTGCTTGGCAAAATTTTGCTGGCCTTTAAAAATAGGCGGCGATTTAGTTGATGTTTAGGTATGTGTTTAGCTCTCAACGAAAATGAGCCTGTAATTGGCTTCTTTCCCGTTGAAATTTAGTTTTTTGTGCTGTTTTTTGTTAATCAAGTATAATTAAATAGACACATTTGTGTATATGCGCCTGTGTGAGCTAAACACATGCATGTTTAGAGAACTTCTTCAAGCGTTTCTATGTTAAAAACAGTGTTTGCACAGCCATTTTTTATCAATGGTATAGCCTGCACTGCTATGCCTCTATTGCTTAATGGTGAGCGTAACATTTTTGCTTCTTCACCGCATGCCACGCCTACTACTCCTTCATATTTTGTGTTATTAAAAATCTTGGGAATACAGCTACCTCCAGCTAAAACATATATGTCGTAGCCTTTTTCTTTGGCTATTTTATCTGCTTTATTGATAAGGCAATCCTCAGAACAGTGGGCACAAATGTAACTTGGAATGTTGCTATCAAAAGTTGCTTTACACCGGCTATCTAAATATTTTCTTGAACAATGAGGAAGTAAAAGTGCCCTTTTTTTACTTTCTAAAAACTTGTTTTGTTCATTTAAATTTGCTGCCTGCATATCAATTAAATCATGCAGTAAAACTATGGCATCGTTGATGTTAAGTCCTGTTAATTCTTCAATTTTAAATCTGTTTATTATATCCATGGAGGTTTTTAAAATGGTTGTATGCATGCCCTTTTGACAACTAATTGTTGCAAGTTCGGTGAAGAAAAACCTTGGAACGTTAGACAAGTCAAACGTAAATTTGTAGGGCATGTGCTAAATATGCAAAGTCACGCTTAAAAGAAATTCCCCTATGCACTCCCAATATTTTCCAAAAACTTGACTTTCCTGCCGCTTATTTATTGCAACTATTAGTCACATGAGTCTTTTGAGTTTCTGCCTGTTTTTCAGAAAAGGGTAACACAACCAACTTTCAGATATTGTGATACCTAAAATTGGCGGTTAGGCTTTAATTAACCCCTCTTTTGAAGTAATGAAAAACGCCCCATGCCTGTATAAATTCCCAGCCATCATTAGCATGCTCGTTTAGTATTCTTGTCCTTCTTCCTCCAAATCCAAAAATGCGAACGCATTTATATTCATATTTTCTCATGATACCTTCCTCTCCTTTACATCAAATAAATAAGCGGTAACTATATATGTTAATACTAATATGACAGACACATAATGGCTGAAATTTCATATTATCGTCATATTTGTAACTCAATAGTCATTAAACAAAAAGAGGGAAGTTTTACAAATATATTGCAACGACTAACTCTGCCATTTATGAAATTTTTATGACTGGATGGTTACCAATATTTACTTCCTGCTATTATTACAGTCGGTAGCGTAGACTTTCAACATCTCTTTTAATATGATGCCGGCTGCTTTTTTATCTAAAGGCTCATTTTCATTACCGCATTTTGGTGAATATATACATGAGGGACAGCCTTCTTTACATTCACACTTCTCTATGAGCTCCAAGGTTTTTTCCCATAACAACTTTATTTTTAAATACAGCACTTCTGAGATGCCAATACCCCCCTCAAAACCATCGTAGATAAAAATTGTCGACTCATTTGTGTCTGAATGTAGCGGGGTTGATAATCCCCCAATATCCCACCGATCACACATTGCAAAGATCGGGGCCATCGCTATCATAGCATGTTCCACTGCATGAAGACCACCACCAAAATCAAGCCCTCGATTTTCTATCTCTTCTTTAACTTCGTCTGGAACGATAAACCATAATCCAACCGTTGAGAACGTTAGAGGCGGCAAATTAAGTGGTATTCTTTTGATAACTGTATCATATGTTTTGGTGATGTATGTATGGTATATTTCAGTGATTGACAGCTCTCCTAAACCTATCCCTGTACTCTTATCGCTTTTTTCATGTGTTTTATCGATTGTTACCTCAACGTCTTTTAGTGCCTCTGTGTAGTAGTTGACGTTTTCCTGTCTTACTTTAGCTATTAATTGGTCAAGGTCTAGATTTTCGCAAATGTAGGTTTCACCTTGATGTAATAAAACTGCTCCGCTGTGTGCTTCTTCATAGGCCTTATTTAATGTCAAAGTTTCAAGCAGATTCCCTTCACAAAGAACCGTGACTGTTTTATCGGAAATATTTTTAAGGCTCACAACTTCGGTAGTTCTCGCAGTTCCTGAGTAGACCCAACCGCGAGGAGTCTTTCGGACTAGTTTTTCCTGTTCTAGTGCTTGAATACTTTCTGCGAGCAGTTCGGGGAAAAATTGTTTATCCAAATCATTTATTGGTAACTCACTGGATGCACACATGATATGACCTAAAGAGATGTACCGATTGCGCAGATCTATGATTGCTTGCTCATGTGACCTTCCAAAGAAATCACTTGGATGCTTCATAAAATACTGATCCAGTGGATTTTGGTAGGCGACTAGCGTTACAATGGACTCAAGGTTGCTTCTGCCTGCTCTTCCTGCCTGTTGCCAAGTGGAAATGACCGTTCCAGGGTATCCTGAGATTATAACCGAATCAAGTGAACCTATGTCTATTCCAAGTTCCAGTGCATTGGTCGAAACTACCCCACTTAACTTTTTATTTTTTAGTCTGTTTTCTATATCCCGTCGTTCTTGGGGTAGATAGCCTGCCCGATATGCTGTAACAACATTAGTCGGTTTAGCCTTAGCTGTAAGTTCCTCTTTGGTCCACCGCGTAACTAGCTCAGCTGTCTGCCTTGAGGTTGTAAAACAAAGCGTCTGCAAATTTTGTAACACATTCCATGTAAGCAGGTCTTTGGTCTCTAGGTGGGTTGATCTTCGAAGCGTGTTGGTTGAGCCTATAAAGGGTGGGTTCCAAAAAACAAACGATTTCTTTCCTCTTGGAGAACCATCATTTGATACTATTTCACAATCTTTTCCGGTGAGCTTTTTGGCATGCTCTTTTGGATTAGCAATAGTTGCCGAGGAAAGGATGATTTGGGGGTCTGCATGATAGTGATTGCAGATTCTGAGTAATCGTCTAATTACCATCGCCACACTTGAACCAAAAACTCCTCGGTAAACGTGTGCTTCATCCATTACAATGAATCTGAGATTTTGAAAAAAATTGCGCCATTGATAATGCCATGGAAGATATTGATGTAGACCATAGGGATTAGTAAGAATGATTCGAGAATTTTTTCTTATATTTGACCGTTGATGCTGAGGGGTATCTCCGTCGTAGATATTAGCGTCCGCTTTTATCCCGCTCTCTTTTTCTAGCCCTTTTAAAACCTTAAGTTGATCATTTGCTAATGCCTTTGCCGGGTAGATATAGAGCGCAGTTGATTTTTCATCACTTGTCAGAGCTTCTAAGACCGGAATATTGAACGCCAAGGTCTTACCCGAAGCTGTTGGTGTAACTATAACTACATTTTTTCCAGACCTTGCTTCATTAATCGCTTGAGCTTGGTGTGAGTAGAGCTGAATTTTCCGATATAACAAAACTCTCTGCAAGTTCTCCGGTAGAGGCTTTTCTAGCTCACCAAAACTGGCAATATGTGCCGGCAATTCTTCTATATGCGCAATCTGTTTTTTATAAGAACTCGATTGCTTGATCTGTCTAATGAATTCCTCTATCAAATCACCATTCCTCATAGAGCTTGGAGAACAAGGTTCCAAGTGTTAGTAAATCCTGTCTGTTATGCTCAACTATTGGTGTAAGTGGACCGACATTTTTTGTTCTTAGATATGTGTCATAGAAGTGAGGAACCAAGGCTCCCGGTATGTTGATGTCTCTTTTTATTCCAAGATATTTCTCTACTGTTTCTAGTTTGCAATCGGTGAGTTTAGGTTTTAATGCTCGCCTTGTGAAATGCAGAATATCAAAGTTGGGATTGTCTATGTACGCATCTAGCCCATAGTAGGCTAATCTTTGTTTTATGTATGGAATGTCAAAGCTTTTTCCATTGTAGGTGATGAGTGATAGTTTTGGGTCCAGTTGAGCGAGCATTGCCCATATAGCACCGGGTTCATCTGGTATGTCTCTTAGAAGGAATTGGGTTGTACAAATGTGGTCTTTTGTTGGCTTAGCTATCCCAAGTAAAATTATAGGCCTCTCTGATAACCCCAAGGTTTCAATGTCAACGATGGCAAAGTCGTGGTCTTGACAGAACCCCGCTAAATAGTGCAGTAGCGGATGGGATTTTGGAAAACGTTGCCATAGCCATTTCTGGACTGCGCCCACTTCTTTTGTGTCAACCAATTCCATATACTCATATGCTTGTTTTTTCCAGCGCGGATGACGCTCTAAATCTTCTACTGTCCCATAGCCTTGTTTTTTTAGTAGACGCTCATTTACCGGTCCTATCCCTGGAAGTACTTTAAGGTCAGATATCATAACTTGTTTGCTTTCCTCATACGTTACCCTTTTAAATTTGGCAAAACATGATGACGATATCTCATAGCATTCTCCTTGCTCATTTGAAACTACCTTACCGGGCAATGATTCTTCAAGGGTTTTGCCTCTGTACTGCTTGAGCAGTTGTTTCTCAAACTTTAATGCCTCCTCATATTCGGAACTCAATATCCAGTTTTCAAATACCGGTCTTTTTTGCCGCTCACTCTCTTTTTCAGACACCACCTCATACTCTTTTGATTGTCCGACTCTTTTCCGTAGACCTTCAGCGACTCTAAACAGAGCCACTTTTTCTTTATGGACCCTTTCGCTTCGGATTTTCCCTTGGATAGTTGGTAAACCTGGCGCTTCCTTATTGAAAGTCGCCAACAGAAAAGACTCACAAACAGTGCAGAATTTACTTTGGACATATTCTGCTTTAGAGTAACTCTTTTTGCATTTTTTGCAAACGTACCTAATTGACACTTAGCAGTCAGATTACAACAGCTCAATTGTTATAAAAGCCCTAGCATCTGTAAATAGTCACATATTCTTAGAACAGCAGTTATCACATGTGACTGTAGTACACTTATAAAAATGCCAACAAGGTGGCGCCGGGGAAGGGATTCGAACCCCTGCGAGCACGAAGCCCACCAGCTGTCTTGCCATTCCTGGCTCTTGCCCTCGTTTGTTTGATCTCGAGGCTGGCGCGATAACCACTCCGCCACCCCGGCTGCACAGATAACTTTGGGATACTATCTAAAAGAGTTTTCAGTTCGCAAAGCACCTAACACTTAGGCTTTTGATAAGTCGACAATGAATTAGCGCAAAAGACAGGTCATAAAGTATAAGAATAAGGGTGTTTCCTTATTGGGAAGCTGGTAGTGAATTAGCGTGAACGTTCCTAAAGAAATCAACACGTACTGTCCTAAATGTAAAACTCACACTGTACATACAGTCAGCCTCTACAAGGCGGGTAAACGCCGGGCGCTTGCCGCGGGAGAGCGAGCCCACGCACGTGAAAAAATAGGATATGGTGGTCAAAAGTATCCTCTGCAACGCGAGTTTGCCAAAACAACCAAGAAGCAGACTCTCCGTTTGAAATGTAAAACCTGCAACTATATGTATCACAAAGACGGCATCCGCCTGAGAAAACTCCAGATACAATAAATAAATTAACAGGAGAAAAAAATATGTCTGAATGGAATAAACTTATCCCAAAACCTCGCAGCGTCTTTCTGCGTGTCAAATGCCAGAAATGTGGCAACGAGCAGCTCCTCTTCAGCAATACCGTCAACACTATAACCTGCAACGTATGCGGTATAACCTTAGCTGAACCCAGTGGCGGCAGAGCAAAAATCAACGGCGAAGTTCTCTCGGTTCTCGAATAGGAGGTAAAGCCAATGGCTGAGCGTAAGCCGCAATGGCCCGAAGTCGGTGACCTTGTCATCGCTACAATAGAGACTGTTACAGATTATGGCGCTTACGCTAAACTCGATGAATATGACAAACGAGGCCTTCTTCATGTCTCAGAAATTTCTTCATCTTGGATCCGTAACATCCGCGATTTCGTGCGGGAAGGCCAAAAAGTAACCCTAAAAGTTCTCCGGGTGGACCACGAAAAAGGCCACATCGACCTCTCATTGCGCCGAGTCACCAAACGCGAGCGCATAGAGAAAGTTATGTCCTGGAAAAAAGAGCGTAAAGCGGACACCCTGCTTCGTGGAGTCGCCGAAAAACTCGGCATGACAAGCGAAGAAGTCTACCAGAAAGCCGGAACTATAATCGAGCAGAAATACGATCTATACGAAGGCTTCGAAAAAGCCGCAGTAGAAGGCCCCGAAGCATTAATCGACATAGGCGTCCCCGAAGACATCGCCAAAGCTTTCAGCGAAGTCGCACAGGAACGCATCCACGTTAAACTCGTTAAAGTCCGCGGGGTACTCGAAATCCGCGTCGTGAAACCTAACGGTGTACGAGTTATCAAAGAAGCCTTCCACAAAGCTAAAACTGAAAAAATCAAAGACGCCAAACTTACCTTCTACGTTATTGCCGCCCCAAAATACAGTCTAGAGGTACAGGCGGAGAACTATAAGCGTGCTGAGGATGTCATGCAGAAAACCGCAGATAACATAGTAAACTATATCGTTAAAGCGGGCGGTCAGGGCAGTTTTAGAAGGGAGAAATAGTGAACTGGCAGCTACGCAAATGCGTAAAATGCGAAGCCTATACACTCAATAAGGCAATTTGCCCAGTATGCAAAGGAGACGTGCGGATTCCACATCCTGCAAAGTTTTCTCCCGACGATAAATACCTCAAGTACCGTATGGCCGCTAAAAGGAGCCAACAACCATGAAGGAAACCTACATTAAAGAATTCAGTCAAATCCAACCCAACAATCCCGTTCTTATCGAAGGCCTCCCCGGCTTGGGCTTGGTTGGGAAAATCGCACTGCGTTATCTAATCAAACAACTCAAAGCCAAGAAAATCGCCTACCTCTACTCGCCGCATTTCCCCTACTTCGTCTTAGTTAGCAAAAAAGGCAGTGTACGGCTTCTGCGCGGCAGTTTCTACTACTACCAAAACCCCAACGGTAACGACATTATCCTTTTTACAGGTGACAGCCAATCCCAAACCATAGAGGGACAATATGAAATCGCCGACCGTATGCTAGACTTTAGCGAGAAATATGGCGTAAAAGTCATCGCAACAATCGGCGGCTATCGCATAGAGCCCCAAGAAAAACCCCGCGTCTACATAGCTGCAAATGACCAAACAATTCTACACCGAGCAATCGATGGCGGCGCAACACTTAGCACAGCCGGAAGTCCCATCGTAGGTACTGCTGGGCTGATTTTAGGTTTAGCGAAATTCAAAAAAATCGAAGCCATCTGTTTGCTAGGTGAAACCCGTGGCTACCTCCCCGATCCCTTAGCCGCAAAAAGCGTGCTCGAAGTCCTTAAATCAACATTTAACTTCGACTTAGACCTCAAAGACTTAGATGACGAAATCGCCAAAGCAGAAACCATGGTCACAAAACTCCAGCAGATCGAAATCAAACGCGCCCTCGAAGCTGAGGAAAACCGCAAACAGGAAGACAAGAAAACCACCTACATCTCCTAAACTTCCCTCAAAATAGCTATTATTTCCAACACGCTATTAATCACAAAATAATCCCCAAATCCCTATTTTGTTATTACCCTATTTAGGGTGGCTAAAATCTTCCTTGGTGACGATAACAACGCTGTATGCCTCTATTGTTTCTTGATGCTGGTAGCAAGCGATGATTAACTAACTTACTATTATCCCAGTAGCGGATTTTTGGTTTATCTATGTTTGCTTTTGAGATCTATCGATGCTTTTATTCAAAGTCAACACTTGCAATGTTGCTATATCTGTGTTGAGTGCTTGTTGGGATATAGTTTTAGGTGGTTCTCTGGGTGCGTTAGCTGGTTTCATTAAGGGTTTGTTTAGGTCTTCTTTAAGCATCCTTCTCGTGGTTCATAGATTGTGCCTTCCCGTAGCAGTTGTCCAATCATGCGTTCGATTTCACTTCTTGGAATTTTATGCTTAGTTTCAAGTTCATTGACTAAGATGTCCCGTTCAACTATACCCGTCACTCTTTCCATGTCCATTATGGTTGAGAGCACTATTCCTAAGCGGTCGCGGATGCTCTTTGGGCGTCCAGTCATGATCAAATCAATGTCTACTTTGAAGCTGGACATGTCGATGCCTACTTCTTCTAGTGATCTTTTCATGATGGCTATGGCTGCCTCTGCATCTTCAGCTGTAACGGTGGGCCGTAGGGCTACACGTGCCCTGGCTTCGGAGACGCGGACCAGCGATTCGAGCTGGCGGGCGGTGATGGCTACAGGTGAACCTTCTGATTCGCTAGCAGAACGCATAGCTAAGTAGAAGTCGCTTAGTCGATTTAGGGCTTCTTCACTGAGTTCAGGCTTAACCCCTTTGGCGTAGCTGATGTATTTGCGGAGCAATTCTGAGTCAACTTGGACTTCAACGGGACTCAATCCCCGTTTGTGCATCTCTAAAATATGGCGTGACATTTTGCCGTCAGCTTCCTTGTTGGGCACGTCTCGTAAAACAAAGATTAAGTCAAATCTGGAGAGGATCGTAACTGGCAGTGAAATGTTTTCTGCGACGGTACGGTTAGGTTCGTATCTGCCCAGTGATGGGTTGGCAGCTGCAAGCACGGCGGTTCGGGCATTTAGGGTAGCAACAATGCCTCCTTTTGCAACTGAAACTGTGTGTTGTTCCATGGCTTCATGGATGGCCACGCGGTCTTCCGGTCGCATTTTATCCATTTCGTCAATACAGGCTATTCCCTTGTCGGCTAGCACAAGTGCTCCTGCTTCCAATGACATGCTTCCGCCTTTTTCGCGGACGACCGCGGCGGTTAAGCCGGCGGCGGTGGTACCTCTGCCTGATGTATAGAGTCCCCTTGGTGCTAAACGAGAGACATACTGGAGCATCTGGCTTTTGGCGGTACCTGGATCTCCGATGATGAGTGCGTTCATTTCCCCTCGAATATTGACGTCTGGGAGGTTTCTGGATACGCCGCCAAAGAGTAGGTACATGACTGCTTCTTTTAGGTGCTCGTTTCCAAAGATGGAGGGTGCAATGGAGCTCATGATTTTTTTATGCACCATGGGGTCTTTGGATAACTCGCGGATTTGTGCTTCTTCTTCGGGTGTAGGGGGGGACGTTTCTGGTTCTTTGCCTAGTACTTCAGTAGAGTTGGCATCGAGCTGGAGGATAAACGTGCGGAGTTTTCCCATACCCATAAGCGAGGGTGCAAACGCACGTACGATGCCAACTATTGAAACATGGTCACCTGGTCTTGCTACATCGACAATTTCGTCTCCAATGAGTTTGCAGGCTAACACTCGTGGCAACTGTCCTGGGGGGAGGTCTTCGGGTTTTTCTTGCAGTCGCAGATCCTGTGAGTCGATAAATGTGGATTCTTCTTGACTGAATTCAAAGGGCCCGTCTTTTCCGCAGTCAACTAACATACAAATGGCTGGGGCTTTAAGGAACTGTCCAGTCTGGTCAATGTGGTTTACTGTGCCGCAACGTTTGCATTTAAACGCGGCAACCTGTACCATTGGGCGTACGGGAGTGGCGCGAACGACGATGCCTTCAACCATAACAAGCTTACTCATATTTCTTGAGCCAAGTCTGCGTAGTTGTTCTTTGCCCAGCAACTTTACAACGCGAACAACGAGTTTCTCGATTTTCTCAGAATATTCCACATCTTCGATGCGTAGTTGATCCTTGGCGCCTTCAGCGGCACTCTTGAGGTATTCTTCAGGTTTAGCTAATAGTTGTTCAGCAAGTGCCTGATCAAAGCCATAGAGTTCCTCAAAATCAATGGTTAATGAATTTTTGCCGCTGATGGATAATTGAGCGATTCTCTGTCGGTATTTTTCTTTTTTGAAAAACTCTTGGAAACGCTGTTGAGGATTAACTGTTTCAAGCGACACTATATGTCCGCTCCGGTTTCCAAGATTTTATTTTTCCATTCAGCGATTATTTTTACCAGTTGATCATAGACGAGTTTTTCTTCGTTGGTTAACTTTTTGAGGACTTGTCCACCCTGCCCAGGGGCTGCGGCGAGGGCAATAATCTTTTTCAGCCGCGAGTTGGCAATATCGCGAGCTAGATGTTTTACGCGATCATATTCATGAAATTTCTCAGACTGTTGAGTTTGGGTCGCCTGATCTTTTAAATCCCGAAGAAACCTCCGCAACTTTGGATAAAAATCGCCGGGCAGTTCACTGATTTGCCCGGGAATTTGTACCCCTTCTTTCCACTGCATTTTAAACAATTTTGTAACATCTAAAACATCATCTTCACGAAAATGCACCATACCCGCAGAGGCTAACTCTTTAGCTACCCAAAAGTAAACTTCGTATTCGTTGCCTTCATCAAAGGGACCGACGGTTAAACCTGCCAGTTTGATTTCAGGGCAATTACGATTTGCCACAATTCTTACCATGGAATTCTTGTAGCAGAAATCCAATGTATTGATTTTATTTGTTATCAAACCCTTTCCCTCTTTGTCCCTTATTACCTTGCGGGATTCAACAGTTAGGAGGCTACAGCTTTAAGGGTTTTTGACTTTTAACTACCTTTTATTGGTGTTGCTCATCCTTTCGTTTCTTTAATCATTCAACAAATAATTTCACGTATAGATTAACATAGAGAATGATGTGTCTGATAACTACACCTCTAAGTAGGTGACGCCTTTGAAGTTTGTAATTTGTCGGTGCCCAAAAAGGGGCCATCGGCAAATGAGTTTTCATGGATCTTAAACCTCTGCAACTCTTGTTTCCCGTGGCTTAAATAAACCAAAAAACGGCTTTGCGACAATATCGTTGTGGATTAAACAATTGCCTTGTAGGTGTTAAAGTGCAAGATGTTTGTTATGTTGTAAACTGCAAAGTTTAACGTTTCATGTAATGTTGATTCTTGAAATTACCTTCTTTAAATAATTTTGTCGCAAAGCCCTCAAAAAACACAACGCATATATCTACGTTAACACCTGATTATTACGTACAGCTTAACGTCATATATGTTGGCACATCTACGCTAACGCATATCGATGTTTAATGTTGAATTTTTAAAGGAGTTTTAGGCAGTGACCTAATTTAAGATATTTAATTTAGAGTAGAAAAACTCGTGCCAAGACCACAAATGATCAGCCAAACCCTCAAGCTTTGCCGGTGAAAAACCCCGCTTAAACTCATTGATAAAATT
>WQVG01000003.1 GCA_009781675.1 Candidatus Bathycorpusculum acetigenes | reverse complement strand
TCGCATTACCAAAATGCGCATCAACACCATCAAGCTGCTCCTGAGACAACAAACCATGCTCATGACAATCCATAACAAAACTAATCGTCACACCCGTACTTGTTGCATCAAGACCATAATAATAGCAACGTTCTACGGCTTTAATTATAAAGTTAGGTTGGTCTATGCCGCAGTTGGGACCTAGCGCCCAAACGTTGTCGTATTCAAGCCTGGTCATGGTTCCTTTGTAGGTGCCGTCGCGGATTATGGCTTCGTGTTCACACCGCATAGCACAGCTATTACAGGCGATAATTTTGGTTATGTAGTGTTCGTTTAGGACCTCGCCGCTGATTTTGTCTATGTTGGAGAATTGGGCGGCACTATAGTTGTGTGTTGGCATACAGGCGAGGTTGTTGTTTATGGTGAGGTTTTCGATGGAGCCGATGGTGCGATATTTACTTGCGGCCGGACCTTTCATGCGTTCATGGAAATCTTGTATGACCTCTAAGAATTCGGTTGGTTTTGCTACAACGACGTCGTGTGTGCCTCGTACGGCGATGGCTTTGAGATTTTTGCTACCCATCACAGCACCCAGACCAGTTTGTCCAGCAGCGTGGGTTTTATCGTTGATTATGGAGGCTAGTTTGGATTGTTTTTCTCCGGCTAAACCGATGGCGGCAACACGAATGTAGTAGTCACCTAATTCATCTTTGAGGATATCTTCGGTTTCTCCAGCGGATTTACCCCAGAGGTGACTGGCGTCAGGTAACTTGACAGAGTCGTCGTCTATCCAGAGGAAAACCGGTTTTTTTGCTTGGCCTGTTATGATTACGGCGTCGTATCCAGCTCGTTTGAGTTCGGTACCAAAGGTGCCATGACCTACGGCTTCACCGACTCCACCTGTTTGAGGTGACTTTGAAATAAATGCATGACCGTTTCCGCCTGTTGGAAACATAGTCCCTGCGAGGGGTCCAAGCGCGAGAACAAGCGGGTTTTCAGGGCTCAAAGGATCCGTTACAGCTTTAGAGTTAGACAAGTAAAAGTGCATGCCTAAACCTATGCCGCCGATGTATTTCTTTGCAGTTTCTTCGGAAAGTTTTTCGGTGCGAGTTTTACCGGTGTTTAAATCGACATACAAAACTCTTCCTGCATAGCCGAACAAACGTTTAATCTCCAGAGTTTTAAAAGTATGGAACACCCTGAACAGTATATTAAGGTAATGGGCTGCTATGGTAAAAGTTCATGTTTTTTTAGGCTTTTATATGAATCGTTATGCAAAACTCTACTGTCATATCTAACTAGACGAGATTCAGAGCACACCCAATTTTATCTAAACACGAAGACTAAGACTGCTCCTGTCGCGGGTGTTCGCCTCTTTTGCCGAGAGTGTTTGTGTCATTTCTAAAAATCGCGAATCGAACAGCGTAAACACGCCCAAGCAGTCGAATGAGAGTAAGAAAAAACAAGAACACAAACCAAACAATCGAACGAAGCCGCCAAAGTCTACCCGCAGGGATGACACGATACAACACCGTAACTGTAACACGGCTATAAGCCCTCACTTTTTATACAGCTAAAGCCCTGTTGAGGGCACAAAAAATCGTTTAGCTCAAAGCCGACAAAGATACAAAAATGTACGTTGAAATACCGGTTCATTAAGCCAGTGGCACTTGCCTCAACGGTATCAGATTAGGCTCATCTTTCATGTGAGGCGAAAACTTAAACCAGCCCTTCAGTTCTTGTTCATCGGCAGGAATCATCTTGATGCGGATCGATAGGCTCAAAGAGACTGCAACAAAACAGAATAAACCCGACGTCTTTGCTGTTTTTAACGCAACCAATATTACCTATCTCACAGGGTTTCAGGGAGCCGTGGCACTTCTCATTCCCGAACAGGGCCAAAACGTGCTTTTTGTGAACAGTGTCAATTACGAACAGGCAAAGGCTGAAGTTAAAGATACCCAAGTGCAACTTCTAAAACGGGGTGAAAATATAATGGATATAATCGCGCAGCATGTTTCGGGGAGACTCGCTGTGGATACCTTGTCCATTGAGAGTTGGCGGGCGTTAGCTAAAGCTGTTGGTAACGAAGAAAAACTTGAATCCATAAATCAGCTAATTCGGGGTCTGCGGGCGGTGAAAGATGAGAAGGAAATTAGGCTTATTCGGGAAGCCTGCAGAATTGCAGATGAGGGCATAAAAGCCGCCGCTCAAACAATCAAAGCGGGCGTTACTGAGAGAGAGGTTGCAACTGAAGCTGAGTATGCCATGCGCAAAGCAGGTTCAGATGGAGTTGCGTTTGAGACCATAGCGGTCTGCGGAGTTTGCTGTGCCTACCCTCACGGTGGAGCAGAACATAGAACCATCAGCGAGGATGATTTTGTGATTGTTGATTTGGGTGCAACGCATAAGTTTTACCGCTCAGACATCACCCGCACCTTCATTGCTGGCAAACCCAACCAGAAACAAACAAAAATCTATGAGACAGTAAAGCTTGCACATCAAAGAGCACTTGAAAGCATTAAGCCTCACGTACTGACCAGAGAGGCCGATTTGGTAGCCCGGCAGATAATCGAGGCCGCAGGGATGGGCAAGTTTTTTGTGCATAATCTTGGACATGGGGTGGGATTGGAGATTCATGAAGCACCAATTTTAGGCCCTGACAGCCGTGACATATTTGAAGTTGGCAATGTAGTGACCAATGAACCGGGGGTTTATGTACCAGGTTACGGTGGAGTCCGAATCGAAGACACAGTACTTGTCACCGAAAACGGTGCTGAAAAACTCACTAAAGCCGCCTACACACTGTAGAAAATCAAATAATATTCAACTCCAGGTTCTGTTGTGTATTTTTATGATCTACGATCTAAGAGCCATGTGTATCGATGCGCAAAATCTTTGCAGAACCCTCAAGCTAACGGGGTCAAGAGTGTTATTGAACCTCTGCAACGGCTGATCGCGGTAGCACACAAAAATGCGGCTGATGTTTTACTGCATTGTACTCATTACCCCAAATGTGGAAGCGACAAAAATGGGGAGTCTAAAGGAACTAAAGCACTGATACTAGCTCTGAGTACAGAAAACGCCTCTACGCCAGCTTCAACTACACGTTAGGGTAGTCTCGTAAAAAGTATCTGGAGTATGTTTACATGCCAAAATAGGGTAACTCGGATCTAATAAGAGAAATAGTTGGGTATGCGACTATCGAGGAAGGCTATGTTAATTTTTGGAAACGCACTTTTCCGATGTATTGAAGAATCCATTTTACCAGTTGATCGTAGGTTTCAGCGCCCAATTTCGTGAGCACAACATCATCGTTTGAATCAAACGCGATGAAACCCTTCTGAGCCATCCAATCTAGATATTTGATCAACCGATCATAGGATAATCCGGTTGATGTTGCTAGAGCGGTTTTGTTCATCCGATTTTTCTCTTTTAGAGTCTTTATAACTCTAGCCAATACATAGAGATCAGGCTTGGAAATCGGTTCTCCGGAATTCCCTTTCAAACCATCGAAGCTCCCACAGAAGCGAATCAAGACGTCCAACCTGTTCATAACGATTACGAAGATCCCCTAGACTTAAAATCAAAACAAAGACAAAAGCTACAATCAGAATCGAAATAAAGTTAAAATCAAAACTGAAATGGAAAATATTTACCATAATAAAGCCATATAAGATAACAGAAATAAAGGCCGCTATTAACCAGTACGCTACCACCTTTATGATGCCGTAGAGGACAAAGCCCAGCTTTGCAAATCGTATATCTCTGAAAATGTTTTCCCAGTTTGTTTCCTGAAGAAGTTTTAATGCCCCGGGGGTTCCCTCGTTTAGAGTGTTTTTCCATTGTTGAGTTTTTACAGTGTCTGTTTTTTGGCCGACCCAGACAACGCCTATGAGTAGACCGATACAGAGGATCAAAATGTTGGAAAAGGCAACGCTCCAACTGTTAGAGGAGACGTTACTAATTCCGTAGAGGTTCAGCAGGTTAACCGCAAGGTGCAAAGTCAATAAAACAACAACTGAAGCGACAATTATTAACGCAAAATCAATCAAGGCAGAGGCGAGTTTGCGGTATTTTTTAACTTGATCTATCGCTGTGAGAAACTCGACCATTTTGCTTAAGAGGATTTCTTCGGTCAAAATCCAGCGCCCATCCCTTCGACAGCTATATGTGCATTACCTTGAACAGTAAACCAATAAACGGAAACTTTGTCCGTTTCCCAGTAGGGGGTTTGGGTGAATGTACCGTTAGAGAGAAAAGCCACATTAATTGGATGATCATCTGAGAGGTTAATTGCTTCGCTCTGAGTGCTAAAGCTACCCCCAAAAAATCCACTGTTTGGCATAGCTACTGAGAACGTATAAGACGATGAGGCAGGTATCACTTTTTGCGTACCATTTGAGAACAATAATACTGTGCCAGAATTCCCAACGGCAGATATGCTAACTTTAACCCGAAGATGGGCATAAACCAGTTTTGATATAACCACAGTCACAGACTCATCGGCCCAAGTGTACTCAGAGATAGAACTAAAGGAGGACAACACAGCAACCTGAGTAGCAACCAACACCACCAAAGCCAGAAATATCCAGAGTTTTTTCATAAAACAATCTGTCAAAGCTACAAATATAAGGTGAACTCATCGCCGAAGAGTATGTATACAGCAGTATAGATCTTGACTTAGCGGTTGGGTTTCTTTGATCGTTAGTTCTGAAATTTTGCCAACAGTTTATTGCTTTAAAGTCATAATTGTATGATTTTTTAGAATCTATCTAAAACTAAACGCCCAAACCAAACTTAATGTAAAAATCCTGCCGTCTATCAATAGAAATACATATCAGTGCTTTTACCCGTTTATATCAAAGCGCAGTGGTAGCATTAGAGTGTGGCATAAGTGGCACCTAACAAAAAAACGTTCAAAGACACATTATTGCAACTGACAGCAGTGACTGCCGCTTTTCTCATAGCGTTCGGCACCTTGTTTGTCTTTCAGGCATTTGTAGGAGAGTTAACGGAGTTTACAAATACAGCAAGTTGGTGGGGGCTAGGTATTGAGATGCAGTGGATAGGTGCAGGTTTACTGCTTCTGATATTTAGATCTGCAGATAAAACCCAACAGAAACAGACAGATAACCAAACTCTGCAAACAAATTAACGTATGTCTTTTCAACCGTTGGTTCGCCTCTTCTCTTTCTTATGGAAAAGCCACCCAGTTAGTGTAAGAGGATTCTTTAATTAAAAATATATCCCACGCTTATACATAACTTTTCTAACGATATCAGTGATGATAGCTCCAATAGTCATTAAACTGACAAAGAAAACCATCCGCTGAATAGTTGGCAAGGGCCCTCTGAGTTCGGTAACAAGGACTAAAAGTATGCCTGCAAAGAAAAAACCAAACGCAAGCGCTATCAATATTCGTCCCTCAGTAGTCAGAGTATTTACCCGATGTCTATTCATACTTTCTTTCTGCTCTACGGTAGTATGTCGAGAAAAATGGTTTAAGCGTTTCCATTTAACCTTTAAACTCACCTGCTTTTTGCAATACCTCACATTATCTGTTGCCAAACGCTTCTATAAATAGCCAAAAAGCCAAAAAAAACCCAATCGCAGTCACAACTGGACCTGCAACTGTTACTGTAAATTCAACAAATTCAAATCACTAAATTAGTTTTCGAGCTAACCTGACAGCTTCAACTTTTGGATTATACTATATCGTTTGTACCGAGTGTACCAATTGTACCAGCTTTTTCAAAAAGTTTTTAAAAAATGAGTAAAATTTAGCTCTTGAACCCCTTAAAAAAGTATACTCAATAACTTTTCCCCCTCCAGAACGCAATCACCCCTAAACTGTTCTCAAAGAGAACACACTACAACCTGTTTTGTTCTTGGGGGAGTATTATATGTTGCCCTGAGGGTATATGAAACGGTGAAAAAACCAATGAAAATCGAAAAAAAACTAGTCGCTTTAAGTATCCTTGCCATAACAATCGGAATAGCAACAATTGCACCCGTATCAGTCTTTATGAATGCAAAAGCCCAAACAAACCAAACATATGGTGAGCCATGGTTTAACATAGAAATTCCTTCTGCATACGTTGCCATCGATCTAACTAATGACGGGTATATGCTTACAGAGATACTCGACTTTCAGCCCTCACTCACCGATAACGCCTTAAACCAACAATCAGAAGCCCGAATCGAATACTTTGAAGTTACATTCTCCACTGATGATATGCAACTTGCAAAGAACATATATTGCATCGGTATGGGCAATCCAGACAATGAAGACCCTGCTAAAATATACGCCTTTTACATGGAAAACTGGGTTAACGGTTCATCAGCTAACATCGCCTGCAATGGTAGCATCTATATAACTGACTTAATAGAATTGACATATCCAAGAGGTTTTGGTCATTCATATATCGTCGGTGACGAGTTTGAGACGGCTTTGGATACGCAAACAATCTATCTTGATGTTAGAAGCGTTTGTTACGTTACCTTTGATGGCAACAATACAGTAGTAACTTGGGCAGACGATCAAGACATACAACACATAACTCTGACAAATAACGGAAATTCATTTGTATTTGGAGATAGGGACAACTCAGATATGGACACATTCCGACAGACTCACTTCGGCAACATTTAGGGATAAAATATGACTATTGATGAGCTTGAAGGTAACACATTAAGCGTCTATGTATACATCGTTCAGGCAGATAGGCCTGTGGGAACAAGAGACGTGACTCGAGGTGCGGAACTCAGCAGTACCAGTGTCGCACATCGCCACCTTCAAAAACTCGAAAACCTCGGCTTGATAGAGAAAAACAGCTACGGCGACTACATCCTAAAAGAGAAAGCAACCATCAAGGGGCATGTGTGGGTCGGCAAAAACCTCGTGCCTCGATTGATGTTTTACTCCTTCTTTTTTTTGGGCGCATTCGCCGCAGAAGTAAGTATAATACTGCTCAGCTTTCTAATTAAGGATTTAGTTATTGACGTAAGCTTCTTATTTTTAACAGGAATTACTGCAGTTGCAATGGTGCTGTTTCTCCTCGAAGGACTATCATTGCACAGTAAACTGAACTCGAAACGACCAGAGCAGATAGAAAAAATCGGATAACCATGTTACCGTGATATACCCTCACTGAAAAACGAAGTCAACATTTCTTTTTTGTGAGTTTTTCGTTTTAGGGTTGAAAATAAAAAGACTAATAGGAGCGCCGGTTCCAACTATGGCGGTGTTGTGGGTTATAGAATGCCACGGTTTAAGCAGATTCCGCAAATTCAAGCGTTGATGGATAAAAAGGAATGTATCCGCAACATTGGCATTATTGCTCATATCGATCATGGCAAAACCACTTTGGCTGATTGTTTGCTGGCGGGTGCAGGACTACTTTCTCCGCGGATGGCTGGGACTGCGCGTGTACTTGATTATCTGGAGGAAGAACAGAAGCGTAAAATTACCATAAAAACCGCCAATATAGCTTTGCTGTATAATAATCAAGCCGAGTCGTATCTCATTAACTTGGTGGATACCCCGGGGCATGTGGATTTCACGGGCAAAACAACTCGAGCTCTCCGGGTAATTGATGGTGCTGTAGTGGTAGTGGATGCGGTCGAGGGGATTATGGCACAGACCGAGATCTTAACCCGCCAAGCATTAGAAGAACGTGTTTGCCCTGTGCTCTTTATCAATAAAATTGATCGCCTCATCACTGAACTGCAACTAGACGAGGAAGCAATCCAGAAGAAACTCAAACACATAATCACAAGCTTTAACGATCTGATCGAGATCTATGCGGAACCCACCTACAAAGACCCCTGGAAAATTAACGCTAATGCGGGAAATGTAGCTTTTGGCGCGGCACTCTACGGCTGGGGCTTTACAATTGAGATGGCAAAGCAACGTGCATTAAAATTTTCAGATATAATAGCGGCTTGTAAAAGCGGTGCGTCAATTAAGCTTGCGGAGGCGTTACCGGTTTATGAGGCCGTCTTTGAGATGGTCACACGAAGGGTGTCCAATCCGCGGAAGGCCCAAGGTTATCGTATTCAAAAAATTTGGGGCGGCAACCTCAACTCACCAATTGGGAAGAACTTGAGGGAATGCCATGATGAACCACCGATAGTTATGGCTGTGACTAATGTTTATTCAGATGGAAAAAACGGCACACTTGCAACAGGGAGAGTTTTTTCAGGCAAAATCAGAAAAGGGAGCAGACTTCATCTGGTAGGAACTATGGGAGAGACCGAGGTGCAGACGGTCTATGTTGATATGGGTGCTTTGCGTGAGGAAGTTGGGGAAGCCTTGGCAGGCAACTTAGTTACGCTATCTTTGTCAGGGAAAGTGGAAGCGGGCGAGACTCTTTGGGATTCCACTTGCCAAGATGGTATGGTACCCTTTGAATGTATTAACTATATTTCTGAGCCTGTGGTAACGTTGGTGGTGGAGCCCAAAAATCCACAGGATATAGAAACGTTTCAGGGGGGACTTGAGCGGCTTGTTTCTGAAGACCCTAACCTTAAATTCTTGGTGGATAAAGAAACGGGGGAGTATCTGCTCAGCGGTATGGGTGAGTTGCATTTTGAAGTCGCCATCAACGAACTAAGGAAAGTGCTGGGTATTGATGTGGTGGTTTCTCCGCCGCGGGTTGTCTATTGGGAGTACGCCCAAAAAAGCGGTGTAGTTGCATTAGCATTGAGTGCCGATAAGCAGAGTAACGTTCGGGTTCAGGTTGAACCGAACTTAAAACAAGATATTGATTCTGAAGAGAAAGAACAGATCTTGGCCAACGATGATTATAATAACAGTTTGATTGATGTGGAGGGCAAGGCTCAACAGTTATCAAAAGAGATGCTTGACGCAATCAAAGCAGGGTTTAGATTCGCTTGTGCCGCGGGACCCCTCTGTGGCGAGCCTATACATCAACTCAGAGTAGGACTTATCGACTGTGAGATTGCTCCAAACACAACCGTCTCTGAGATAGAACACACGGTGAGCAAAGCGGTATTTGGCAGCTTCTTAACTGCAAATCCCAGCCTCCAAGAACCCATCTATAAAATCATACTTTCAGTAGCTGCAGATTTAGCAGGCGATATCAGTCGTATCCTCAACAGCCGCCGGGGCAAAGTCACCCAGTTCGAACAAAAAGGCCCACAAACCCAGATCACCGGGTACATCCCAGTCGCTGAAACGTTTGGCTTATCTAAAGAACTACGCTCAACCACCTCAGGCAAAGCAGTTTGGCAATCCATATTTGACCACTGGGAAAAACTACCCCCCAAACTCGCCCAAGAAATCATCAATGAAATACGAAAAAGAAAGGGATTGCCCAAAGATGTTGCTAAGCCTGAGAGATTCATGGAGGTCTAATAGAACATGCACCTAGGAGCTGTTTTTGATTTGGATTTCTCGCTTTGTTGCGGACAAGTATTTCGCTGGCGAAAAATCGGCGACACCTGGTATGGTGTTATTGGTGAAACTGTTCTAAAAATCCGCCAAACCGGTTGTGAACTTGAATTTGAGGGTGCTAATGAAGAGTTTGTGCGGCGTTATTTTGGGTTAAACGATGACTTAGCGCAGATCCACAGATGCGTCGCCAAGGATACCTACATCAAAAAAGCGCTACAACAGTTTGAGGGATTACGACTTATCCGCCAGGAACCTTGGGAATGCCTCATTGGCTTTATCTGCTCTGCATATAAAAACATAGCAGCCATAGAACAGATGCTCAAAAAACTCTCAGAGAAATATGGCAAAAAATATGTGTTTGATGGCAAAGAGTTCTACCTGTTTCCTACACCAGAGAGTTTAGCAACAGCTAGTGAAAATGGTCTGCGGGAATGCGGCTTGGGTTATCGCGCAAAATATGTGCAACTAACAGCTAGAAAAATTCTCGATGAAAAAGTTGACCTCGACTTATTGAAGGCTATGTCTTATCTGGAAGCACAAAAAAAACTGCTGGAATTTCAGGGTGTTGGTTTAAAAGTTGCTGATTGTGTGCTACTTTTTTCGCTTGAGAAATTTGAGGCTTTTCCTGTGGATGTCTGGGTTAAACGTGTTATACTAAACCACTATGCCGATCAGTTGCCTCCGGTGATGGTTAAAAAGATGCAGAGCCACAACTCACTCACTAACGGTGAATATTTAAAAATCAGCGCTTTTGCTAGAGATTACTTTGGCAGGTATGCAGGTTATGCACAAGAATACCTCTATCATTATGAGCGAACACAACGTTAAAATGTGTAGGCAATCAATACCTGGCTGGTGAGCATATGAGCGAAGGCAAAATAGGCCAATTAATCAGTCAGAAAAGAACTTTTTTGAAGCAGGCAACAAAGGATTATGCAACCGGCGGCAACGACATGCTCGATGACATAGACTCAACCGTGCAGGAAGCAAAAGCAGAGCTCGCGCATAATTTAGAGCTCGCTAGTTGTCTCAGAGAAGAAGGCGATGCAACATACCAGCATGAGTGCCTCTCCATGTATAGTGCGTGGTATGAGAAATGGTTTGGTAAACCTCTGACTTAGTGAAGTGAGCTAAATTTTTCGGTTTCTTTAATTTGTTTTTTAGTTTGGGTATGTTCCGCTTTGGAACAGAAACGTTCCGTAAACAGAGCTAATAGTTGCTTTAGCTAAATGCATACTCAGGGAAAAACATGAAAACCGCAGCAAAAATCATCGTATGTTTAATACTATCGGTTTCCATTGGAATTGTAGCAGCGACACCTCTACTTGTATCAGAGTTAAACCTAAACATTCGACCTTGGATTACACATGTACAGGGACCTACTGCAGCTTTCAACATAGATGTTGTCTACGCCGACTTTACTATAACAAACCCCGATACACCCATAACCCAAACTGACGGACCAACAATAGACTACTATGCAGTCGTTAACGTCACTAACCCCTCTGATTATACAGCGCTCCTGTTTTTAATGAACTTCTGGGCAGATCAAAACATCCGAAATACCACTGAGCAGAGACCAATCTTTGATGGGGCCTGGAGTAGCGGTGGTGGTGGAACAGCAGAAGGCGCTTGGGTTGACGGAATATGGTATAACATAACACTGCATAGCCCCTCTCCATACTTCGATGAGAATGGCACAATTACTCAATCGCCTTGGGCTTATTTGGATCAAAAAGAGTACTGGATGGAGGGCGTAGAATATTATAAGCGAACAGTCCACAACGATGCAGGCACCAACTCGTACATTTATTTAAACATGAACGGCACATGGGTCGACGTAACTGGGCGAATCACCATTGATATACCTGAAGACGGATCGTCCTACAGTGGATCGGCAATAATTGCTGAGCAACAGATATGCTACCAAATATCTGAGACCGGTGACAACTATGGCGATTCGACAACGAAAGTGGTCCATATTGGAGACGACGCATTTGACAACCATTTTGCACCAGGCGAATCGCGTTTGCTTGTAATTTCTGGTAGCTGGGATGCCCGATTAGATTGTGTGGCTCTAACTGAAGATGGTTACATAAACCCTGTTGATGTTATCCGATCAGGCATCATCCAAACGCTACTTAGAGTGCATACAGATGTTGATGTTAATCGCGATGTAGGAACCAATGCTTTTCTTGATACATGGGCAACAACAGAGGTAATCAAGCAACTCGTCCTAACACAAATCGGGAACAGCTATATCTACAATACATGCTTGTCTGACGATCAAATGTTCCAGCTCGATCAATACGGCGCAGAAGTATTCATCAGACCCAGGAGTTAATGGGGTGTCTAGCTTGGGCTGTGAAGACTTGGAAGGTAACACATTGAGCGTTTATGCCTTTGTGGTTAAAGAAGACAAACCAGTTGGACCAAGAGAAGTTATGCGCGGCGCCAACCTATCCAGTCCAAGCACGGCATACCGACAACTACAGAAATTAGAATCGCTGGGTTTAATCGAAAAAACCGTGTATGGTACATATGTCACAAAAGAGAAAACAAATGTTAGCGGGCATGTGTGGGTCGGCAAAAACCTCGTGCCCCGCCTAATATGTTACTCCCTTTTTTTCTTTGGTATGCTAATTGTTGAATTGGTGATTTTAGGAGGACAGATTTTCTTTCAAAATTTGATACCGAGTTTAGCTGTTTTATACTTGGTTCCAATTACTGCTGGTTCTGCAAGCCTGTTTTTAGCTGAAGGATTAATTTTATGGCAACGCAACAAACGGGCAATTTTTGAGGGCTAAAAACAAGAGGAAACAAGAGGAAGTAATCTTTTTTTGGATTTTTATTTTTTATCGTTTGGTTACTTAGGGAAGGGGCGGAAAATGTTTAAATGCTGTTTGGAATAGCAATATGTAGCAACAGGGGTTGGGCCCGTAGCTCAGCTAGGTAGAGCGCCAGACTCATAATCTGTTGGTCATTGGTTCAAATCCGATCGGGCCCACCACACTCACCTCAATATCAGTCGTATGCCTTTAAAAACAAGTTATGTTGATGATGATATGACCACAGGTTAACGTTTATAGGTATTTTTGCGCTTGACAGGGTCGGCAATTGTGCGTTCCATAATTGGGAACATAATTCTTGTCTGCCCTCATTAGAACCGTGCATTATAGCGGAATTTTGTCTGTTGGAAATTATTTCAAAATTTCTTATAAATAACATTTGTGAATAGTCTTTTGGAGATCGTTAGAGTGGCAAAACTACTATATCAAGGGCATGGAAGCATACGTATAACTGCGCAAGACGGACGGGTAATATATCTTGACCCATATGCTGGTGAAGGGTATGATAAGCCAGCTGATATTGTCCTTGTTACGCATGAACATCAGGATCATAATAAGTTGGAATTGATTACTCAAAACGAGGGTTGTAAAATTATTACAAATAAAGAGGCTTTAGCGGGTGGAAGACACAATAGTTTCTCGCTTAGTGGGATCGAAATTGAAGCCACAGAAGCGCGAAATCTCATGCACAATCCTAAGGCTTGCGTTGGATTTATCATAACCCTTGATGGTGTCCGAATTTATTGTTCAGGCGATACCTCAAAAACTAAACAGATGTCAGAGCTTGCTAATCGAGAGATCGATTACGCACTGTTTTGCGGTGATGGAATGTTTAATATGGGGCTAAATGAAGCGGCACAGTGTGCAAGGATTGTGGGAGCAAAACACAATGTGTTGGTTCATATGAAGCCAGGAGCACTGTTTGATTTAATGAAAGTACAAAAATGGGACGCCCCAAACAAACTCATCATTCAACCTGGGGAAGAGATAGAATTAGTGGGTATTTCAAGAGAATAAATACGTGGGTTTAGAAAATCAAAGTAAGAAAATGGTGAGAGCTACCAGGTTATTAAACGCACGAGTTGCAGGGGAGTTACTATTTTATTGCTTTGATGAAAACTACACGAGGTATACATAGAAAGCTCAAATGAGAACAAATGCCCGGCTATTGTTAAATGTAGGGAACTTTTATCTAATAGACTCATAAAAGAAGTGTAGCTACGCTCAGAAAACGAGAGGATAAACCTTGGATGGCAAGTACTGGAACCGAAAAATCGAAACCATGCCTAGACAGGACATTAAAAACTATCAGTTGCAGAAGCTCAAAGAACAAGTTAACTATTGCTATGAGAAGAGTAACTTTTATCGTAAAAAATTTGATGCAATAAACTTAAAGCCAAAGGACATCCAAACTATAGAGGATTTGCAGAAAATTCCCTTTACCGTTAAAAGTGACCTAAAGGATAACTATCCTCTTGGCATGGTTACTGCTTCACCAAGTGAGATTGTTGAGGTTCATGCCTCAAGTGGAACCACAGGCAACCCCATCATCGGTGCCTATACCCAAAACGACATAGAGATCTGGCAAGAGCTTATGGCACGCAGTATCTATACCACGGGTGGTAGGCCACAGGATGTCATACATATTGCGTATGGGTATGGTTTATTCACAGGCGGGTTTGGTTTCCATTATGGCGCACAGAAAATAGGTGCAAAGATTGTGCCGGCAAGCAGTGGCATGACTCAGCGTCAGATCAAACTCATGAAAGATCTAGAGGTAACTATGCTGGCATGCACTCCCAGCTTTGCGGTTTATCTTTCTGAGGCTATGACACAGGAAGGCGTCGACCCTAAAAAAGACCTCAAACTCAAACGCGGCATGTTTGGTGCGGAACCGTGGTCAAGTAAAATTCGTGAACGTATTGAACAGGAAATGGGCATAGAGACCTTTGATATCTATGGGTTAACCGAGCTTTGCGGTCCGGGGGTCTCTATAGAATGTGAAGAACACACAGGGTTACATGTTTGGGAAGATCATTTCATCGTAGAAACCATCGACCCCGACACAGGAGAAGTTCTAGCTGAAGGCAAAGAAGGCGAACTGGTCTTCACAGCGCTAACTAAAACGGGCATACCTATGTTACGCTATCGAACCCGAGATATTTCCAAAATAGACATCAACCCCTGTAGATGCGGACGCACACATGCCAGAATGACACACATAACCGGTCGCACAGATGATATGCTTATCATCCGCGGCGTCAACGTTTTTCCCTCGCAAATTGAATATGCGGTTATGGATTTCTCTGAGCTATCCGCTCAGTACCTAATAGTTGTAGATCGACCAGGAGCGCTTGATACCTTCACGGTCAAGGTGGAGATGACAGAGAAAGCCGCTCAAAACAGCCAGCTTGACAGAAAGACTTTAAAGAGCGATATTCAAAAACGAATTCATATCATAACAGGCATATCTGCTGATGTAGAAATTGTCCAATATGGTGAGTTACCACGGACCGAGGGCAAAGCCAAGCGGGTACTAGATTTGCGTAAAGGCAAAATGTAGGAGTAACGATGACTTCCAAGATAAATGTAGATAAGCCGGGCAGTTACGCCCTGCTCAACGGCGATGAAGCAACCGCCCGGGGAGCAATCGAAGCTAACATCAAAGTTGCCGCGGCCTATCCCGGCACACCCTCCACAGAGATTTTAGAAACCTTAGCAGTAGTTGCAAAAGACTTGGGGATTTATGTTGAGTGGAGTCTTAATGAAATCATTGCCACAGAGGTTGCCATCGGCGCATCGATGACAGGAGTACGTGCACTCACCTCGATGAAACATGTAGGCTCAAACGTGGCATCAGATGCCATCATGACTCTAGCATACACAGGCATCGAAGGCGGTTTGGTCATTGTAATCTGCGATGACCCTGCCCTGCATAGCAGTCAAAACGAGCAGGACACACGCTACTTCGCCGTCCACGCAAAACTACCCCTGCTTGATGCGGGCAATCCCCAAGAAGCACTTGACATGGCGCGTAAAGCCTATGAAATCAGCGAAAAACTCCGCTTACCGATTATTTTACGGTTGACCACCCGCGTTGCACATGGCAAAGCACGAGTAAAACTAGGAGAGCTCCAAAGATTTGAGCGCAAAGCCGAGTTTGATAAGGATATCTCAAAATGGGTTATGGTACCGGCCAACGCGAGCCGTCAACATCGAGTTTTAGAGAGTAAACTATTAGAGGCAAAAAATGAAGCTGAAACCTCACCGTTTAACATCGTTGAGGATAACAGTTCAGACATAGGAATCATAGGGAGCGGTGTTGGTTACTACTATGCACGTTCCCTTTTGGATACCTCGAAGATTTCATGGCTAAAACTTGGGTTTGTCCATCCATTTCCCTCAGAATTGGTCAAAACGTTTGCGTCTAAAGTTAAAAAACTAATAGTTCTTGAGGAACTACGGCCCTATATAGAAGAAAACATTGCACGCCTAAAAATTGACTTTATAGGTAAAACAGAACTTGGACTAGAGGAAATCGGAGAATTCTCCCCAGACAAAATCCGCACAGCCCTTGCCAAATTACATCTAACCACAAATCCAGAAAAACCTCAACAACTCAATTTGCCGCCGCGTCCGCCAGGCTTATGTCCCGGATGCACCCACCGTGCCCTCTACTACACCCTAAACATGATTCACAAATCAGTATACTGTGATAGCAATAAATGCGTGGGTTGTGGCACCTGTGAGTATGCATGCTCATACAACAAAGAAAAAGTATACAACACTTCCAAATCTCGTATACGCGTTGTACGTCAAAATCAAATTCAAAACATAGCCATAACCTGTCAGGTCTGCCAAGACCCCGCATGCGTCGCCGCATGCCCCCGCGACGCCCTCTCCCAATCCCCCATCACAGGCAATATTATCGTTGACAAAAACCAATGTAACGGTTGCGGCTGGTGCATTGAAGCCTGTCAATACGGCGCGCTCAACATGCATCCCACAACCCATAAACCCATAGTTTGTGATGGTTGCGGCGGCAACCCCAGATGTGTCGCGCTCTGTCCCCAGGGGGCCCTAAGTTTGAGGGGAAAATCCGAGGATAAAATTGTAGCGGGCGACATTGGTTGCTACACTCTTGGAGCTTTGCCACCAGTTAAATCCCTTCAGACATGTCTCTGTATGGGTGGGGGCATCTCGCAGGCCGCAGGGATGATTCATGCAGGTGTAAAGGACAAAGTCTTTGCAGTCATCGGTGACTCTACCTTTTTCCATGGCGGTATGCCAGGACTGCTAAACATTGTCTACAACCAAGCCAACGTTTGTGTCATCATTATGGATAACAGCATAGTTGCTATGACAGGCCATCAACCAACTCCGGGGTCAGGAAAAACCGCCATGGGTCAAAACGCCAAAATCATTAACATAGAAAGCCTCGTCCGTGCTCTTGGAATCGAAAAGGTCATCACTGTCGATCCCTACGATATAAAAGCCACAACTAAAGCGCTACGAACAACCATCAATTATGAGGGCCCCTCAGTGATTATCGCTAAACGGCCCTGCCCGCTTTTAGCCCCACGCGATATCCCTCTAAAAATCAAAGACCAATGTCGCGGCTGTAGAGTCTGTACAGAAGTCTTTGGCTGTCCAGCTATAAGTCAAACCGGCAATAGAGCTGAAATCGATGCCACCCTCTGTAACGGCTGTGGAGTATGTGAAAAAGTCTGCCCCTTTAGTGCAATCGTGAGAGAAGAACAATGAAACAAAAACTTGATGTAGTTTTTAGCGGTGTTGGCGGACAGGGCGTTGTATTGTTAAGCGATATTTTTTGTGAGGCCGCAATGATAGAAGATTTCGATGTTGCAAAAGCAGAGATACATGGCATGGCACAACGAGGTGGCTCGATTGTAGCCTACACACGTATCGGAAACAAAGTTGAAACGCCCCTCATCGAAACAGGAAAAGCCGATGTAGTGGTGGGCTTTGAGGTTCTAGAAACCACCCGAACGCTGCCAATGCTCAAAGAGTGCGGTACAGTCATTGTTAACATGAAACTTATTCCGCCAAACAGCTTACCTGCAGGCGTTAAACTCAAAAGCACAGAAGAGCTACTGAAGCTTTTAAAGACAAAAGCACGGGTTCATGAAGTAGACGGCCCAGGCATCGCCCACAGATTGGGCAACATGCTGGTTGTTAACACAATTCTGCTTGGAGCACTCTCTGCACTTCCTGAGGTCCCGCTTAAAGTGGAATCATTTCAGCAGGCGATAGCAAACAGACTCAAAAGGGATTATATCAGCCTAAACCTCAAAGCTTTCCAGCTGGGCAGAGAAAGCGTACAGAATAACAGGGATAAAAACGAAATGACTTATATCACTAGGTAGCAGAAGCAGTACGCACAAACTGTGGTAAAACTACAGGACGCTATACCATGCTTCTGTTTACAAGGAAGATAAACTGGCGGCGTTTTTTGGTTAGTCTTCAAAAAATGGTCTGTCACACACCATTCAAGTAACCGAATCAACCCTAAAGTAAGAGTTCAGCATGAAACTTGTTTTTCAATGATGTTAGATTTAAGAGCCGTTTTTTGGGGTTTTCCATTTTGTTGTGTCTCGTAGGTTTTGCACCGGAGAATCTTCGTCAAATCCCTGTTCTGCTTGAACCTGCTGTTTGTAATTTTGTTCAGCTAGTTTTGCTTTGCCTTCCTTGCTACTGAGTTCTATGCTGTTACCCAATTTGTAAATGGTTCGACCTAGGCGGCGTTCACCCACGGTTTTTGTACATTTTCCCATAGAGAAGTTTTTGCATTAAAGGTTAAAAACCTTCAGTTATCTCTATATTGTCAGGTAACGTTGAACAACGTTCGCCAAACCCTCGAGTCTACAATAGAAAAGGCTACGTCTCTGAGGTTACGCTATAAACTTCTGCTTATAGCAACAATTGCTTTGCTCGTATTTTTGCTTTCCAAGGGTCCTCCTCCGGGTCAAAACCATTTTGTCTATCTTGCGGATTCGTTTCTCCATGGCAAGTTGGGACTCTCGGGTGGAGGAGAGAATCTTGCAGAAATAGTTCCATTCAACGGTAACTATTATGTGGTTTATCCTCCGATGTCTGCTGTATTGCTTTTGCCGTTTGTTGCGATTTGGGGCACTGCATTTGATCAGGCGCTTCTCTCAGTTGTCCTTGCAGGCTTTTGTGTTGCGGCAACATGGTTAATGCTCAAAAAAGCTGGTTCAAGCCAAACTAAAGCCCTGTGGTTGGCGGTGCTGTTTGGCTTTGGTACCTGTTTTTGGTTTATTGCATCAGTGGGTTCTTCTTGGTACATTGAGCAAGTGGTTGCTGTGCTGTTTCTTACTTGTGCTATAATCTGCTCGTTATATGGGAAGGGAAATTTTGTGGTAGGTTTGTTTTTGGGTTGTGCTGTGATTGCCCGATTACCGGTGGTGTTGGCGTTTCCTTTTTTCCTCTTGCTTATATATGATCAGAAAAATACATGGATCCCCAGGTTTAAGCAGGTGCTATTTTTCTTTGCAGGTTTAGCTATACCGGTGGGGTTAAACGCGTTATATGATTATGCGCGTTATGGTGTCTTCACTAACATAGGCTACTACCTCATTCCGGGTATACAAGAAGACCCTTTCTTTCAGCAAGGTATCTTCAACGTGGCCTACATTCCCCGCCATATCTATGCAATATTTTTTCAAGGTCCCAACCTGCTACCCGATTTCCCATGGTTTCAGCCTAACTGGATGGGGCTGGGATTGTTCTTAACGACTCCAGCTTTTCTTCTTATCTTCAGAGGAGCCCTTAGAGGCGGATGGAGAAGTCTAAATAAAAAGGCCGCCTTAGCCATCCTCTGTATATTGCCGCCCATAGTTACACATGGCACCGTGGGTTTCACCCAATTCGGCTACCGTTTCAGCCTCGACTTCATTCCGTTTCTTATGCTTCTCACAGCCGCAGGTATGCGTGAAAACTTGGGGTGGACTGAGAAAACCCTGATAGCTTTGAGTGTGCTGATTAATCTCTGGGGCGTAGTTTCGATAATTAAATTCAACTTTGTAAGCTTTTAATTTATTTTGTAAGGTCCAATAGATTGGGCAGACCAGAGGTATTGATAATTATGTCATAAATTAAAGAAAAATAAACATCATTGCTAACCGTATTTTTCAAGAACTTGTCGTCCAAAATCGGATATTTCTATGGTATCAAAATCATATGGCGGTGATGATTTGGAAATATCAGGATTGTTTACAAGTAGTGATTTTTCTAAAACCTTAACTGCAACGTTTATAATCTCGGTGCTTAAACCGGTTTTTTTATGTATTTGTTCTCCTTTCGTAAATTCGCCTCTATTAAAGTCTGAAAGCGCTTCAAGTACCTTTTTTGCATCCATATCTATCACATTTAAGTCGTCTACATCAAAATTATTCTGCAAAACTAAAACCTCAAATATATTTAGAGTGATCTTAGGATAAAAACGTTAGTTGAAACCTAAAGTCTATTAGTACTCGGGAGTAATTCCGGTTTTCAAAGTTGATTATGCCGCAAATAATGCCTTAGACATATCCAGTATTGAGACAGTCTAAAAATAAATGAAGATGTTTGTGCTACATTCACCCTATATATTTTAGAAATGTTGAATTAATAATTTTTTTTAACAGAAAAAAGGTGCACTTTAACGCTTTCTTGGTCAATGAAAGAATAAAACGTTTCAGCAAGAGTATTTGTACAATTTGGTTCCATTATATTTTTGGCGTCATCTATTGTTTCCCAAGTAAGTAAATCAACCCACATCTCGCCCTCGACAAGTTGTTTCCAAGAAATGAAGCCTTTTTGTTTAGACATATACTCATTATTCAATTTTTCTGATGCAGATAAGAAGTCGGGTACAGATGCGTCTTTCACTAGTTTAAAAGATATAAACAAAACAGCATTGGACATGATAAATAGCTCCTTTCTAAAATTTTTTTTGTGGGACGTAATGTAATATCTGCCATATCACGCCGAACTTATCTTTGACCATACCGTACCATTCGCTGAAAAAGGCTTTTTGAAGTTCCATATAGACTTCGCCACCTTCTTTCAACTCGTTAAACAACCTTGTAACTTCATCTTTATTATCGGTACTGATGGTTGGCGTTATATTATCGCCCACAGTAAGCGGTGAATCGGAAGGCAGATCCATAAACATTACGGTCATGCCGCCAATGGGTATTCCAGCGTACACTATTCTGTCGCGGTCAGCTTCTTTTAAAGGATATTTTGGATCAGGCGGCGCGTCTGCATAAGTCATAAGGTTTCTAACCTCTGATTTGAATACTTTTGCATAGAACTCTACCGCTTCACGGCAGTTACCGTCAAAATTGATAAATATTTCGAGTTGCATGTCAATATACCCATTATTTTTTATTTACGACTTTTTTGCCGTAAATAAACTCTAACATGAAACACTATAAAAATCTACCGAAAAGGGTTCTGTTAATTATCGTGGGATTGAGGGTTCATGTTAACATTTATGGGACAAAACTTCAGACTGAACGGTTATTAACATGCATAACGAGTGAGTCCATAAACAGTGAGCTGTGTTTCTGCCGATTTAGGCATTTGTATCGTTTTGTTGATGCCCGCAAAATGATCCCCAGAGCAAAGCCACTGTTTTTACATGTGAACATAACTCGTTCAAAGACTTGTAAGTTATGTCATTATGTATCTGTAAAGCATTCTGCAAATCCCACGCAAATCAAAACTTTACATCATCCGTAATTTGTTTGATTGTGTCAAATGAGTTGTATTTCATTTGACTTTTTTCCCGTAAACGGTATAAACATGTTTTTTTATACATACTGACGATTTGCCCCAGTCAGCGCAATTTGTATTCACGAACTTTCTAACGATATCTTAACCACCCAATACATGCACTCTTTAATAGGATTCATCATATATTTTAGATAAAAACCAGATTAAACTCATAAAGGAAGGAAACAAATGAAAGCATCACTTTATTTAATTTTCAATGGAAATTGTGCAGAGGCAATTAAACTCTACGAGAAAGCATTTAACACAAAAGCTAATTATTGCCAATACAAAGATACACCACCATCGAAGGAGTATCCAATACAACCCGGCACAGAAGAATTAATTATGCACGGTATACTCCCAATTGGCAATAGCACAATTTATCTTTGCGATACGACCCCTAGTCAACCGACAACTTTTGGCAATGGTTCGTTTGCTTGTGTAGAACTTCAAACAGCAGAAAGTGTCAAGTCAGCATTTGAAATTCTAAAAGAGGGCGGGAAAGTATTTTGTGAGGCGCAGGAAACATTTTGGAATAAATGCTATGCAGAGCTTGAAGACAAATTTGGTCTTAAATGGACCATTATGATTGAGGAGTGCACCTGTAGCGATGAATGCGCTAGCGGCTATAATCCAAATTGTACTTGCGTTTCTGATGAATGCCATTGCAGAGAAAAGCCTAAATCTTGATTATTTTAGGTTTTTCTTTCCATAACCAGCATACAAGTGCGGCATAATTTGTTTTCCGGTCAGCAACTACCGATACTGCTATTCAGGTGGAATGTATGAGGGAACAAGCTGTGTAAGATCACTATGAGACCAGCCCGCGTTTTTGTCGATGTTGTCTTTTTTAACTATCCATACCAATAATAGCTCCTGTTTGACCAGCCTATTTGCGGTTCGGGGATAACTGCGCCAAATCCGCCGGTTGCGTTACGGCTTAAGCCGAGAGTTACCTTGAAACGGTAAAAAAAGCTCATAAACAATGACGGTTTTGAAACTTTTATCTCCTTTAGGATTTCGTCATTGCTGCATAGAAAAATATTGATACCCTGATTTTGATAACGTAATAAAATGTGCGCTAAATCTTCTTGAATCCTTGTGGAGCGTACGATAATTTTTTGAATACCGTTTTTCAAAAGAAAAGACGCGGAGGGCATATCCTGCGGAAAAACACACCAACGGTTATCATATTTGCCCGGTTGTTTTCCTTGGCCTGTCATTCTGTTAGAATCTAATAGAAATACCGGTGGAGCATCCGCTCTGATATTTAACGAAGACAGCATATCGGCGCCCTCTTGCAACGCTTCGGCAATGCCCTGTACATCTACAATCATTGAAAATTTTGAATTACCGTATACTCCGTTGTACAGAGGAACCGGTCTATATCCGCACTGCGCCAAAACCAGTCCTTCGTCAACACTTTCTTTTCCGGGTAAATCTACAATAATAACCGCATTGTAATCAACCATTTGCATATGGTCAGCACTAGGCGGTTTTAACTCGCAATCACCAGTATTACAGGGTAAACTTGCAAACAGCACAGGCTTTGTCCATTGCGTCCACAAAGCGTTGTCCGGAGCCCAAATTTTATACAGGCTCATTTTGTCTTTCATTACACGTCCTCCTTTGATACCAATACCGAAATATCTTCCGCGTTAGAATCTATGCGTGGATACAAGCTGATTCTTCCATAAAATCCTGCAAATTTTCCGTCTATCGTAAACACGCCCAGGCACAAATGATAATTTTCACCATTTACTGATTTAACAGGAACGCTTTCAAACATTCGCTGAGAAATCCAGTTTTTTGAATCCCTACGCGCGGACTTTTCAATCTCTACCAGTTCCTTTTTACTGATTGCTCCTTTGATTGAAATTCCTTCACCAACCCTTCCGAGTGCCGGTTTATAAATCCAATCAGTATTTTGTGGATTTATATCCTTTGGAGATTTTGTCTCTGGTAACAATTCTTTCCATACAGGAATTTTAACGCCAAGTTTATCCCAAATAAGAGGTAATCTTTTTGATTGTGTCAATATGGCTGCCGGATGATTGCAGGATACCGTTTCACAGTCGTAATATCCTTGCCATTTCGCTGTTCGCGGCAAACTGACAAGCCATTCTAATGGGAAAAATCGAATAATACCATCTATTTCACATTCATTTCCTTCTACAATGCTAAACGCCTTTTTATCTACCCATTTTATATGATCGGGCGCAGCAAAAACTGTGTTCATGCCGTTTTCCATGAAACGGTCGCTTAAAAACTGCATAACTTGTCGGTCGTCAGAGTAGGCTGTCGCGTGAACAAAAGCTATATTTGCGGCAACTTTAGTTTTGCTTTTAAAGGCTTCAACCATTATGTTTGAAAAGTTTTCGGCGGGCGTGTATCCGTCAAAATATGTATTGGTAATCTCGGGTAAAATCGATGCTTCCGCAAAACCTCCCGGCACATCGCTATTTACCTCCGATATAGCCCACCCAGTTTTAGTTGGATGAAAATCAAAACGCATCAGCCGGACATTTTTATTTCGATTATAATTTGACGTACGACCAAGTGTTTTTCTTATTTTATCAGGTAACCCCAATTCTTTTGCTAAAAGAAGGTTTTTTAACAGTCCTTCTTCCATAAGCATTGTTTCGCTTGACAACTGTTCAGCCCATGATTTTAATTGTTCAACAGTTTTTGGGTCTAATATGACAACATGCTTGGAAACGGTATTATTGTCCCCAACCTGCGGATCCCATTTGTACGCTTTGAAAATAACGGTGTACCGATAATCGGAATACTTATCCTCGGGTATCAGCTCAAGTTTAATTGAATGTTTCATATATGCAGGCTCCAAAAGACTTCAAGTGCTACTCTATATATTGGGTTTCCACTTGTTGGTGGCAACAAATATACAATCGTGATCGCCATTGCTATAAAAACAACTGCCAAAAATATTGAACCGAAAATAGCATTATTAGTTTTGTTCGATTTGGCCTTATGAATATAGTATAGCTCAACTAAAATCAAAATTCCTGCTAAAACAAGCACCGACCAGCCGTCTATAAATTCAACTAAGGTTATATAAAAAGAAGTCCAATCTCCGGCGCACGCTCTCGCCAAAATAATTCCGCTTGCCAACAGGTAAGATCCAAACCGTATTCCACATCCAATATCTCTCTCAACGGTAATGCGCTCAAAAGTTTTTGTGCAACTGTTGATTACAAGCCCAAGAACGATCCATGCAACAAGACCTAAGCCTCCGGTAAAAACAACACACCACCATCCCGGTCCGTTTCCGATATTTGCACCAGAATAAATAAGTGTTAATCCAAGAAATCCACCCACAACCGCTATTAAAGCGGCTTTATTATTCAAATTCAGCGCATCGTCAAGCCATGACAAATCAAAAACACACGACATAAGCGTCGCTCCAAGGAAAAGCCATGCAATCCCTAAAACCATATACATCGAAATATAAATAAAACTGTCCACAACATCGAACGAAGCTAACATTTTTAAGGTAAATAAAATAACACAAAAAGAACCTATCGGCAGTAAGCCCAGTATGTATCTTGCCGATTTGTTCCTGTTAAGCGGGCGTTTTGAAAGCAAGGGTTCATACCATTTAACCAAAAATTTGAAGGAACAAATTATTGATACTATAAATACTAAAAACTCCACTAAATACAACAATATATCCATATCTTTAAACACCTGCTAAAAATTCTCTTTGCTTAAGCATAGAATTAGCGGATCCGAAATCGAATACTCATAAAGTGCGCGGTGTTTAGTTTTTTGGGTCATATTGTCGCCTGCTTGTCGGTATATTTGGCAGAAAAGTATATGAGGCTATCTCGGTTAGCTCTGTGTTATACCAAGCCCCAACTGCCACACCACCACCCAAAACAAAGCCCAAATGCCCACCCCCAAGACCGCTTTGGCATAAATACACTCATCAAACCACGCTTATAGCCCAATAGTGTTTGTTGAGCAGGTTTGCGTTTGACGCAACATATACATCTATGTTGAGCCTGATTTAACCGTTGTAGTCTGTACTGTTCCATAATTCTGTTAGTTTTTGTTTCCAGTTTTCCATGTTTGAGTGAATTATCCTTCCAACAAAGTTGGAACGGACGAATTGTAGAGCGGTTGTCCGTTTGGCTGCCATGTAGTAATCGGCGTTTTCGGGTTTTTGCAGTTCTTTGTCGGTCATGCGAATGACCTCACGTTTGAAATTTATTGCTTCCAATGCACGGTTGATCTGTCTGGCAAAAGTGGTAAAGTTGCCGCCTGTATGGTAAACAAATGTTGCACTATCGGCTTCGGCAAATTCCACCGTGGCGAATTGACCATCAGGGGATGGCGCGATTAACCATATCAGGTATGGATCAGAGGAGGCAGTTTTTGTTTCTTTGGTCTCATTGTTGGCATCTGTTAAACCGTTTGATGTTTCAAATGTATTACTCCCGCCAGTCGAGCCAAGGGGTATGCTACTTGCGCTTTCAAATATTGCATCGGACAAACCGTCGATGTCTTGCAACGTTTCATTTTTTCGAAATCCTACAAATATTTGTGTTGGATCGCATAATTCTTTTAATATTATATAACTTTTGTTAGCGCGTGAAGTGGCAATTTTATTTTCTAATGCCTCTCTAAATGATGGTGCTATCTCTGCAAGCTTGCCAATAGGAACTGCTACGCCCGGGGGCATGATTTTAGCGATTTGGGAAGCCTGTGCGGCTGTGAGTGCTGGGTCGATTCCTTTGATTGCTATAAGTGATTCTTCTCGTAGTTTACGGAGCTGTTTTTCAACGGTGTCTGTGAATATAGCTGTATCATAGCCTATCTTGGCATAGGTATAGGTTTCACCTGTGTCTAATCGCAGAGTCAACTCATAATCACCCCTTTCTATAGCGGTTATAAAGCAGAGGGGAACGCGTCGTGCAGACAGATTAGGGGGTAAGGCTGTTACATTGTTTTCATAGATGTAAATAGGAACTGCAGATGTGTTTTTGTTTTCTCCGTTTTCATTATAGCGATATTCACCCTTTGCTGTTAATATAGGGTTGTTTTTGATAAATAAAGAGCGTAACACGGCCTTGTTGTATGCATCGCATAATGTGTCATAAAACGGCTGGCACCAGTTACCCATGTGGGAAAAAGTATAATCGCCACTGTCTGCCTTAACTGTTACAATATAATTTGTCAAGTCTAAAGTGTTTATCTCGGCAAAAGTTATCTCTATAGCATCAAATAACGCTATCGCTATTAGGGCATTGTCGCTAATTGTTAATTTGACCTCGCCATTTATTAGAGGAGAAGCGGCCTGTGCCACGTATTCCATGGCAGATTGTGCCTGTTTGGGTGAACCGCCACTTTTAATGTTGGATAAATCCATGGTTTATCTCCTGACAGTGTGGGTGCAAATAGTTGGCTTTTTGGGTATCTGAAAGCACAGGTTAAGTGATTTGCGTTTATAATTTATTTCCGCATTCGCCGCAAAATTTTGTTCCTGAGGGATTGTTAAACCCGCAAGAGGAGCACTGACCCGTGGGTGTGGCGGCAGTTGCTGTTTGTAGGTTTTCTCCACAGTTATTGCAGAAACGGACGGTTGGTGCGTTTTTTGCGCCGCATTTGAGGCATTCTTTTAGTTCCATGCTTGCTCCGCAACTATTGCAGAATTTGCCTGTTCCGGCAGGTTTGCCGCAGGCGGTGCACATGGTTGTTTTACTTTCGATTTTGCCTTGCCATACTGTGGCTGTTTGTCCGGCTGTGTCTATATCGCGTTTCATGACTTGTGCGTGTGTTTTTGCTACATAGACTTCTTGTCGAGGTGCGCAGGCAGTGCAGAGTCCGGCGTCTTCATTGTGGCAGTGGTCGCAAACGTATTTGTTACAGTTGGGACATCGGTGGAAATGTTGTTTGGCCTCATTTTGAGCCTGCTCAAAGGCTTGCTCATGTTCCTTTTGCCATTCAGGGGATTTCCCTTCGTGCTGTTTGGACAGGATGTTTCCTCCGCGTTCTGCGGTAGAACCAATTTTTTGTGCTGCACCGCCTAAGAATCCGCCGACTAAACCGGCACTTTGGCCAAAAAAGTTGGATTTTTTCTTCTTTTTGTATGTAGCCGATTCGATAAAGCTGGATTTATATCCGTCATTACATATGTCGCAATAGAATGTGAACTGATGCCCTGCATCAGTGCTATTGTCATGGTAATTTCTTGTAAAGGGTTGTAACATATTAGTTAATTCTCCTTTTTCATTTTTTCAAGTTGTTTTTTTGTATTTTTTATGGGTTTACCACAGGCGGTACATTTTGTATTTTCGAAGAATTGAAGTTTACCGCATCGGTCATTTTCACAATGGATCATTACGGATTTTTGGCAGGCATCACATTTCTCGCTTCCAATGAAAGTTTGTCCGTTACAAAAAGGGCAAGGGGTCATTAAGTTACGCCCGCAACCGGAGCATATGGCGTTTCCGCGCTCAATCTGTTTTCGGCAAGAGGGGCAGTGATATCCGAAGGGGCTATGACTGCCGCATTTGGTACAAAAATGGCTGTCTCGTTCTATTAATGCTCCACAATGCATACATGGTTGTTTGTATGTTCCCATATTATTATTCCTCCTGTGACATGTTGCCGTATTTGCCACAGAAACTAGACATATCGGAGGTTAATGTTGCAGTGTCAACATAAAAGGTGTGACGTTTAAAGTTTGCCGCCGCAAAAGGTGATATTACTTGTTTGCAAATTTTTTTATCATAAGATTTTGATATTGGGCACATTTTTTCGGTTTTGAGCCCTAATGTATAAAGATCGCTAAAAAAATAATTTAATGCAATTAAATTTTTAGGCGGCAAGTTTATCAGGTGTTTTATCTGCTGTTTATTTATAAATTTTTCGTCAGATTACCGTTTCCTGTTCTACCTTTTAAATGGGCACCTTCTCAGCGGGAAAATGGACTCAGCAAACTTGTCTAGAAATGGTGCGAAAACTTGCCCAAGCCCTTAAGGTGCCTTCTCTGCAAAATGTCCTTTGGAAGCACCACAAAAAAATCAAGAGCGCTCAGGACAAAAGGAAAATTCACAAATGGATTAATTTGGAGCTGGGGATGGGAATTGAACCCATATAGAGCAGCTCTGCAGGCTACCGCCTGAACCATTCGGCCACCCCAGCATTATGAAGTCTAGGTAACGTCCCACATAAAAATATTTTTGGTTAGACACCCGTTTTATTATGGCAGGACAGCGTCTGGCACTTTTTAAGGGTTGAAAATAGAGAAACTAAATTATCTTTGGAAAGACTTGACAGAAAAAGTTACTTTCCTCAAAAAGAAATGATGCAGGCGCTTGTCACAATATTTTTATTAACTAATAATGAATAGTACAGCAATTATCTGAAGCGTTCAGACAAAAATTTATTTGTGTCAATTGAAGCGCTTGAGATCTTGATTGAAAAAAGAGGGAGAGAGAAATGATTTCAGACATAATAGGTCTAGTGTTGCTTTACTATGGTGTAGGTTTAGGTGCCGCCGCAGTCTTAACGCTTGTGAATTATGTTGCCTTTGCCAAAAGAAGCAACTTTGTAGAAGAAAATAAACTATGGAGCAGAATTGACAAGAAATACGGTATAAAAACGCGCACAATCGTGAGCTTTACCTCCATGGCAACGCTTTTGACAGCCATGTTTTTGCTCACAGCCGTCAACACAGGCTTTGCGGTGGTGCTTGGAACAATGGTCGGTTTTCTGTTGTTCAATGTTATGCTTGATTCTAACACGTTACGAAGCAATATGACATACAGATGTGGCGTATGTGAACATGAAGCGCAGATAAGCGTACACTGCTCTAAATGCGAACACAACAAAAAGACAGGCATAAATCCACTCAAAGACGTAGTTTTCGCACTGAAAACTATAAAAAACGAGTTAAAATAAAAAGTTACTTTAGTTTCTTGACAGATTCATTAGCCCGCTCAAGCTCTCTTTTTTTACTGTCCTGATAAGCTGTAACAGTAGCAAGCAGTGTTGTGTCGTTAAGTGCTAGGATCTTTGCTGTTGCAATCGCGGCACCTTCTGGCTCGATGGTAACGACTGAGCCGATGCCGCTTGGTACTCGAAGTGAAGAGTAAATATCTGTACCACCATATTTTTCACTATAGGGCGGAACGGCTATGACGGGGTGAACGGTATTGCCATCAATAAAGGCGCTAAGTGCATTAGAGCGTCCTGCAACGGTCAGGTAGACAACTTTTTGGGTTTCAAATTCTTTGAGAATTTCTAAAACCGCCAACGGAGTTTTATGTGCGGATGCAACACGGAATTCGTAGCTTATCCCTAAGAGTTTGAGGTACTTAGCAATCTCTCGGGAAAACTCGAGATCACGTTCAGACCCCATGATTATGATTGCCATGCCAACCATATGTATCACAAACCAGATAGCTACGGCCGGCTAATTAACGTTTAAACCTAGAGCCGTATTCGGCCCATCGCTCAATCTTTGTTTGCAGAGTCTTTGGGAGTTAAAGCTACTTGACCATCCCGTTGCTGTAGCGATACAGCCACATTGGCTTATCAGCCTTGGAAACTATGGTGAGGACACAGGTGTGACTTTAAAAAATTTGGAATCAACTAAAGCAGAAGAATGGCTCAGACAACTCATTGGAGAATGGGCGTTAGGTATTGTCATGAAGACCATCGAGCGTAGAGTGATAACTGGATGTGGCGAAGTGATTGCAAAAGAAACCGATGCGGGGATAACTTGCGAAATTAATGGTCACATCGAAGAATACGAAGACTATTACCAAAATGATCTCTGGACGTTTGATTCTACAGATGGCACAATACACTTGTTTAGGTTAAGTTCGGATGGGCAGATCCATGATCATATGGGTCGATGGATTGGTGACGGCTTCACTATTGAACTGTATTGGCGGGGAACTTTTGAAGATCAAGAGCAAGAAGAGCGTATCACCGCCAAATGGGTAGCTAAGAACCAGTTTGAAATCAAAGAGAACAACTACTCCAAAGGTAAACTACTATTAACGACTGATTATGTTTTTAAGCGTAAATCAACTACGTGAGCAACCCCAGTAGAACTGCGGTCAGTTTATCGACTGCCGTCTGCACTTCGGGACTTAATTCATAACCGAATTCCATGTTTAGGGGTTCAATTAGTAATAATGAAACTTTTACATTGGGGATTAGCTTTGTGATACATTCGCAGAAAACCCGTAAGGGTAAACCATGCGATGAAAAAATAGAGAACCCCACAATTGCAGTGGCTTCAACTAATTTGGTTTCTCCGGGTTGGATTCCTAAAATGGCGGCGTCTATAAGAAGTATGTGTGTAGGATGGAAAATTTCGATATCCAGCAAGTAGTTTTCGGGAACTGTTTCGCATTCTAGCACACAAACATTGCTGGAGACTTTGTTCTGTAGATTTTCAGCAATTTTTAAACCGGCGTAGTCATCTCCCCGGATGGGATTACCGATACCTGCAACAACCACTTTGTCTACATCAGAAAACCAGTTTTTGAGTTGTTGCTTGATGCCATCAGTCAATGTATGCACCAATATGGATATAAAATTACTAGAAAGATTTATTAGCTAAACTGACTTTTTTGCCAACGTCGGCGGTTTTCGACGTGAATCCCAGGCATGATGCAAAACCGATCCCGGATGACGCAGAATCATACGCGGGCCTGAGTATCGCATAACGATTTTGGCCTTTTGTTTCATGTCAAGACGGTAGCAGTGAATGACGCATTTACCGCAGGTGGTTTTCTTCTCCTGAAAGGGGCATTTATCGAGCCGTAGAAGAGCATATTCTTTGAATTCTTTGCATTCAGCGCACAACTCGTCTTTGGTGCTATGATGATTTTTGCAGTAAATATCAACCATATAGGCTATAGTTTGTTTTTCGCGTTTCATACGTTTATGTTTGGGGTTAGGAGGCTGGGGTTGCATATGCGTCATGAGTAGATAATGCGGGTTACTCAGATAAGGCTTAACCCTAAAGAGTAAGGGGTTCTTAAATGAACCTAAAGAGAATATGGAACTCAAGTTACGAAAAATTAGCAATTAGATGTTGTTTTTTGTGCAGTCTGCATGGCGGGTTGTTGGGTTATTTTCCCTGCATTTACCCGAAGTTCGTCAAAGGCCAATTCTTGGGGTGTTAAACCCATGGCTAATCCGAGGAGTTGCGGATAGTGTAGTATGGGAATGCCATAGGATTCGCTAAAATTTTTTTCTACCCTTAGCTCATTTGTGTCATACATTATGTGGCAAGAGGGGCAAATCGTGATTAGGGCTTGAGCACCAACTATCTTTATGTGGTTGAGTTTGTCGCGTACGAGTTGCAGAGCGATCGTGTCGCTTACACCAACGCTGGGTGCACCACAGCATTGGGTTTCATCGATATAGTCAAGGCAATCAGCGCCAGTGACTTTGATGAGGGCTTTTAGAGTCTGGGGATCTTCGGGGTCGTCAAAGGAGATAAATTTTTTGGGTCGTAGAATGTGGCAACCGTTGTGTTCGGCGACTTTGAGGTTTGTGAGCGGGTGGGTTATGGCGGCTTTGATTTTTTCTATCCCTACATCTTCTTTGAGGAACTCGAGCAGATGTTTGATTTCGATTGTTCCATTGTATGTTAGGCCTGCTGCTATGAGGTGGTTGTTAATTTTGTCTTTTTGTAGTTTGTCTTCTTTTAGGGTCTTGTTGACTTTTTTGAGGGTGCCGGCGCATCCTGGGCATAGGGTGAGGATGTTTAGGCCTTGCTGTTCTGCTATTGCTAGGTTTGTTGCCGCTAAAATCATCATGGCTTCGTGGCTGACAGGATCGAGGGGCAACCCACAACAGTTGAATTCAGGCATCTCTACCAGCCCCACCTCGAGCTTTGTAAGGACTCTGCGTGCGCTGATTTCGTAGGAGACCCCGCGGTAGGGTACAGTACAACCTAGGAAAAACAGCCATTTACTAGGGTTCATTTTGGTTTTCTCCTTGAGGTTTCTGTATCGGCTGTACACGTTCAAAAAATTTTATGCCTTTGAGGAGTTTTTTTAGAGCTTCGGTGTTGCCTTTGGGTAGAGGCGGTAGACTTTGGCTTTCCCGCTTTTTGATTCTTGTTTGGGGCATCTTGTATGCGTAGCCGGTTTCAACTATGTTTTGGGCTTGGTCACAAAACATCTGAGGAATGCATCCCTTCTCGACAGCGAGGTTACGGAACACCCGAATAACACTGTCAACGTCGATATTTTGGGGACATCGGTCGGTACAAGTAAAACAGGCGGCGCATAACCATAGTGTGTCGCTGTTTAATACTCGGTCTTTTAATCCGAGTTGCGCCATGTGGATAAGTGTTCGGGGACGGTAGGTGTCACTGAATCGAGCGATGGGACAATCAGAGGTACAAGTGCCGCATTGAAAACATCGAAGGATTTTTTCTGCCCCAGGAATTTTTTGAAGTTCATACTTGAATGTTGGATCGATTTCAGAAGCTTTGATGGGCTGCTTTTTGCCCTGATTAAATATTGATACCTCAGTCATAACGGTGATTTCGCCTATTTGGATAGCACCGCGATGTGCTAATTTTTTTAAATGCCGCTCTCGGATAGATAAAGATTGAGCATTAATCAAACAGATCCGCCCATAAGACTTTATGGTCAGAAAAGGATAACTGATACCTGTAACGATTTTTGTTTGTTTGTTTTTGCTCGATCAATTTTTGATAATGTGCTTTTAGTCGCATAGACATTTGTAGTCACATTCGCCGCAGTTCCAGGAGTCTTTTTTGGGGTCAAATATGGCTGAATTGATTTTTTTGGACATCTCTTGTATTTCGGTTTGTATAACCTCGATTGCTTGTTTTTCGGGGGTAAAAAAGATCTTTGTGTTAGGCCGTAGGAACCAATCGCCAACTTTTAACTGATTTTCATTACCATACATATCTTTTACTGCAAGCGCGTAGACTATTAGCTGCATGTCTTTTTTGAGGTCGTTTAGTGAGGATGCATTCTTGCTTGTTTTATAGTCTATAACTGTGTAACCCGTCTCGTCTTTGTCGATGCGGTCGATTCTTCCTCTAATGCGTATGTTTCCTACTGCAGTCTCAAACCATCGCTCGATATCTAAAATCTCTGTCTTGCTTTTGCTTTGTTCCTCAAGAAAAACTTTCAAGATGATTTTTGCTTCAGCGTAATCTCTTTTTTCATCAAGTTCTGTTAGGTAGCTCTTTGAGCTCCAAAACTTGGCCAGTAACTCCTCTGCGATAGCTTCATCGACAGGCTGTCCTTCCTTTTGTAGTCTTGTTAGCCGTTCTGCGATGTTATGTATTGTTGTGCCGAAATCAAAGTAGTAGCGGGGCTTTTCGGGAATTTTCATTACATGATGGTAGTAATATTGACGAGGACATTTTTTGTAGCTGACGAATTGGGAGACACTAAAAACGTGGTCTGAGGGGACAGTTAAGGGTTTTTCGTTTGCTTGTTCAAGTGTAACATAATTTGGTTCTTTGATTTTTTTGATTATATCTGTTTGCAGATCTATGCTTTTGTTGGTTGATTTAGCGAAAATAAGGACATTTTCTATTGCTTCATTAAATCGTCCAATTGTTAGGTTTGCTATGATTTGTTGGAACAATTTGGTTTTTGTTTGATTCTCGGTACCTGTTGATTCAATTGGTACTTCCGTGGGGTTTACTTGTTGGAAGGTGAGGCTTGGATTTTGTTGACAGTTGATTTCTTGGAGAAATCTTGAAGGTTTGGAGTCTGTTTTGTTTTCTCCGTGGCGGTTGGCATAGGTTATGATTAGTTTTTCTTTAGCTCGGGTTATGGCTACATAGAATAGCCGGCGTTCTTCTTGGATGTGTAGCTCTTTGTCATCATATTTGGATTGGATTCCCTTTAGAAGCTCTGAGGGTATGGCAAATTTGTCTCTTTGATAGGTTGTGGGTATTTTCCGTTCATTAGCATCTGGGATTATGACAACGGGATATTGCATACCTTTTACGCCATGAATTGTTGATATGACAACGGCTTGTCCGCTATCGCTTTTCTCTTCGATTTCAAAATTTGATGCAAAGGACAGATAGTCTGTGAGGGCTTCAATATCGCTATCGGGGTATATGCTGTTGAACTCCTCTGCAAACGCATAGAATTGGTTTAACAGTTGGAGATTGCGGTTGTTTTTGAGGGCTAGTTCGTATTTGTAGAAGTCTCGTTCAAAAAGAATTGTATGAACAAGATCAAGGGTACGTAGTCTATTTTTATTGTTCAGTATATCGGATAATGTTTGTTTGGCTACTAGGAACTTGAGTTTATCCACGGCTATCTTGTTTAAGTGGTCAAATGTCTCATATAGAGAGAGGCCGTTTTGGTGTGCATAACTGGTGAATTTGCATATATCGACTTGATTTATACCATAGTTACGTCTAGCTAGAATTCTAACGATTTCAGCGTTGCTTTCCAAGGGATTGCTAAGTACTTTTAGAAAAGCGGTGATGTCTTTAATTATTGGTTCTTGGAAAAAACCTGTTTCTCCAAAGAAGTTAAATGGTAAGGAATGTTTTCTAAAGACGTTAATTATTGGTTCAGCGCTTGCTCTTCGCCTACATAGTATAGCTATATCTTGGGGTGTATAGGTCTTTAAGAGCTCTTTTGTTACTTCAAGAATATAGTTTGCTTGTGAGGTGTCATTTGGGGTTTTAATGACAACTATTTTGTTGCCGTCTGGATTATTTGTAAACAGTTGCTTTACTGTTCTCTCGGGGCTGTTTTCTATTAAAGCGTTGGCTACGGCTACGATTTTTTTGGTGCTACGATAGTTTTGTTCTAGCGCTTTTTCGACAAAATTTGGGAACGTTTTTTTAAATTCGGTTATATTTGTGAGGTACGCACCCCTGAATCGGTAGATACTTTGGTCGTCGTCGCCAACAACTGTAATATGACCATGACGATTTGCAATCAAGTTAACTATTTGGAGTTGTATGTAGTTGGTGTCTTGGAATTCATCGACTATTACAAATTTGAAAGTCTCTTGATAACTATTTAGGATTAGGGGTTTGCTCTTTAGCAGGTTGTATACTATGCAGAGCATGTCTCCAAAGTCTAGCAGGTTATTTTGTAGCTTGTAGGCCTCATAGGCTCGATAAATCTTTAGAATATCTTTTAGGTTATTTAGATCCTCTTGGACCTCTTCGTTTATTGAAATCTTTTCTTGTTCTTCGAGGTATAGTTGCAGGTCTTGGGGGGTTACAAATTCATCCTTGCAACGGGATATGAATTTTTTCATCTCTTCGGCTAGCGTGTAGGGTTTATGATTGAATTCCAGATGCTCGAGTCCAAAACTGTTAATGTTTTTTACTAAATAGACTAACTGGGCTGTTTCTGTAATAACTTTAAAGTTGGCGTTTAGTTTAGTGTTAAGTATATTATCTTGTATAACTTGATTGCAGAAAGAATGGAAAGTGGATATGTTTAGATCCTCATGAGTATTCAGTAACTCAGTTACGCGTACTTTAAGTTCTTCTGCAGCTTTTTGATTGAAGGTTAATGCCAGTATGTTCTCTGGCCGCACACCTTTTTTGATCAAATACGCGATTTTACTTGCCACAGTCAAGGTTTTACCTGAACCAGCACCCGCTATTATCAGAAGCGGCCGATCAATCTCTTTTACAGCTTCACTTTGCTGAGAATTTAAGCGACTAAAAATATCTAAAGCAGATTTTTGCAACTCAGAGCTTGATTGCGACATACAAATGGGATAAACTAATTTGCTTTTAACTTTTCCCATTGATTAGCTTAGTGGAACTTGACTAGATAGGTAATTGGATATTCACACCCTTGATTATACGGAAGACTTTTTTGTTTTGCTGATTTGAGAGATACATGCCACAATCAATCACCGTCCCCGTAGATCAGCTTGTGGAGGAACCATACGCTTCTGTTGTATGTTACCCCCGAGCAACCTCCGATGAGATGCAAACACGTGTAGAAGAATTGAAACGGCTAGGGGTGGAAACCATAGAATTCTCAGGTAAATCCTCAGCATTTACATTATCTGTTTTGGGTAAGGGTTATGTAGGTATCGTTACGACGGCTCATGTGCAGGGCAAGCAACTGGCACTAAAGATGCAAAGAGTAGACTCAGAACGCGAAAGCCTATATCACGAAGCAGAATTGCTTGCTATGGCCAACACGATTGGGGTAGGCCCGCAGTTTGTGGCGGTAACAAAGCATTTTCTTTTAATGCAACTCATCGACGGCTTCTTGTTAGAGGAGTGGCTAACAACCTATAGAGACAACACGGATGTACGGACAGTTTTAACAGACATTTTGGAACAGTGCTGGCGTCTTGATGAAATTGGCTTGGATCATGGCGAACTCAGCAAAGCCCCCAAACATCTCCTGGTCAACAAATCAGATATACCCTTTATCGTTGATTTTGAAACTGCAAGCACTCAGCGCAATGCATCCAATGTTACATCAGTTTGCCAGTTTCTTTTCCAAGGCAACAGTGAAGTCTGTAAAACAATCGTAAGCATCATTGGTGAAAGAGACAAAACGGAATTACTGGAGGCATTGCGGAATTATAGAAAAAACAGAAACCGACAAACCTTTGAAAACCTGCTCAAACGATGCCTAACCAACAACTACAGCACTAAATAGAGTGCCAAGGTAGGCTACAAAATAGATGCAAAGGGTTTGTTAACTGGTTTTTCGGCGGCTAAAATAAACCAGCAACGCTACAGCAACTATAGGAACAATAAAATAACCGCTAGTAGCCAAGCATACGGAAAAGAGTCAGTATATAGCAACTTAAACATACATTGTCGTGTATGTTTGTGGTGTTTTATTATTAAGAAGGCATATCAGTGGTTAGACCGGTTTCAGATGATAAACGAGCAGACATCATAGCAGCTAAACAACGAAACGAACCCGTAGCACAAATCAAAAAATGGTTCAACATAAACGAACGCACCATAAGCCGCATATGGAACAAATACCAAAAAACAGGAACCTACCAACCCACCCCTACAAAGGAAGAAAAAGCAAACTCACCAAAGAGCAAGACCAACAAATCAAAGACACCATAGCAGAAACACCCGACATAACCCTTCTAGAACTCATAGATAAACTATCTTTAGACTTAACAGAAGGAGGCTTATCGTTTCATCTAAAAGCAATGGGTCTAACTTTTAAAAAAAGACACCATACAAATGGGCAAAAACGAGTCGATATAGTCGAAAAACACAATGATTGGCGTGAGCTGCAAAAAACTCTAGAGGTTGATAAACTTGCTTTTCTTGATGAAGCTAGTATCAACTCGGCCATGACCAGACTATATGGTTGGGGTGACAAACACAGCAGAGTGGCGGATTATGTGCCTGATGCGCGCTTTGAGCGTACTTCCATACTTGCCACTGTACGCCTATCAGGGCAAATGCTCCTGTAACGTTTAAAGGCACTTTGAATGGTGATATTTTTGGTTTGTATGTCAAGTATGTTTTAGCGCCTACGATGAGTGCGGTGATGCTACGTTTTTGGATAATTTGTCGTCTCATAAGGTGGAGGGTGTGTTTGATCCTATTTTTGAGCGGGGTGCTTATGTGTGGTTTTTGCCTGCTTATTCTTCTGATCTAAATCCGATTGAGCTTGTGTGGTCTAAGGTGAAGGCGGTTTTGAGAAAGCTTAAGGCTAGGTCTTGGGAGGATTTACAAAAGGCTCTAAAGACGGCATTAGATGCCATTGCTCTTAGTGATATCAAAAATTGGTTCAAACACGACGGATATAAGACAATGTCAATTTAAGTTGCTATATAGTAGATGTTATTGTATCGACCTGCTACTGGGTAGTCGGAATCATCATAGACTATGTCAAGTTTTGCCCATATTGATCCAGTCGGGTTTATACTTGGTTTCAGATTTGTTGGGACGTATTGTTTGCTGACCATATACACCCCCAGATTGTGTCTTGAGGGCTGGGCATGCCCCCTGCTAGAGGTACCAAAGTATGGTGTAAAGTTGAGACCGGCAACATTGCATAGTCGCCGAATAGCGTTCTAACAGTTATAGCGTTAAATAGGTAAAAATATCAAAAAATGGAAATTTATTCAGTCTACAATACAGGAGTAACTGGTCTCGCTGTTTGGTTTTTTCGTCGTTTAAAGTAGATCAGTAGAGTTCCAGCGGTTGTAGGAAGTAAAATGGCCGTTATTAGCAATACATAAGGAAAAGGTGGGTTTACATAGTGGATGTTGTTGTATCGACCTGCTACTGGGTAGTCAGGATCATCGTAGACTATGTCAAGTTTTAAACCGTACTGGTCTAGTTGAGTTTGTACTTGGTTCCAGATTTGTTGAGAGGTATTGTCTGCGTCCCATATACCCCAGATGCGGTCGGTTGGGTTGCGCATGCCCCAGCCATAGTTTTGGGGTAATACGAATACGGCTTCGGCTTTTATTCTACCATGGGTGACGTCGGGGTTTTGAACTACCTCAACCCAGAAACGTTCCAGTGCTTGGTAGTGCTCCTCTTGGAGAGTATTTGGATTTTTGAAGTCTTCAGAGTAGTTAAAAACTAGGACATATTCTGCTCCTGCTTCGTAGGAGATTTTCATTTGTTCAAACATCTCCTGACCATCGGTGAGAAAGGGTGCATGAGTGTATTTCCAAGTAATAATGGTACCCCAGTCTTTATCTTGGAGGTTTGCGGCGCCTCTGACTAGGGCGATTTCTTGCTCGATGGTGTTGTTCCAACCTATTTGGGCAAGGACCATGTCGTAGCCACTTCGGAAATCCCACCAATACAGCCCATAATCAGAAGTAAACAAAGGTATTGAAATGTTGTCTAAGGGTTGAAAACGTCTTGTGAGTTCATTTTCAAACACTTGAGCGGCCTTATAATAGGTCTTAATTGGGTTTCTATCCAAAACTGCGCTCAAAGGTTCCACCTCAGCAATACGTGCACTACCATTCACCGCCGTATAGAACATACCTTCTTGACCCTCCTCATCTAAATGCTCCCAAACAGTGATATCCCCATCAGGATAATACGTTATATCGATAGAGAACCAGTATGGATAAAAATGAGAAGTGGTTCCGTTTGGGTACTCTGTGAATTTTACTTCTTGCCAAGGAACATTTGGTATAATTTTGGATGACCCGCCCAAATAATTAACAGATAAAAAACCCGTCTTGGATTTATCTAGGTCATGGGAAATTACTTTTACGGTACCATTAGAATAATAATCAGTCGTAATGCCGCCATACTCGAAGCTTTCATATACACTAATGCTACCAGTATCTCGCTTTGTTATAGACATAGATGTATTGCGACCTTCATCGGGTAGCCATACATTATCATCGAGCATTTTTCCGCCGGGCTCATCATAGAAATATATCCCTAGAAAATGGCTACTCCAGCGTTGCTTTGCAGTATCAATCCACCCTTGAGGAACATTGTAGAAGTATGGACCAAAGGATGTTGCAAAGTTAAGCCCAGAGACGATTGCATAGTCACCGATTTCTTCTACGGCTGTAGTGTTGTATACCAGTTCTCCTGAGGAGAGGATAAAGAGGTTGGTACAGTCTTTGACTTTATCTATTAGAAGCTTTGCACCCTCAACGGTAGCTCCACCATAGGTCACACCAACATAAAATGACGCATTATCAGCATTAGTTTCAGCTAACGATACATTCGCTACAATGGCAACTGAGAGAAACGTTAGCATTAATATTGAACATACGATGATTTTAGATAACCTTTTCATACTTTCCCCTAGCATATATTTAGACTAGCGACTATTAGCTTTGTTTACGGAACGGCTTTGTTCCAAAGCGGAACACCAACTATTGCCCTGATTGCTGAATTTATAAGCGCTAATACTTTAGTTTCCATCTGCAGGTTTATTTGAAAAGGACACTATCCGTGTTGGCAGAATCGTTTGGTTATTTTCACAAGCAACCAACTAATAGAGGGCATGTCTTGGGCAGGAAAGCCCAGAATTTAATGTTTTTTGTGCAAGTATATATTTGGAGAGAACAGCAGATTTTGAAGGGCAGATAAGCAAAAAAGGCTTGTTTGGGGTAATGAGGTTATTTGGAAAAAACCATGACAAAGAGAGCAAAAAGAAGGAGTGAATAGGTATGTTAGCCGACTATTTCGTGGAGACGTTTTTGTTTTGTTGCTTCTTTTAGTTCTAGTGCTATGCGTCTTCCCATGTACATGTTTTCGCCGTAGCGTAGATAGGCGTAGGGTGAGGTTCCGATGCCGACGTTTGTTCCGGCTACGATGCGGGCGCTGATTTCAAAGGTGTATATTTTGAGGTCATCGGTGATAACTGTTTCGAGACAGAAAGGCCCGATGATGCCGGGTGGTGCGATTTCTGCGGCTTTTTTGTGGACATTTTCACCCATTTGCAATATTTCGGGTAATAGGGATTCTCGGAGTACTATGGGAAAGTTTCCGACGACTGTGTAGGTTGGGGCGATGTTGATTTCGAGTTGTTCTTGTGCGGGGATTTTGCCGATGCTGTCAACCGCTGATTCGTAGCGTCGGTCCATGGCTAGGAGTTCTACGTCGTTGTTTAGGATGCTGCTGAAGTAGCTTGGGTATACGTTGACGCCTAGGGCATATTCTTGGAGGTGGACATGTTCGAGGTCTTCTTTTGTTAGTAAGCCGCGGTTTATCATTTCGTTGGCTTTTTTATAGAAGCCGGTTGGGGAGTTTGCAAGAAAGTATCCTCGGCCGCCTTTTGCGCCTTGTAGTTTGGCGATGGTGAGTCGGTCGATGTCATCGGGAGAGTTGAAGGTTGCTGGGAGGCGTAGACCTGCTTGTTTTAGCCAGATTTCTTGGCTTTTGCGGTTGGTTTCCCAGTTGAGTAGGCGGCGGTTTCCCATAAGGGGTACCTCTAAGTTATTAGTTAGCTGTTCGGTGCTAAGGTATGCGGTAAAAGAGCCGTGTGGAATCAAAATGACGTTTAGTTTTCGGAGGCGTTCTTGTAGGTTGGGGTTGAGTAGTTCGCTGAAGTCTTTTACGGTGATTAATTCATCGACTATGGGATATTTTTGGTAGATGATGGCGTCTTTTTCTTTGCAGATACATACTGTGCGGAAGCCTTCTTCTTTGGCGCCTTTGAAGATGTTTAGTGAGCTGTGAGAGCCTAGGGTGCCGATGGCGAGTTTTGTTGGGTCGTATTTTTCTATGATTTTTCCGATGGCTGTGCAATCGATCATGTTAGGTTACCACTTCTTGGAGGCGGTGTTTTCTTATCGCCCGCTTGATCTCCATGGCGACTCGTTTGCCGGGACCGACTTCTACGCCGTATTTGTATTTCATGTAGGGTGAAGTGGGTTCTACACAGGGGCATCCTGGTACTCTGGGGCTTACGTCAAATACGCGGAATTGCAGGTCTTTTGTGACCGCGCCTTGTAGGGAAAATAGACCTATCATACCGGGGGGGAACTCTTTGTAGCAGACCTGGACCCAGTGTTCGGCGGCTTCAAAGATTTTTTCGAGTTGGCTCTCGCGCATGGTGGCGCCTTGGTGTCCAATTTCGATGTTTTGTGAGGCTATGTTTAGTTCAAGTTGTTCTCTTGCAGGCAAATCTAGAATTCCATCGAGGTCGGTTTGGATACGGCGGTCAAAGCCTAAAAGATCGATGTCATCGTTTAGGGGGGAGTAGAAATAGTTGGCGTTAAATTTTGCGCCCAGTACATATTCTTCGATGACGGCTTCTTTGAGTGCTTCAGGAGTAATGATTCCCGCTTTGATGCGTTTCTCTGCTTCTTGTTCGTATTCTTGGGGGTTGGATGCATAGAAAAATGCGCGTTCGATGGCTCGGTTTTTTTCTGCGACTTTGATGATTACGGGTCGGTCTATTTTTGTTGGTGATTGGAAGGCTTGGGGAATTTGTATACCGGCTTCTTTTAGGAGCCAGAGTTGATTTTTGGGGGCGGTGCGTTCTTCAGTTTTTAGGAGATATCGGTTACCCATCAGTGGCACGGTGAATTTTGTTTCTATGTCCGTGTAGCCTGTGTACACGCTAAAGGAGCGGTTGGGAACAAAAACGGTGTTTAGGTCTTGGAGTTCTTCTATTATTTGAGGTTGGGTTATGTCTTGGAATTTGTCTAGGAAGATGAATTTATCAAAGATGTTGCGATAGTAGCGGGCGTAGGTTTTCTCTCGGCCGTTTTGGCATACGACTACTGTTTCAAAGCCTTCTTGTTTTGCGCCTGAGGCGATTTCTAGTGCTGAGTGGCTACCCAAGACGCCGATGCGGATTTTTTTTGGGTCGTAGTCCATTAGTACTTGTTTAATTTTATCTTGCATGTTCATGTTTTTTCACCCATATACTCTTTGTAGGCTTCAATTACACGGGTAAGTTTTGGTGAGCTAAAGAGGTGATAGCCTGTCATCTCGTTAGCGGCGGCCATATACATTTGGCTGATTATTGTTTTAAGTTTGGGGTCTAGTTTGGGCGGTTGCGAGCGGCATAAAGACTTCCAATTCGGTACTCCTTGGGCTTCAGCGTCCTTTTTGGCCTGTTCTAGGTCGTTGCACCATGGGGTGGTTTTGTAGAATTGGCGGGCAACTTCTTTGCTGACATGCACCCCATCATAGCTAAAGCGGCACTCATCTAGGGTGCCCAAGACATCAACAATCATCAGGTCTCTTTGATCATCAAAGGCTAATTCGATTTTACCGTCCTCGTTTTTGAGGCCTGTGTTTGCCGCGATGTCTGTTATAATTTGGTCTGCTTTAAGCAAAACTGTTTTGATACGATCAAGTTCGAGTTCGGTTAAACCTGCGATTTTCTGTGCCTCGGTCCAAGTTATGTAACGGTCGATTTCCTCTAGCTTTGTGGACACACCAAAGAGGGGTTTGGTGAGGGTTTCGCCGGGCTTTGGTTGGTGGTCTAAGCCGAGGTCAGCTAAGGTTACTTTATTCTGAGCAAGCAACTTAAACACTGATGAGCCCTCTGGGAGACCGTTACGGTAGATGATTTCAAGAGGGATAAGATAATTTTTAAGGCTTGAACTATAGGTGTGGTAATCATGCAATACCCTGCCATCAACAACGTCGATTTTGGGTTTGTAAATGTTAACGAGTGCAACTTCCATGATGTTAGTGGGTTCTTTGAGATTAGAAACCTTTACCACGTTTCCCTCTGCGTTAACTAAGCCGCGATAATGGGTTTTGACACCGAGAAGTTCTAATTGCTCAAAACAGTATGCGCCCATCAAACACAGAGCGGCACCTTTGCCATCGATATGGTCAGGCATTTCACCCCAGTCAAATACGCTGTAGCGATCACTGAAAAGAAAACGACCTATACCCATGGCGGCCATAGTAGGTTTTTGGATTACTTGAAGATCCTTTACGCTACCCATCTTATTACCCAGTTTGATTATTCGGGTTTTATCTATATCACTTTATCCCATAAAAAACAGTAAGGTCAGCCAAAGGTATTCAGCCTCCGACAACCCGCAAACAAGGAAGAATATAACGACCTGGATTCACAGTTTTGGGCACTATCTAGTAGTTAAATTAGTGTTAAAGTGGTGGTAGCCCGTGAGAGATTCGAACTCTCGTCGTCGGGTCCAAAGCCCGAAATGCTTGACCACTACACCAACGGGCTGTGCTGTTTCAGATTATGTGAGGCGTTATTTATTGTTAGAGGTTAAAGGTCAACGTTTTTCTTAATAAGCATATTGAAATTTAAGAGTGTTATTCTTGCTTTTGGCTGATTCTTGAGAGTTGTGTTACTTAGAAGTGCGCCTATTGCTTGTTTTAATAAAGATGGAACTATGTAGAGGTAGATTTTATTTTGTTTTCAGTTTTACATTTTTTTACATCATTATACGTGGAGCGTTTTCTTTGGTTTGTGGAATTTCGAGGCGAACGTGTGCAACAGGTTTAATAAACCACAAAACTTAAATATTAAAACAGTTCATCTGCTTAGTTTGCGCGGGCCGAATGTACTATTTCTAGCCAAATTGGCCTTATGGTGACGGTTCTACGCATATCCAAGTGAGGTAGAAGAAGTGAGCATAAAAAAAGAAGCACCGAAAACAACCCAACGACAGGCAGAAAAATGCCCCGAGTGTGGCGGCGCAAACCTGGTTCACGATTACGACACCGGGGAAACCGTCTGCGGTGACTGTGGCCTTGTCCTCTACGAACAAATGATGGACAAAGGTCCAGAGTGGCGCGCGTTCACTCAGGAAGAGAAAGCTTCCAGAAGCCGCGTCGGTGTACCCACCTCTTACTCCGTCCACGACAAAGGCTTGTCCACAGCCATCAGCCAAGTGGACCGCGATGCATTTGGCAGAAAACTGCCCCTATCAACAAGACTCCAGATGTGGCGTCTTAGGAAGTGGCAGATTCGAAGCAGAGTTCACTCATCCATCGACCGCAATCTTGCACAAGCCATGGCGGAACTTGACCGCCTCTCAGATAAAGTCTACATTCCACCACCGATCAAAGAAAAGGCTGCCGTTGTCTACCGCAAAGCTCTCGACAAAGGCTTAGTTCGAGGGCGATCCATCGCCGCCATCGCTGCAGCTGCATTGTATGCTGCATGCCGCGGAAGCGGAACACCAAGGACATTGCGCGAAATCGCTGAAGCCAGCTTAGTTGACAAAAAAGACGTTGCCCGATGCTACAGATTATTGCTCCGTGAACTCGAAGTCCATATGCCCATCGCAGATCCTCTGACATACGTATCTAAAATCGCTGAGAAAACCGGCATATCCGGCAAAACCCAAGGTGCTGCAATCAACATTCTTCGGGAAGCCAGACGTAAACGTGCCGCCGCAGGAAAAGACCCCATGGGGTTAGCAGCGGCCGCTCTCTACATCGCATGTCTCCAAAATAACGAGAAGAAAACTCAAAAAGACATAGCTGAAGCAGCCGGAGTAACTGAAGTTACCGTACGAAACCGCTACAAGACACTTAAAAAACAGCTAAACCTCGAATTACCCGATTAAGAGCGCTTATCTTAATCAAGCGCACTTTCCTTTTTTTCCTTATCCGTATCATCAGCGTCTTCTTCAAGTTCCATAACCAAGATGCCTAGGTATCCACAGTTTTCACAGTAGTATTGTTTAGGAGTCAGCCAGACATCTAAGCTAGTGGATAATTGGATTTTTGGACTACAGCAGCGGGGGCAGAAAATTGCAGTTGGTTTTCTATGTTTTGTGTTTTTAAAGAAATCGCGTATGCTATCTGCTTTATTCATCTGAGGTGCACCATGTTAGCGGTTTATGGTTACTTACTGTAGCTCGATGTTTTCCTGTGGGTATCCGATTTTAATCAGGAACTCTTTGACACGATCGCGATGGTCGCCTTGTAACATGATTTGCCCGTTTTTGTGGGTTCCGCCACAGGCGCAATAAGTTTTAAGCTTCTGGGCGACACTTTGAAGATTTTGACTTTTGTCATCCATCCCATCAATAATCGTGGTTGCTTTACCGAATTTTCGGGTTTCAAGACGTATACGGATCCGTTGCTGCTCTTTCTCTATTTCACCGCAAACGCACAGGTCTTTAGGTAATCCGCATGTTGAACAAACTTCAGCCATGACACTCAAGAGAGATTATCAACTGGTGTATATAAGAGTTTCAAGGGCAAACTAATTTTATAGGCTAATCTATGCCTTTAGATAACGATGCTTTCTTTGCTTGGACGATAAAGCATCAACGGTATACCAACTAGGGGCAATGTCAACATCCATAAATCCAAGTTATGTCCAAGTGACCATGCATACCAGTCACTCCAGATGTAGTTACCGCCAAAAAATATCCAGTTAAGATAGTTCCAAAGGAAATAGAGACCCAGCAGAGTAATAATGACACCTACCCCCCGCAGATTGAGGGTCTGCCATGTCAGAGCAAGACCACGTTTCTTGGTAAAATAAAGAGTATAGAGAGCTAAAGCGATAAGACCACCCACAGTTATGAGAAAGCTAAACAGATTCTGGGGATAACCGATAAGATAACTAAAACCTTTAGTGCCAACGGTGAGCATCCAAGAGCCCATGTTAGTCAACCAGAAGACCACTATTAATGAGATCCCAGAAATCCACGCCCATTTAATAGCATTGACAGCGGGTTTTTTGTAGTCTAATTTTTTAGCAAAGATAACCAAGGCAGATGGCAACACTATAGATTCCACAAACGCGGGGATAGTGGTCCATGCGAGATTACTCAGCAAACCCATAGGCGTTCTATAGAAAACTGCCGCAATATAGGCCAAGGTAATGGCTGTCGGTATGAGGGCAAACCAATATGTTGCTTCGAGCACCAAAATCCATCGTAGAGCCTTATGGAGCCTTTGGGTTGAAGGTAACCGTTTGCAGAAATATAGTATAGCAACGGTTAGAGCAATTATGCCTGCTATAAATCGAGCAAGGATTCCTACAACTCCGCTGATATCTTGGATAAGTATAATTGTTGAGAGAGAACCGCTACCGAAGCGTTCCCATTCGCCTATCCACTCCAATGTAAAGAGAGAATGGAGGGTGAAGAGAAAGTAGGCAACCGCAACGGTAAACAAACCTGCTTTTAACGCAGAGAAACTTTTGAGGGCTTTTTCCCGCAGGACCATAATGGAGTTTGTCACAATTAAGGTCAGTAGTGCTGCACCGACAACAAACAAGGTTATGCGGACGGGAAGTTCGGAGTGCAGAACAGTGGTGGAGGGGGTCATAAGCATGCCGCCCAAGTAGGAGATTAAGAAAACTGCGGTGAAGATGGCGCCGGTGGCTTCAAGCGCAAGCAACAGCAGTTTTTGTTTCTTCTGTTGTATCCAGATGGCAGAGAAAACTGCCAAGACAGCAATTAGGATAACAACGACAGTTATTACTGAATAGAATATGGATGGTGTAAAGTTCAAGATATCAGATGGCCACAGGTTTGTTTTATCTATACTGGTTTCTATTGTAAAGTTTTGTCCAGTCGTTTTTGCGTAGACGAGGGCGCCTGTCTTGTGGTCCCAAACATAGCGAGTTGTATCTGTTGAGCTCAAAACAACCGACCGCTCTGCACCTGCAACCAGTCGTGTCTGTTTACCTGTTATGGTTATGTTACCTTGGTGAACATCGTAGAACTGATCACCTACGTTGAGGTTGGAGGGAATAAAGAAGGCGTCACCTAAAACACCCTCGGCGAGGTTGAGCGTTATCTGCTCAGTGAAAACTGTGCCGTTGTTGAACTCTGATGTGACACTTAGGTGGATAGCGTCACCCTCCACACTGGTGACAGTTAGGGTGGCAGATTTTAGGTCATGATCCGCCGAAGGATACCCTGACACGTTGACATGATAGGCTAGCCAGTCACCCGTTTTTACACCCGGTGAAATCGCACTTAAAAGTCCCCCTGCTGATGCTATTACAAGTACGACTAAAAGAATTGCGGGCAATACAATTCTACGCATTACAATCAACTATGCCGTGTTGATACCCATTAAAAAAGGTATCATTTAAGGGGTTTCATAAACAGGTTTCAGTGAAAGGCTGACGGGTACCTTTGCTAAAAAGGTAAACGTTACCCATCGCATAGAGCTTTCCATCCTCGTAAACCAGTGCTGACCCTTCAGGAACCGCAAAAATCGTTTCGTTTAGGGAAAAGCCCATTAGCGTCGCATCTTTTTGGGGCGTATAGTGTGCTTTTAGGGTGATGTTTACTATGTCCAAACCGGTGATGATTCGAGTTTTTGAGTTACTCCTGCAGGTAGTTAGGCATCGTTTACAAAGTGCCAAAGCTCCCGCGCTACGCCCAACTATCACGCCGCCATAATTTCCAAGTAGTTGGTCTAGGCCTATGGTTCTGAGACGATCGATAAGGATACTTGGCTGTCCGCCTGTCAAATAAACCAGCCCCGCCTCGGCCATCTGCTCTGCCGTAGTCTCTAGCCGCCCATACTCCGCAAAATTCACTGTGCTGGCACCGAGACTTCTGAAATAATCTATCAAGATCTGCCGTTTTTGGTACTGGTTATCAAAAGATGCTCTCGCCCAAGGTAACACCAAAACGTTAAGCGGTTGAGTAGCACCTTCAAAGGCGTCCATGTTAATCTGTTTTGCGTTACGGCTGTAAACGTTTTCTCCGCCTAAGAGGTAGATTTTGGGCATAAATCAATCAAGCAATATAATAAAAAATAGGGATTAAAAAACGCTAGTCTACAATAGATAGATATTTCTCCAGTAACGGTGCCGCAGATTGGTCGATTGAATAAACTATCCGCAAGCCTTCGTTAACATGCAAAATGAGCTGGGTATCTTTGAGCGTTTTCATCTGCCACGTCAACGCCTGAGAGGTGACCGCAACTTCCTCCGCCAGCTGGCCATGGGAAAGATGCCGTTTAGATAAGAGCACCTCGAAAATTTTCTTAGGCGTTTTGCGCCGCAATAGGCAAATCAGTGACATATCCCTAGTGTTAAACCGTTTTGAAATAAAAAACCGCTTATATCGTCCATCTCGGATAAACGAAACCAGACCCGAGCGTACCAACACCCCCAGATGGTATTCTGCTAAACCTACAGGCAAGCAGAGTGCAGAAGCGATTGCACGGAATTGGACACCGGGGTTTTGGTTTATGTAATTGAAGATTTGGCTCCGGGTTGAATTATTAAGAACTGCTTGACTTATAACTGGAACTCGAACTGTGAGTGAAGGCGGAAACGCTAGCAGGGTGTACTGGTTGATTGTTATTGTGTTAAGGCTGGCTATACTTGAAACTGAAATGCTGTTGTTGGGGTTCTGGGTATAACTGAAGTTTTGTTGCTGGTAAATCTGGGCAACAAAGCAACCGATAACTATGGCGGTTAATGCGAAACCTGCACAGTAAAGTGATACGCGTTTCTTGTCCAAGCTTCTCAGTCCACGATAGAATGGAGCGGTTTAGGTTTTTAACTCTATTCGTAAACAACTGTACTAGTCAATAGCCATCACTAAAGACAAAACGCGGATAATTTTTGGATTAGTTTAACTGTTTGCGGGATAAGCATGAGATAGGCGGATAATGCTTATTAAGTTAGGTTGAAATTAGCGGTTGATGACTATGACTCTTGAAGGTTATGTGGCGTATAAACGTAGAGAGTTCTGTAAAGATGTCCAATGCTTAGTGCAAGTGGAACTAAACGGACATGTTGAGGGGTCAGCATCATACGAACAGACACGTAAAAAATGCAGTCAAGGCTGTCTCTATACAACTTGGCAGTTTCATCACTGGCTTATAGAAAAGGGCTACTTGATTCTAAGACCGAACGAGAAATAGAGAGGGAAAAACGCTATCGTTGCCTTTCATGGCTGAAATTAGGTTGAGTCGTCGTCATTACAACATTATAGCTGTAGCTAAACGATTGACCAGGAGTTAGTTATCTGTGGTTGGATATAGAAAAACTATCAGGACATGCTAAGTTTGGCCGGGCTGTATGGGCTTGGTTGGTTTATATTCTTGCGCTTGTCAGCCATAAGAAAGAGCTTTGATGATCAATTGTAGGTATGGAGACGAAGATTAACAGCTATCGGTAGTTTCGTTCTTGGGTAAGTCAAATAGTGGTTTGTTTGGGCATAAGGTTATTTAATTCTTAAATCAACTGTTTTTTGGAGAAATTATTATGGAGTGGGGAATGAAAAACCGTTTAAGCAGGCTCTTTGAGAAAGATGGAAAGGCCTTGTTTTTGCCCATCGATCACGGTTACTTCCAAGGCCCAACACGTTGCCTTGAGAAGCCCGCGGAGACAATCAAACCGATTTATCAGTATGCTGATGCGCTGATGCTTACTCGTGGTGTGCTACGGAGTTGTGTTGATCCAGGCATTGAGAAACCGATCATTATGCGGGTTTCTGGTGCGGTTTCAGTTGTTGGAGAAGATTTAGCTAATGAATCACTAGTTACATCTATAGAGGAAATTTTGCGGCTTAATGCTTCGGCAGTGTCGATGTCGGTTTTTGTCGGTAGCAAATATGAAAACAAAAGCTTAACAAATCTTGCTAAACTCGTCGATGAATGTGAAGACTATGGCATTCCTGTTATGGCTGTTTGTGCTGTGGGTAAGGAATTAGAGAAGCGGGAAGCTCGTTATCTAGCGCTCTCAGCTAGGATCGCTGCTGAAATCGGTGCTCGTGTCGTTAAAACCTATTACTGTCAAGAAAACTTTGAAAAAGTTATCAATGGTTGTCCTGTACCTGTTGTCATTGCGGGTGGACCTAAAACTGAGACACAGCGTGAAGTCTTTGATTTTGTCTATGATGGTATGCAGAAGGGCGCCGCGGGCGTTAACTTGGGTCGCAATATCTGGCAGACTGAGCATCCCGTTGCATCCATCAGAGCCATCCGCGCCATAATCCACGACAGCTATACCGCACAGGAAGCCGAGGATCTCTACAACCAAATCAAGGTAAACAAGGCCTAGTCAGCCGTTTTCTTTTTGGTGAACTTGTTGTTAGCTGCCTTCTATTACAACAATCATGATGTACAAGTGCAAGAAATCCCAACCCCTAAAGCCGGCGAAGAAGAAGTACGGCTCAAAGTGATGGCGAGCGGCATCTGTGGCAGTGATGTCATCGAGTGGTATCGGGTCCCCAAGGCACCACGGGTTTTGGGACATGAAGTCACAGGTATCATCGATCAAGTCGGAGACAAAGTTAAGAACTGGAAAGGAGAACGCGTTTTTGTTTCCCATCATGTTCCTTGTTTTAAGTGTCGACATTGCCAGAGAGGCAATCATACTGCCTGTCATACACTTCACACCACCAATTTTTATCCCGGTGGCTTTGCCCAGTATGTGTTAGTTCCCAAAATTAATGTAGAACACGGTATCTATAGATTGCCTGATGCAATGAGTTTTGAGGAAGGCACATTCATTGAGCCACTGGCCTGCGTGTCCCGTGGGCAGAGATTAACAGGGCTCAAAAGGGATGATACGGTGCTTATCATCGGTAGCGGCATCAGCGGTATTCTCCATGTTCAACTTGCCAAATACAGAGGTGTGGGTAACATAATCGTCGCTGATATCAACCCATATCGACTTGAGTTGGCTAAGAAATTTGGTGCACAACATGCACTCGATGCCAAAACCAACTTGCCAGAGAAACTGCGGGAGTTAACGGGACATTTAGCAGATCAAGTTATCGTCTGTACCGGCGCAATCTCAGCGGCTATGGCTTCGATGGACTGTGTGGAAAATGGAGGGTCTATGCTTTTCTTTGCAGTGCCTGATCCAACTGTGAAGCTACAGGTGCCCATTAACCAGTTTTGGCGTAACGAAATCACCATGCGTACCAGCTACGGTGCGGCGCCCAACGATATCGAAGATGCCCTGGGTGTTTTAACAACAGGCAACCTAAACGTTAAAGAAATGATTACTCATCGGTTACCACTCACGGATGCACAGGAAGGTTTTCGGCTGATGGCTGAGGCAGGCAATTCTCTAAAGGTCATATTGGAACCCAACCAAGAATAGACATAAAACCAACTTTTCTTTTTATCTTGTTATGCCAGATCTGCATGATGTGATTAGGCAACGACGGAGTATCCGCAGATACCAGTCTAAACCAGTTCCCACGGAGGTCGTGCAAAGAATTTTGGAGATGGTATCTTGGGCGCCTTCTGCACATAACAGTCAACCGTGGCGGTTTATTGTTTTGGAGGATTCCAAAGTTAAGCGGGATTTGGCTGAGCAGATGGCAGACGCCTGGGCAACAGATGCATCAAAAGATAATCAATTGGTTGATGCTAAAATGCACAGTGAACAAGTGGAACGGTTTGCAGGTGCCCCAGTGTTGATTTTGGCAAGTTTAACGATGGAGAACCTTAGGAAATTTGTCGATGTGCCGCGGCAGAGTATTGAACGGGATTTGGCTGTGGAGAGTTTAGGTGCAGGCATCCAAAACCTGCTTTTAGCGGCACATGCAATTGGTTTGGGCGCCTGCTGGTACTGTGCCCCTGCTTTCTGCAAACAACTTGTGCAAAAAACGCTAAAGATCCCAAAACACGTTGAGCCGCATGCATTCATTATACTTGGTTACCCAGAAGAGCAACCTCCGGCACCACATAGAAAAAAAATTACTGAATATTGTTTTATCGACACTTGGAATAGGTAAGGTAGATTTCAGCGTATTTTTTTGATTTATGTATGCTGTTGCGTGTTCTATCTACATTAAATCATGTTCAAATTTTAGCCTCATATGCCACACAATGTTTTATTGATTGCATTATCAACAGGACAAAAACGTATTTAAATTAGCATTATTAATTTTAGAAGAATTATTATGAAAAATTTGCGATTATATTCTTGGTGTTGATGTGTATTAGTATATCAATGAATGCTTACGGTCAAGAAAATACGCCGCATTTTGCTGATGGAACGCCAGGAAAAGGAACAATTGAAGATCCTGAAGAATATTGGAAAATAAATGGCTATCCCGATAACAGTTCATTTGCTTTTGAGGTCGTGGGGAAAGAGTGAAAGAGTGGACAAACACTCAATGGATCCGATGGATAATAATAGGAAGTGTCAATTCAGATGAAAGTAGCAAAGATGAGTTCATCCCGTCTGGTAGGAATAATTTTGTGGTACCGATAAGGTGTGTAAAACGCACCTTATTTTCCACAGCATTCATCGTAGTTTAACCCGCTTTGACAGGGACAAGGCCCATTCATTGGCATCTCCAAAGAGGTAAAAAGGTTCTCTCTCGAGGTATTAACCACTTTGATTCGGTCTCCAAGACCTAAGGCACGGTCTCTATCTTCTTCAGCTTTGAGCCACTCAATACGTGCTTTCCGATAGTGATTTATCATGTCATAGATTTCTCCTTTTTCAGGAAACATTAAATTTGTAATCGATACCACAAGTGTTGCATCGTTATCAGGACGCCTTACAACACAGGATACGCCACCCACATCACCCAAATCCGATACACCGATTATCTTTAAACACATCTCGCCACTTAGTGGAACACCTTGTTGCACCAATGTCTGTCGAGTCTGTTCATCAAATTGACAATATAGAGGTAACGCCAGAAGCATTTCAACGGCAACATCTCCACCATACGGCATTTGCGGCATAATAACCACTTTTGTTAGGCTATGCCCTGTGGATTATAAATATATATACAACGGTCATTTCGCCTTTTCCATAGTAGATAATGGAGGGTTATCTGGAATGAAATCCATCGACAACGAATTAACACAGTGACGGCTATTCTTCTCTGTTAAGTGTTCACCGGTAAAAACGTGGCCGAGGTGAGCACCACAGTTAGCACATTCAATTTCTACGCGCACACCATCAGGGTCAAGCAACCGTTTTACTGCTCCGGGAAGTTCTTCATCGAAACTGGGCCAGCCGCAATTGGCCTCAAATTTGTGTTCTGAACGGTACAGTTTGGCCCCGCATCTTCTGCAGACATAGGTACCTTTTTCCCAGAATATGTAGTATTTACCGGTGAAAGGCATCTCAGTGCCTTTGTGGACTATGACGCGTTCTTCTTCAGCTGATAGTTTTCTTTGCTGTTGAGAACCTGACAAAACAAACACCACCACGATACTATAGAAATTGGATGTTAAAAAGCTTCTAAATAACAGATATAAACAGCTTTTTGCATTTTTATAATGAGGCTTTTTTATGGTTGAAATAACTCGACTTTTTTGGAAAAAGGCATTTACCGCAGATAATTTTGAACTTGGTGAAATCAACAGCGCCGACGTAGACATGAATACTTGGCAGATAAAGAGCATGTTTGTTAATTTGACTGATGAGTCAGCACAGCTACTGGGGTTTAAGCAACCCTTTCTTGGCAAAATCACAGTTTGCCTACCGGTTTCCGCCGTTAAAAACATCGCTGACCATGCAGTACTAAACCAGACATTTGAGCAACTCCGCAACCTCAAACAATGCAAAGAGTAACTGCTACCCAGTAACAGCCAAATATTTACATGTCCGTCATGGCGCCGTTTCAAATTTAACTTGTTATACATCATATCTGTAGAGTAAAATTTTAGATGTTACAGTGTACTACCTATAGAGTAACGGTGTTGCAACACAGGGATGTGTTTATGCGTTAACGTTTATGTCTAAACACCGCAAGTGAAATAACGATCAAAACTGCTAAAATTATGATGCTCATAATTGTTAATCCAAAGAGCAGACCAGCATCAATTGTAGTTAATGTGTGATTTGGAGATGGAGAGAATGAATAATCGGGATTGGAAGTGGAAGATAACATGGATGTCGGTGAGGCATCGGAGATGTCGAGTTGGACGTTGCCAATGGAGATTTCTTGCTGTCCAGAACCATCACTCCACCAGTCTTCACCCATTCCAGACATGAGGCTGAGGGGATGAGTATTATCGGTGAATTCTTGCTGAGAAACATTAATCACCACTACACCATTAACTTCTAAAACAGCTGTTTGGGCTTGATTATTAACAGTTAAGGCAATGTGGTACCATGTGTTGCTTGTCGGCGTTGGGCCGTTGGTTTGAAAAACGTAGGTGTAAACGAGGCTTCCTCCTAGCCACATAGACCACACCCTTGAACCGTCTATACCAATACCGATATTTCCGATATTGCCACCCAGATCTGTAGAGTCACAGACATAGAGGAAAAATATGGCACCATTACCCTGTGAGACCCCATTGGGAACTTTGGTTACCAGAATATCCTGTGAAGCTACAATGGTGCTGTTTACTGTTGAGATAAAACCATCCCTTACAAGGTATGAACAGGCATTGCTCCCTGCGGTGGGGGTGGGAACGATGAAGCGCGCAATGCCGTTGCTGACGCTTTGACTTGCACCAGAAACAGCATAGTATTGGGACCAGTGTTCAAAGCTTCCAGAAGAAAAATTGTCTGAAAACACCACTACAGCATCTGTGGGTTTTAGGGGAACCACTAGAAGAATACTTAGAAAGACTAATGCACAAAATGCCGTTATATTCTTATTCATTTCATCAACCATTTTTTTGAAGAGCCCAGCAATCAGAACCCGTTTGAGCATAGTGTATAAAAAGCCGTTGATACCCAGAGGCTAAAGCTATGTTGCATATTTAATTAGAGACAATGAAATACAGGGCTCGAAGAATTTAAACAGCATGCCAAGGTAACGCTTAATTCAAAAGTTGCTGATGATCAGGAAGCGTTTGTAATGTTTTATAGAATAAAGGGTTAATTGCCAAATCTATCCAGAGAAATGTCTAGCGCCTCTTGTGCAATAGGAGCTTTTACCCTATAAGCGACGGATCATATGCTAAATGGGGTTAGTAGTGTATCGTGTTTAGTGTTGTCTTATTTTGCGGTCTAGAAGTGCTCCATCAGATGCGAAGAGCTGTATATCTAGTGGCATGCTACCAAGGGCATGTGTGGCACAACTTAAGCAGGGGTCAAATGCGCGGATAACAGCCTCTACACGGTTGAGCATTCCTTCTTGCAGTTCTCGTGCTTTGACGTATTTTTTTGCGACTTGTGTTACAGCCATGTTGTAGGCGATGTTGTTGTGTTCAGTAGCGATGACCATGTTGTTCCAGATTATCATGCCTTGGGTGTCAACTTTGTAGTGGTGGATTAAGGTGCCGCGGGGGGCTTCTGTGACGCCTATGCCTTCAGGGTTGTTTGTAAAGGCTTTTGAGCGGATGTTTTCGGATTGGATGTCGGGGTCAGATAGGAGCCGTTTGACGTTTTCGATGCAGAAGAGCACTTCGATGAGTCGGGCGTAGTGGTAATGGAATGTGCTCTGAACGGGACTGTTTTTGCCCAGTTTTTTGAATTCCTTGAGTTCCTCATCAGCTAGGGGTGTGCCGCAATGTGAGGCGACGTTAAGACGAGCCAGTGGGCCAACGCGGTAAGCGCCGCTAGGGTAACCGATATTTCTAAAGTAGGGAAACTTCATGTAAGACCAGGGTTCAACGGCTTCTCCGATGAAGTCTTGGTATTTTGCAGGGTCTATGCATTCGACAGCTGTAGCTCCTGTTGGATCTACGATTCGGAGTTTGCCGTCATAATGTTCCAAGCCGTCGTCAGGAGTTACTAGGCCCATGTAGTAGGTGGGGAAGCTACCAAAATTTGCCACTTCTTCCTGTAAGCCATCAAGCATTTGTTTGTACATATCCAGTGTTTTCTGTGCGGCGTCGAGAGCTTCGGGTAGACTGCTACGGATGTAGTCTGCACGTTCCTGCGTCAGAGGCCATTTGGCACCTCCAGGCTGGACCCATTCGCTGGAATGGATTTTTTTGCCAGCTACCTTTTCGATGATGTCTTGTCCAAATTTGCGCAATCCAATACCACGCATAGCCAATTCGGGTTCTTGTGCCATTAATCCAAAAACATTACGTTGCAGAGGGTTTGAGTCAAAACCCAACAGAAAATCTGGTGATGAGAGGTGGAAGAAATTTAATGCGTGTGATTGAATCAATTGTCCCATATGTATGAGACGCCTGAGTTTTACTGCTGTTTTGGGGGGATTGACGCCGACGATTTGGTCACAGGCTTTAGCGCTGGCTAAGAGGTGACTCACTGGGCATATACCGCAAGCACGACTGGTAATTGCGGGCATTTCGTAGAAGGGGCGGTTCTCTGTAAATTTCTCGAATCCTCGGAAGTCAGTGACTTTGAAAATTGCTTCTTTAACTGTGTCATCATCGTTTAGAAGGATAGTAATTTGGGCGTGTCCTTCAATCCGCGTAACGGGTGAAATCAATATTTTTTTATCAGCCATATTTGGAATGCCCCTCCATGGTGGGTGTTCGTCCAGCCAGTAATTCTGTGAGCATATAGTTGATGAGGTCAGCGCTTGGTGGACACCCTGGAATATAGTGATCGACTTTAACGATTTCGTGTAGTGGCCTGGCATGTGTGAGCAACTTGGGTACCTGTGCAGGAATCTGAGATTGAAGATTTGCAGGATCTTTGTAGGCTCGTTCTAGGACGGCTTGGTCGCTGTGCGGTAAACCATTGCGCAGTGCGGCGACGTTACCCGTAACCGCGCAGTCGCCCAAAGAAACTAAAACCGTTGTTCTGGATCGTACTGTCTTTAGCAGTTCTTTTTGTTCTTCGTTTGCCACGGCGCCTTCGATTAAGGTTATTGTGACATCTTTTGGGAACTCTTTTATGTCAGCAAATGGGCTGTACACCAAAGAGATTTTTTTTGCCAAGTCTATCAGCCGCTCGTCTTGATCAAGGAAGCTCATGTGGCATCCGCTACAGCCGCTGAGCCAAACTGTCGCGACCCGTATTTTTTGGTTTGGATTCATTTAAGACGCTTCCTCCGCTCAACTATGAAAGCGGCAACATCGGGGTCTTTGGTGTATTCGATGTTTTCACCTTCAATGTAAATAGCCCCGACGGGGCAGACTTTGGCGCATTTACGGCAAGATGTACAACTACAGGCTTTGACCCAGGGCTCGTCTTGATCCATTATGACATCTGTGTTTTTGCCGCGAAATTTGAGGTCAAGAGTGTGGACACCTTCGAGTTCATCACAGACACGAACGCATCGGGTGCAGAGAATACAGCGATTAGGGTCGATTACTAAGAAATTATGTGTGGAATCGATTTTGTTGGAACTCCAGTTGCGTTCATAGAAAACGTGATCGACACCGTGCTGATTTGCTATTGCTTGGAGTTCACAGTGGTCATTGGCAATACAGACTGCACAGATATGGGTCCGTTCGGCCAGCAGGGTTTGTAACACCATTTTTCGGTATTCATAGAGCTTAGGTGACTGGGTGGTGACTTCCATGCCTGATGCAACAGGGGTAGCGCATGCTGGGAAAAGTTTGCTTGTGCCGCTGACCTCGACTAGGCATAGCCGACACCCACCGTAAGGTGTTAGACCGTCTAGGTAGCAGAGGGTTGGGATGTTGATGCCGATGGCCTTTGCAGCAGTTAGTATGGTTGAGCCTTCGACGCATTCGACTTCTATACCGTCGATTTTGAGCTTCATGGTATGCTGATTCATTTCGGTTCGTCCTCGTCACGGGTTTTAAAGCATACACCCGCTTCGCATTCTTTGTTTTCTATGTGATGCAGATATTCGCTTTTGAAGTAGCGAAGTGTAGTGAGTACGGGGTTTGGCGCGGTCTGTCCTAAGCCGCAGAGACTGGCCTCACGGATGAAGTGACAAGATTTTTCTAAGACTGCAAGGTCGCTGAATTCGCCTTGTCCATGTGTGATTTTCTGGAAAATTTCTAGCATCCGTGGCAACCCCGCACGGCAGGGGGTACATCTGCCACAGGATTCATCCACGCAGAATTCTGTGAAGTATCGTGCGGTGTCTACCATACAACTGTCTTGGTCAAGTACCACAATACCACCTGAGCCCATGATCGCTCCGACTTTGGTTAGAGAGTCGTAGTCTATGGGTACTTCGAGGAGATGCTCAGGCAGACAACCGCCTGAGGGTCCACCGATTAGGGCGGCTTTAAATTTTTTGCCGTCTGGAATCCCGCCACCGATGTCAAACACCACTTCGCGCAACGTGATGCCCATGGGTACTTCGATTAGCCCGGGGTTTTTCACTTTGCCGGTTAGTGAGAAGCATTTGGTGCCTGTGCATTTGGGGGTGCCTGTTTTGGAGAACCATGCGGCGCTGTTTTGGATTATTAGGGGGATGTTGGTTAGGGTTTCTATGTTTTGTATGAGAGTGGGTTTTTGCCAGAGACCTGAGTTGGCGGGATATGGCGGGCGAGGACGTGGCATGGCTCTGCGGCCCTCAACTGAGGCTAAAATTGCGGTTTCTTCGCCTGCCACGAATGCGCCTGCTCCAAAGCGCAATGTCAAATCAAATTTGAGAGGAGTTTCCAAAATATTGTCGCCAAGCAATGACATAGCTTTGGCTTGATCGATGGCTTTCTGCAGGGTTTGGATAGCCAATGGATATTCTTTACGGATGTAGATGTATCCTTTTTCTGCGCCTGTGGCGTATGCAGCGATGAGCATACCCTCGATTATGGCATGGGGGTCAGCTTCGGCGATGGAACGGTTGGCGTATACACCGGGATCGCCTTCGTCGAGGTTAGCAACGATGTATTTGGGGGAGTTGTTGGCTTGGGCGACGAGGCGCCATTTTTGTCCTGTGGGGAAACCTGCGCCACCTCTTCCGCGGAGTCCGCTGGATAGGATTTCGGTTATGATACCTGGGGGTGTCATGCTTGAGAGACATTTTACCAGTGCAGTATAGCCGCCCATGGCGATGTAGTCTTGAATACGGTTGGGATCTATTTTGCCTGCGTTTCGTAGAACAATGCGGTGTTGTTTTTTGAAGAATCCACCACTTTCATAGAGCATCTCTTTGACTGGGCTCCCCATGACTATGTGATCGCGGACTATGTTGTGGACTTTATCAGGGGTTATGTTTTGGTAGAGATAGGCCCCAGGTTCGATAAGGACTGTGGGTCCGGCGGAGCAGGCGCCTATGCATCCCGTGCGGGCGACTTTGCATTGTTTTTCTACGCCGAGTTCTTTGACGGCGTCTTGGAAGGCTTTTAACAGTTTAGGGGCGTTGAGTGAGGCACAGCTACTGGAGCAACATATGTTTATGCGGAAGTTGTAGGCGCGTTCGAATTCAAGTTCCTGCTCGACAATTTTGTGTAAGTCAGACAGCTTCAGCTTTAGTTTCCCCCAAAACTTGTTTGATGTGTTTGATGACGACTTCTTTTGTGGCTTTTCCTATGATTACATCGTCGATAGAGATGATTGGTGCCATAGCGCATGCACCTATGCACCGTGTCTGGAGAATGGAGAGTTTGCCATCTTCAGTTGAGCCGCCCCGCTTGAGATGGAATTCCTCTTCGATTGCGGCTATAATCGGCTCAACGCCTTTAACGTAGCACGCGGTACCAAGACAAGCGGTAACGACATGTTCGCCGGGTTTGCGGAGTTTAAAGAAACTGTAGAAAGTGGCGACACCATACACTTGGCTGGGTGGAAGGTTGAGTACTCCAGCGATTTCAGTGAGTAATTCCTTGTCAAGAAATCCATAGATTTCCTGTGCCCCATGTAAAATTTCCAAGAGAGCACTTTCCTGATAGCCATGGTCTTTTAGAACCTTCTCAAGCAATCCACGACGTTTATCATCTTTCAAAGATGTTTCTCCAGTTAAGATTAATTTTACTACAACAGTAAGGTTAAGTCTAAGCTATAAAAGTAATGAATGAGAATACAACAAAAAATCAATCCATCACTCGACTGCATATTTCGTTATGGCTCATAATAATCCTGTAGATCAGATGTTAAATGCACTCAATTTAGTTAAATGGCAAGCTCTATGGAGAAAGTTGCTTGGTTACTTCTGATAGGGCCGTTGGCACTGGCTGGAAACCAATAATAGATACATGACATTATTTTTTTAGTGCAAATATGCAGACGTGCGTTTGCTCTAAGTGTGCGTTAAAGTTTTATTTAATAGAGTAAATAAGCGGGTTTGGGTCTTGTTCGAGAGTTAGTCATCCGAATACATTTATATTAGGCTTCATTGTTTTAGTGCAAGGAAAAACTACAGGATAGAGTACCTTTGATGACTCCTCATGACGTTCCAGCTTCAATGTTCATCGACCGTTTAGCGAAGTATCTTATGGAAAACGTTGACGAAGTGCAACCTCTGCCATGGGCACCCTTCGCTAAAACCGGCTCTCATGTCGAGAAACAACCACAGAATTCTGCTTGGTGGTATACAAGAAGCGCATCCATAATGCGTAAAGTGTACGTTCACGGCCCAATCGGGCTGGAAAACCTCCGTTCAGACTACGGTGGAAGAAAAAACCGTGGCAGTAAACCCAATCGGGCGGCAAAATCCGGAGGAAGCAACATACGCAAAGCGCTCAAACAACTTGAAGCCGCAGGTTTAATTCAGATTACCCGTCCGCAGGGCAGAATTATGACTCCTAAAGGACGTAAGCTGTCACAGGAAGTTGCAGGAGACCTAGCAAAGGAACTCTACAAAGCTGTTCCTGAGCTCAAGAAGTATCAAGGCGAATAGGGAACCATGGCAGATGACGAGCTTGAGCAAATTCGCAAAAGAAAACTTCTCTCGATGCAGAACCGCGTAAGCGACGAGCAGAGGCAGGCTCAAGCCGAACAACAGATCGAGCAACAAAAACAGGTGCTCTTAGCAAAGATTTTGGCACCTGAAGCACGGCAAAGGCTAAATAACCTCAAGATGGTTAAACGGGACTTTGCTGAGCAAATCGAATTGCAGCTCATCGAGATGGCCCAGGCCGGCAGGTTGCCGATTCCCCTCTCAGATACCCAGCTCAAGTCGATCCTAATTCAGCTTCAATCACGGAAGCGAGAGACAACTATCAGAAGGATATGAGAAAATGGCAAGAGTAAAACCAACCGCAAAAAAACTCCGCTTAGCTAAAGCCGGCAGAGAATCGCAGTCCGTTCCAACATGGGTCATAGCAAGAACCGACGGCAAAGTCAGAATGAACCCAAAATCTAGGCGTAACTGGCGGACCAGTAAGATAAAGCCGTAAGGAGAAAATAGCCATGACAAAAGAAACTGAACAAGAACAAGTACTGCAAGAAGAACTTGAAGAGTTAGCAGAATTACCAGATGAAGAATCACTAGAAGTAACTGCTGAACCAGAACAAGCGGTAGCTAAAGAGGAGATAGCCCCGCAGAAAACAGAAAAAACAAAAGAAGAAGAAGCCAAAGCCAAACGCAAGAAGAAAGACGACGATATCGTTGAAGAAAGGTTTTACACTATTCCACTCCAAAGAGCCTTGATTCGACCACCTAAGAAACGTGCACCCCGCGCGATACAAATTATCAAAATCTTTGCAGCCAAACATATGAAACTGCAGACAAAAGTTACTGAAGAAGAGGAAACTGAGGAACTACCGCAGGTTCTCGTCAGCCAAGAAGTTAACGAAAAAGTTTGGGGAAGAGGAATAGAGAAACCTCCACGCAGAATTAAAACGCGTATAACCAAAGATAAAGACGGCTACATAAGCGTTTACTTGGCAGAAAACCAGTAAAACAAATCTTTTTTATTTTTAAATTATTTATAAAAATAACTTAAAATTTAACGAATGAAGTATGTAATAAATTAGGCATTATTCACTCAGGCATAGCATATCGAATCGCTACAATATCCCAATGGAGATATCTATGCTCAAACAGCAAACAAGCCCAGCACATCATTGTTATCTCCCAAAACTCAAAGAAACAACACGAAACGTCTCCGATCCTTCTACGCTATCTTTTGCGGTGTTTTTGGTGGATACCCGCTACGCTTTTAATTCCACAAACGTTAGTTCGTCTCTATAGTTGAGCCTAAACTAGCTGTAGACGACCACATGACTTATGTTCTGAGCACAAATAACAAGTACACACAATGAATCAAACAACAGTTTCAAACTCCAACTTCTGCCTGACTTTAGGATAACCGTTGAAACTAACTGTCGATAAGGGTACACTTTCAAAAAAATATTTCCGCGTATTTTCCGATCTAATACCGGGGCACAACACTGGAAATTTCAGTTATAATTAAACTGAGAATCAAGTACAAAGACAGATAGACAGAAATTAAAACAGAAACAATGACTTCCGCGAACTTTAAATGGGTGAGTCTAGAACAGTATGTTCAATCACAAGGACAGTGAAGGTTTTTGACTGTTTACCTATCCAGCATCGTGGGGAGCGCAAGCATAGGCGTATACTCCCTGGCAACAGAGAATATAGTGATTATTCCAGTTATGGTTCCCCAAGATAAAGCACAGGAATATGCGGATTGGCTCAAAGCTCAGCTCATCTACACCACCATCAGCGGCTCAGTTCTTGCCGGCGCTTTAGCCTGCGCAAACAGTAACGGTATGCTGTTACCCAATTCCATCCGCAATGAAGAACTCGAACACATAAAGAAAGTCTTCACAGGCAATATTACCATCATGGAAAACAAAAAAACTGCCTATGGCAACCTTATACTTGCCAACGACAGAGGCGCAGTCGTAGATCCCCGTTTCAAGCCCAAAGAAATCGAGCAGATCTCAGACGCATTAGGCGTGGAAACAGTACCCACCGAAATCGCCGCTCTGCCCTACGTTGGCTCTCTTGCAACGGCAACCAACAAGGGCGTTTTAGCGCATCCACTTTTAAAAGAGGAAGAAAAGAAAACCCTCGAAAGTGTCTTCAAGGTTCCCGTTGATGTAGGCACGATTAACTGCGGCATCCCCTATGTTGGCACAGGCTTAATCGCTAACAGCCACGCAGCTGTGGCAGGCTCCATGACTACAGGACCTGAGATGTTTATAATCGAGCATGCCTTGGACACACTATAAAACCAGTACTCCAAAGCAGATAGTGACTGCACCTACAGATGACTACATTGCAGTTGCAGAATAAGCCCAACCGACTACGGATGATACGCGCAATCGGCAAGTAAAACTGCCGATAAAAGTCAAACAAAGACGCCCATCCGCGCAAACTAGCCCTTTTTGATTACCAACTACATTAATAATGAACGGCTATAAATCGGTTTATAACATCTGAATTAATATGCCAAGCAATGTAAACAGTGCAACAATGCATGAGATGATCAAGACTACTTGGCGCTCAGTAAGAGGACGGTGATAGGTTATGATTGTTACAAGGCTTTTTCTGCGGTCAGAGCAGAGTCTTTTACCATCGAAGGTTACAGCAGCTTTTTTGCCTGAAAAAAACGCTGAGAGCAATATTAGAGCGGAGTTGAAAATGAAGGGCAAAATTGAAACAAATAGGTTAACTTTTAAGTCAGATATAACAGCAAAAGAAGCGACCGTCATACCTATTGCAAATGAGCCTGTGTTTCCGACAAATATTTTACCTGAGAAATTAAATGCCGCTAAGATCAGCCAGAACATGAGGGGTCCGACCATGAGTAGATAGTTTGGCGAGAAAGCCATCAATCCAGCTATGACTATAGCAGGACAGATAGATTCAAGTCCGTTTAAACCACCAAGTTGATTCACAACATTAGTCACTATCATGACAATCAAGGGAATTATAAGGTAGAAATAGAAGATGCCAAAATCCACTAACCCCACAAAGGGCAGTATTATGCTTGTTCTGACGTTGATTGTCTGGGCATAGTAAATCAGCGGTAGCGCAGCTATGAGGGGCATAAATGCTTTGTAGCGCCACTTTAGATCTATCCAGTCATCCATCATCCCCATAAAGCCGCCAAAGAGGACACAGGCAGCTAATGTGAATGCAGATGAAACTGGCTCAGGGTTAGAACTTTGTTGCAAAAAATAAACTAAAAAAAGATAAACGGTTGTGAATAGGACGTAGAAAACGCCCAAACCGTTTAGGATTAAGGGACGCCCAACTTTGTGCTGGTCAGGAACCCTTGGAAACACTTTTGTGACGCAACCTACCTACGATTTATGGGTGCGCCGTATTGTATGCGGTCCAGTTAACCTCAAAGATTGCTACAACCGGCACTAATCCACCATATTGGAAAGGCGCGGTTTCTATGCCCGCAAATTTTGCATATTCGAAGTATTCCGGCATTTGAGGTTCGTCTGGAAGATCAACATAAACTGTTATACCCGAATTTTCCAAGAGTTGTACATATGCTATAGTTACAAAGTTCATGAGTTTCTTTATAGTGGCGCTTTCGCCGCGTTCATTCCATTCCCACACACCATAATTTGAGGTTTGGCCAAAGGATGATTCATCAGTCCAAGCGTCTGCTTCGCTTATGAAACCTTGATCTATGAACCGTTGCTTATCTTGCCCTGAAATACGGGCCATCCACATCCATTTGCCTTCGTCACCATAACCTGCTGTACTCACATAGAGGGCATCATCTGTTCCACCGGGTTGGACGAGTAATACCATAAAGATCGCAATGTATTTGACGTTTGCTTTGCCATATGCGGAGAGCATCTTCATTGTTTGTTCTTCACTGCCCATGAACATGAAACCTACATTTGCTATCTGGGTGCTGTTCACAGTGGTGTTATCTGCCAAGCTGGTCACGTTACCAAGATCACTTAGCCAATTGCCGTAGTCCCACCACATAACCGTAACATCAGTTGATTTAGCGTTTTCTTTTAACCAAGTGACGGCGTCTAACCATGCAGGAATAGGCGCGGTTAAGTCGGGCCCACCCACTGGAAGACTGGCAGCGCTGATTGCAGTAGGTGTATATGCCTGTGATACTGATCGGGGCATACCACCGGTTTGTGGTGAAACCGCTAGGTTCGTCATAAGAAGCACAAATATGACCAAGATAGCCAAACCGCTGTATTCTCTGCTGACCCGTATCAGTTTTCGTTTGGATTTCACGATGTTTTTAGATGGAACTTTTAGACTGGCACAGAATGGCTTCACCAGACTAAATATGCCTATAGCGGCGAGTATGGCGTATGCCGGTGCAAAGATTACCAGTAGACGCACCATTGAGGTTGCAAAATATAATGAAGTCGTTGCGAAAAGCAACATAAAGATGTTTCTGTTAGTTGGTTTGCGTATTGTGAAGTACAAACCGATTAGGAAAAACAGAATACCTATACCAAATTCAAGGTAGACATTACCCCATCCTGATAGTCTCTGCTCAGCCACGGAATCAACAAGGGGTGAACCTGATCTGATAAAGGGATTTAGGACAGTGATAAATTTGCCTGCAAGACTAGCAAGTGAACCTGTTAACGCGAGGGCAATAAAACCGCTGACTAAGACAGCCAACGATACAACTGTGAGGGTTAACTTATTTTTTATAGAGAGGTTATTGCGCATAAGCTCTGCAATTATCAGCACTACAAACACTCCCGCGACAGGCAAAATTGCACCTGAAGTCAGGTAGCCAAGCCCGATATAGGGAACTTTGGTTCCGATCATCAGAGCTAAGCCAAAGGTTAGGCTGAAGGTTACAAGCATCCGTGGAGTGTAGCGTTTGAGGAGAACCATAACGAAGACAAAGAGGCAGGCTAAAGCAATGATATAGTATGCCGCACCCCAACCGGAAATAAAGTATGCTAACGCTAAGCCGGCACCTATAGAGTATAATAGTGAGGCCCTAAGAGAACGATTACCGTCTAGAGAACGCAGGAAGAGGAATGTAAAGAGAACTAAACCCAATACACCAGGAATTTCGGTATCAAAAAAGCCCAAGGAGCTTCTCTGCAGAAAAGACGGGGCCAACGCGAGAAATAACGCGGCAAATAAGCCAACAGTTCTGCCGCCCATGTCTTTACCTATAAGGTAGAGAATAAGGCAGGAAACTGCCGCCATAAACGCCGGTAAAATTGCACAGAAAGTCATTAAATCGATATTTGACACAAAAACGGAGGCGATGCTGTAGAGAACAGCCGCTGTCATCGGCAGGGCAGGTAAAGAAGTGGACATATCTAACCCTGCGGGATACCACTTCATTGTGTCAATCCAGGGTGCAGGATAATATGGTGAGAGCAAACCGTTGTCTACCATGTGCCTAGTTATGCTAAGCTGATAATAGGGGTCAAACTCGTTAAGGAACGAGGTGCCTGCCGAGAGGTTTTCCCATCGGAGCGGCAACAGACGAATAGTAACCGCAACAAAGAGTATGAGAAGCAACGCTGCACACGCTAGGATTGTGCCGTGGCTCACTTGAATTCCGAACCTGTTGAAGCCTGAGAAGCTGTTGCCGAGTCGTTCCTTGAATGTTTCCCCCAACTTAGGCCATCTCTCCAGTGTATATTTCCGTTTGTACTATTTTACACATGGGAGGTTTATTTATGGCTTTCCAAACATATCTAGACATGTTCGATAGTCTGAGAAGGTCTTGTTATATGCATGATCACCCAAGGGCTATACCGCACGATTCGGCGCAGTCCAAAAATTTTCTCTAAAGCGGCAAAAGCAGGTACTATACTGCTCTGTGAAGTCCTGCCCAGAGGCAACCAACTGTATCCCAGCTTCCTTTTAATTATAAACTCTGTTTTAGATAGACAGCGTATCATCTCACCATAGGAGTGCCTATACGATTTTCCCTGCATCGCCTTTAGGCGTGCTTTTATGCTTGATTTGTTACCAAACGATAGAACCGCAGAAGCACCAGGCTTAAGGGTACGCCTACATTCCCCTAAAGCGAGGCCCAACTCGGGAATGTAATCTAGCACCTCAATCATAAAGACTATATCGAATACGCCGCCTTTCAGCGGCAGGTTTCGTGCATCAGCCAAGATAATATTTACATGACGACTTTTCTGTTTGAGACGTCTGAGCGCATATGCATTTATGTCTATGCTAACGACTTGAGCTTTACTGTTTTGGGGAAGTAATGAAAAGCGTCCTGCTTCAGCACCTACATCCATCACTGAGAGATTCTTTTGGGATAAATCTATGGATTTAGAGATAAAACCTGTTTCGAGCCTTGTTAGGTATTTACCCATCTTGGTTTTAGCAGCCATTTCCCAGTGGGTCTCTGAGGAAAAATCAGATGATGCCTGCATAGTTTCCACCTATCATCGCTTGTTTATGGGCTTAATTTCAATATCTATGGGCAATAGAGACAGCTTACGGTTGCATTTTGGGCATTTTCCGCTGTGCATTTGAATAATTTCATCCGGCGGTTTTAATTCAGTACCTTCATATAGGACATTACTACAACCATGACAAACAACCCGTTGCGGCATCCCATACCCCAATAGTTACACATGTAGGGCATATTTATTGATTACTAAACACCCAAGCGCTATCATCACACCAAGACTTAACGTTTTGTATGTGTTTAGCTTGTTTTAGTTTCTTTGTTTTGTCCATGCTTCGACTAGTTTTTGCGTCATAGTATCGTGGAGATCGAGTTTTTGCTGCTTCCAAGTAGTCGTCAAAGTGAGCAAAGTCT